>JAUNVE010000010.1:43398-64011 GCA_030537795.1 Actinomycetaceae bacterium
AGGGCGATGAGTTATCGGAAAATCTCGATGACTATGACAATGAGGAACAACCGCAAACCGATCAACACGATCAGCCAACTGAAGAAGACCAGTTGTCGACATAATCTAACGCCCGGAGCGAAAGCACCGGGCGTTTTAATAATCCGATGAAAACCTTTAAAGCCGTCCAGTGAGGCGGGAAAGGAGCGCAGGATGAGTAATCCTCGACGAAGAAAAATTGTGCTTAACGATGATGATATTGACCGGGCTAGTGCTCGGATAGCCTACGAGATTATCGAACGCGAAAAAGGAATCGAGGATCTGGTTCTTCTTGGCATTCCGACGCGCGGGGTCACACTTGCTGATCGGCTTACTCAGAAAATCGCTCAGATAACCGGTGAGCAGCTGGAGTCTGGCTCGCTCGATACCACCATGTATCGGGATGATTTGGCCGATCAACCGATGCGGGCACCGCATCCGACCAATATTCCTCCGGGAGGTATTGACGGACGTACCGTTGTACTTGTTGATGATGTGCTGTATACGGGACGAACCATTAAAGCTGCTCTCGACGCATTATTTGACATTGGACGTCCCAGCCGCGTCCGGCTCGCCGTACTTGTCGACCGCGGTCACCGGGAATTGCCGATTCGCCCCGATTTTGTCGGCAAAAACCTACCCACTTCCCGATCTGAAACAGTAACTATCAACTTTGTTGAAAATGACGGTGACGACGAAGTCATTATCGTGGAGGAAGCATGAAACATCTCATCGATATAGCCGACCTGAGTCAAGAAGATGCTGTACTGCTTCTGGACACCGCTGAAGCTATGGCCGCAACCCAGTCTCGGCGAGTTAAGAAACTGCCCACCCTGCGCGGAAAAACCGTGGTGAATCTCTTTTTTGAGGATTCCACGCGTACACGCCTGTCTTTTGAAGCCGCGGCCAAGCGACTTTCTGCCGATGTCATTAGCTTTTCGGCTAAGGGATCATCGGTTTCAAAAGGTGAATCACTGAAGGACACGGCCTTGACATTGGAGGCGATGGGAGCCGATGCCGTTATCGTGCGTCATTCCCACTCGGGGGCTGCCCACCGTCTAGCGCATGCCGGTTGGATGGACTTACCCGTTCTCAACGCCGGAGATGGCACCCATCAGCATCCCACTCAGGCGCTTCTTGATGCGATGACTCTTCGGCGGCATTTCACACGCGGGGGAGAACCTGCCGAAGAGGGGACTACCTTGGAAGGCGCTCGCGTAATTATCGTCGGCGATATTCTCCATTCTCGAGTGGCACGCTCCGATGTCCAGCTGCTGTCTTTACTCGGTGCAGAAGTGACACTGGTGGCTCCGCCAACGCTGGTTCCCGTCGGTATAGAAAACTGGCCGTGTCGAGTGACTTACGACTTTGATGAAGCCTTGGCAGAACCCACCGATGCAGTGATTATGCTTCGTGTTCAACGTGAACGAATGAGTAGCCTAGGAGGCGGATTCTTTCCCTCGCCCGGTGAATATCATCGCGCTTACGGTCTTGACATTATTCGTTTTGACGCTCTGTCACCTTCCACCGTCATCATGCATCCAGGCCCTATGAATCGCGGTCTCGAAATCTGCGCGCAAGCTGCCGACTCGCCCCGGTCAGTAATCGTTGAACAAGTGAATAATGGAGTGAGCGTTCGCATGGCTGCACTGTACTTGCTCCTGGCATCGAAAGGCACAATCCATGAATAACCGCTCATATCTCATCAAAGGGGCCAGTCTCTACGGTGAAAACCCCGCCACTATTGCAATTTCTGCTGGCACTATCGTCGGCATCGGAGCCGATGCTAGCGACGCGGTATCCGATCCTGAGGTAGTTAACGCCGATGGTCTGGTCGTTCTGCCGGGTCTGGTCGACCTCCACACTCACCTTCGTGAACCGGGACAGGAAGATGCCGAAACTGTGTTTACCGGTACCCGTGCTGGAGCGATGGGTGGCTTCACCTGTGTACACGCCATGGCCAACACTACTCCGGTGGCAGACACCGCCTCGGTAGTAGAGCAAGTTAAGACTCTCGGTGACTCTGCCGGGTGGCTCGATGTGCGTCCGGTGGGAGCGGTGACTGTTGGGCTGAAAGGTAAGCAACTGTCTGCTATGGGGGCTATGGCACGCTCAAAAGCGCGTGTGCGGGTCTTCTCAGATGATGGTATGTGCGTATTTGACCCAGTTCTCATGCGGCGAGCGCTCGAATACGTCAAGACGTTCGGTGGTGTAATCGCCCAGCACGCGCAAGATCCCGCCTTAACTGACGGCTCTCAGATGAATGAATCTCCACTATCCGCTGAACTCGGTTTAGCCGGATGGCCGGCGGTAGCAGAAGAAGCGATTATCGCTAGAGACATCGCGTTAACTCAACACGTGGGTTCGCGGCTCCACGTATGTCACGTCTCAACTGCGGGCTCGGTTGATCTAATTCGCTGGGCTAAATCGAAAGGCATCCGTGTCACCGCAGAAGCAACACCTCACCATTTGTTCCTCACAGAGGATTTGGCCAAAACCTACGATCCTCGATATAAGGTCAATCCACCATTGCGTACAGCAGAAGATATGGAGGCACTTCGCGAGGGACTGGCTGACGGCACGATAGACATAGTCGGCACCGACCACGCGCCGCATCCGCTGGAAATGAAGGATTGCGAATGGCAGGCCGGTGCCTTCGGCATGACCGGTTTAGAAACAGCGCTACCCGTCATTGCGACAACAATGGTTGATACTGGTCGAATGACGTGGCGCGATGTTGCGCGAGTCATGTCACATACTCCTGCCCGAATCGGACGGGTTGAAGATCAAGGTCTCGATATTGCGGTTGGTAATCCTGCTCATCTGACATTTATTGATCCGTCAATCAAACGGGAGGTCCGACTCGATGAACAGTGGACACGTTCGTCTAATACACCCTATGTCGGTCATATATTGACCGCTCAAATCACGCACACTATGTATCGCGGAGCCTTCACTGTGCGAGGCGGAACACCTGTTGAAAAGGACAATCGATGACACCACAAATCGCACTGCTAATATCAGAGGACGGCCATGTTTTTCGCGGATATTCTTGGGGCGCCACCGGATGCGCCATGGGAAAGGCTGTTCTTAATACCTCGCTGTCGGGTTACCAGGCAGAGTTAACCGATCCTGCAAACGCACAGTCAATCATCGTCATGACGAGCCCGCACGTGGGCAATGTCGGAGTACACGCCGCTGATGCGCTGTCTGATTCCTATCATGCTCGCGGACTGGTGGTACGAGAACCCTCCCGCTTAGCATCGAACTGGCAGAGCGAGGGGGAACTCGAGCCGGCGCTAGCCCGCGCAGGCGTAGTGGGCATCCATCGGGTAGATACCCGCGCCATATCCCAACTCATCATCGCTCATCCAACACTTCGATTCGGTATTTTCTCCGGGGCTTCCCTTCCGGAGGCAGTAGCTGATCTCAATCCCACTACACCACTTCCTCGTTCAGTTATCGATACTCTGATTGCTGACGTGGTCTCGAGCGGACAGGAGACCGCCTAATGCCTAAACGCACAGATATTCAATCAGTCCTCGTCATCGGTTCCGGTCCCATTGTGATAGGCCAAGCATGCGAATTCGACTATTCGGGTACGCAGGCATGCCGCGTGCTCAAATCCGAAGGTATACGCGTCATCCTCATTAACTCGAATCCCGCCACCATTATGACCGATCCTGGGATGGCCGATGCGACCTATATTGAGCCGCTAACTGTCGATGTGATCGAAAAGATCATTGCCCGCGAGAAACCCGATGCACTTTTGCCCACTCTGGGCGGTCAGACAGCGCTCAATGCGGCGACACAATTATTCGAGCAAGGCATTCTCGACAAATACAATGTGGAACTTATCGGCGCTTCTGCACAGGCAATCCAAGCCGGTGAAGACCGTGATGAGTTTAAAGCAGTGGTCGAAAGATGCGGAGCTGAAGTTGCGCGCTCACGGATCGCGCACTCGATGGAAGAATGCCTCGCCGCCGCTGAGGAACTTGGATATCCCCTGGTGGTGCGCCCCTCGTATACTATGGGCGGTCTGGGATCGGGTTTTGCGCATAATGAGGCTGAACTGCGTCGCATTGCCGGACAGGGCTTAAGTGGCTCGATTACCAATGAAGTGCTTCTCGAGGAATCGGTCATTGGATGGAAAGAAATAGAGCTAGAACTTATGCGGGATCGCCGCGGCGAAACTGTTATTGTCTGCTCAATCGAAAACGTCGATCCAATGGGCGTTCATACGGGTGATTCAATTACCATCGCTCCGGCTTTAACCCTCACCGAATCCGAATTGGAGCAGATATACCAAATCGGTCGCGACGTGGTGCGCGAAGTCGGAGTTGACCAGGCCGGATGCAATATGCAGTTTGCTGTGAATCCTGAAGACGGACGCATTATCGTGATTGAAATGAATCCGCGCGTATCACGGTCTTCAGCGTTAGCCTCGAAAGCAACTGGATTTCCCATCGCTAAAGTTGCTACACGACTTGCTATCGGTTACGACTTAGATGAAATTCGCAATGATATTACGCAGGTAACGCATGCCAATGTGTCACCCGCAGTGGATTACATCGTCGTTAAGGTTCCACGCTTCGCCTTTGAGAAGTTTCCGGCTTCGGACCACACTTTGACCACCTCCATGAAAGCAGTGGGGGAGGCTATGTCCTTGGGGCGTAATTTCGCAGAAGCCCTCCAAAAGGCTCTACGCTCGATTGATAAAGCTGGAGTGAGCTTTCACTGGAATGGTCCAGTACCGCAACCGCGTGATGTTGACCACCTTTTAAAGGAAATGGCAACCCCAACAGAAGGCCGACTTGTTCAGGTACAGCAAGCGCTACGCGGTGGCGCTACGCAACAGCAGATCGTTGATGCCACTGGGATCGACCCGTGGTTTGTCGATCAAATCGCTCTCATTGATGAAATCGCACGTGAGCTCAAGGAAGCAGATGCGCTGACTGCCGATCTCATTTACGAAGCTAAGCGGCACGGATTTTCCGATCTGCAAATCGCCGATATCCGTGGGCTCAAAGAAGAAGTCGTGCGCCAAATTCGAGCGGCTTACAATATCCGGCCGGTGTACAAGGCAGTGGACACCTGCGCTGCACAGTTCCCGGCCGCGACGCCGTATTTTTACTCCACCTACGATGAAGTATCAGAAGTAGAAACACGCGATCGTCCAGCAGTGATTATTTTGGGATCTGGGCCGAACCGAATCGGCCAGGGAATTGAGTTTGACTATTCGTGTGTTCACGCGACATTGGCTCTCAAAGATTCCTACGAGACGATCATGATCAATTGCAATCCGGAAACGGTGTCAACCGACTACGACATTTCCGATCGCCTCTACTTTGAGCCGCTGACTTTGGAAGATGTTCTCGAAATATACGAATCAGAATCTCAGGCCGGGCCGATTGCTGGTGTGATTGTGCAACTCGGCGGACAAACTCCGCTGTCTTTAGCTGAAGATCTGGAGAGAGCTGGCGTGCCTATTGCGGGGACCTCGCCGGCCTCGATTGCTTTGGCGGAGGATCGAGAGCAGTTTGAACGTGTGCTTGTTGAAGCCGGACTCTCCTCACCGGCTCACGGCACAGCCACTAGTGGTCAGGCGGCACTAGCCGTAGCTCGCGAGGTGGGCTATCCGATCTTGGCGCGACCGTCCTTTGTACTCGGCGGCCAGGGTATGGAGATTGTTTTCGACGAAGAAGGCATGGCTGATTATCTACAGCGGCTGGGAAATATCTCATTTGCACACGGCCCGTTGCTGATTGACCGCTTCCTTGATGATGCCGTTGAGATTGATGTGGACGCTCTTTTCGATGGAACTGACCTCTTTATGGGCGGAATTATGGAACATATCGAGGAGGCTGGCATTCACTCCGGCGACTCGGCTTGTGTGATGCCTCCGATGACCTTGTCGGGCAGGCAGATTGAAAGGATATGTCGATCCACGCGCGCAATTGCCCAGGGAGTCGGAGTTCGGGGATTGCTCAATATTCAGTTCGCTATCACATCGGACATTCTGTATGTAATCGAAGCTAATCCGCGTGCCTCACGCACCGTACCGTTTGCATCCAAAGCCACCGGTGTCGCTCTGGCTCGTGCGGCTGCCAAGATTCAAATGGGTCAGACCATCGCGCAGTTGCGTGATAGCGGCGAGCTTCCTCGCTGGGATGCCTCTCATATAGACCTCGATGAGCCAATTTCGGTGAAAGAGGCCGTCTTGCCTTTTAATCGTTTCCGCGATTCCAGTGGACAAGTGGTCGATACTTTATTAGGTCCGGAAATGCGCTCCACTGGTGAGGTGATGGGACATGATGCTTCATTCCCAGCGGCCTTCGCTAAGTCTCAGATCGCCGCCTTTGGTGGGCTTCCCCTCTCGGGCACGCTATTTATTTCCATTGCTGATGCGGATAAACGTAACGTAGTCTTCCCCGTCAGTCGGATGGTAGACATGGGATTCGATATTCTCGCCACTACCGGTACCGCTTCGGTACTGCGCCGTAACGGTATTCCGGTGCGGGTAAT
Source organism: Actinomycetaceae bacterium (assembly GCA_030537795.1). Lineage (GTDB taxonomy): Bacteria > Actinomycetota > Actinomycetes > Actinomycetales > Actinomycetaceae > Gleimia. Next base: position 49,942 of record JAUNVE010000010.1, read on the forward strand.
TTCAAAGGAATCCGAGCGGCGAGCAGGTGAACCGACAGTCATTGACCTAATCCGTGATGGAAAAATCGACATGGTTGTTAATACGCCACAAGGAAAGTCGACTCGACGGGATGGTTACGCCATCCGGACTGCCACCACGTCAGCGGGTAAAACCATCGTGACAACGCTGCAGGCCTTTAATGCAGCTGTTCGTGCCATTGAAGTGCAACGGAACGGTCATTTCGACATGAAGACTCTGCAGGAATATGACGCTGAGCGCGATGCTCGTAATACACCAAGTGAGGAAGCGACTCGATGATGTTTGGTACTCGACTCCACCGCGCAATGCAGGAAAAAGAACCGGTGTGTGCCGGTATTGACCCGCATCCACATTTGCTGTCGCTGTGGAAACTACCGGATTCAATCGACGGATTACGAGAGTTTTCTTTTCGGGCTCTGGAAGGATTGGAATCCGCGGCCGCGATCAAACCGCAATCGGCGTTTTTCGAACGTTTTGGTGCGGCTGGGATATCCGTTCTGGAGGAGCTACTTTCTCAGGCACGCGAACGCGGAGTTTTAACTATTCTCGATGTTAAACGTGGAGATATCGGTTCGACAATGGATGGGTACGCTAAATCGTATTTAATTCCCGGAGCTCCGCTGGAGGCTGATGCTATTACCATTAGTCCGTATATGGGGCCGAAAGCCTATGAAAAGACGGCACAAATAGCTGTTGAGAACAATAAGGGGCTATTCATACTCGTTCTGACCTCAAATCCCGAGGGGCACCTGCTACAACGCAGTCTTGACCGGTCTGGCAGGACTGTGGCGGGCCAAGTGTTGGAGTGGGCACAAACCATGAATGACCAGCTCTGTGAGCAAGCTCATACTGGGTCATTTGGTGCCGTGATAGGCGCAACCGTGACTGATCCACAGGCCAGTCTAGGAGAAAGTCTTTCGCGGTTTACAGGACCTATTCTTGCTCCTGGGTTTGGTGCGCAAGGAGGAAACATTGAGCAGGTGAAAGCTTGTTTTGGCCCCCATCTTTCTCGTTTCCTAGTGTCGAGCTCACGGAGTATTCTTCAAGCCGGGCCTAACAAATTCGATCTGGAAGAGGCCGTGAAAAAAACCGCGAATGAAGTTGCACGCGCTATGCAATAGGCAAAAGTTTCAAGATCGCTTTGCTCATTTCTCTTCTCTGATTTAATGTTTAAATACACGACCGTTCAGTTATCTGAGGAGATCAACGATGGGGCTGCCTGACCTGACACCTGAGCAGAGAGCGGAAGCTCTTCATAAAGCTACTGAAGCACGTCGCCGCCGGGCTGAAGTGAAAGCCAAATTGAAAAAACGAGAGATTACCCTCTCCGAGGTATTTGAACTTGCCGATACCGATAAGGCAGTCGGCAAAATGAAAATCACTTCACTGCTCGAGTCTCTTCCCCGCGTTGGATCAATAACTGCAGCCACGCTACTCGAAGATGTGGGTATCGCGCCGTCTCGACGTCTTCGCGGCGTAGGACCATTACAACGGCAAGAACTGATTAAACGTTTCGGATAGCTGACTGCCCAAGGAGCGAGTGAATTCGGAGACTCGCACGAGTATGGAACAATAGTTCGTATGTGTCAGACTCCTATTCCAATCGATACGCAGTCCCATTCACTTACTGTGATATCCGGGCCTACCGCAGTGGGGAAGGGGACGGTGGTACGCGAGCTTATCAAGCGCCACCCGCAGGTATATCTTTCTATATCTGGGACAACTCGATCACCACGACCCGGAGAAGAAGATGGAGTGCACTATCACTTCCTTTCCGATGAGGAGTTTTCGCAACGAATACAAGCCGGTGATTTCCTCGAATGGGCACGTGTGCACGGACAACATCGATACGGCACCTTGGTACAACCCATACGCGAAGTTCTTGCGGCTGGCCGTCCCGCGCTTTTAGAGATTGATCTTGACGGAGCTCGCCAAGTGAAAAAGACGATGCCCGAGGCACAGTTCATTTTCCTGGCTCCACCGTCCTGGGATGAACTTGTGAATCGTCTAGAAGGCCGGGGAACCGAATCTGCTGATGAAATGACTCGCCGACTTGCAACAGCTCGGGAGGAACTGGCCGCTCAGGAGGAATTTGATGTCGTCATAGTGAATGACGAGGTCAATCGCACAGTGGAAGAACTAGCCTCTGTCATGCACCTCACGTAAGATCAAATACGTTACACGAGAAAAATCTGGAAGAGGACTTATATGTCGGGAATCGTAGCCCATCCTGAAGGTATTACCTATCCGCCGATCGACGATTTGATGGAGAAGGTTGACTCCAAGTATGCGCTGGTGATTTTTGCGGCGCGTCGAGCGCGACAGATTAATTCATATAATCTGCAGTTGGAATCAAATATGGTTCAATTCGTGGGTCCGGTGGTACCGGTTGAGGCCGACGACAAACCGCTTTCGACAGCCTTACGCGAAATCAATGAAGACCTATTGGTGATGGAAGAAGTGGCGGAAAAGCCCGCCGAGTGACATCCGTGACCAGGCGACACCAATCTGAAAGTACGCAACGTATTGTCCTAGGGGTAGGGGCTGGTATTGCCGCCTACAAGATTCCTTATCTGGCACGACGGTTAATGAAGGACGGTTACGACGTCCGCGTAATTCCGACTCCCTCAAGCTGTCAGTTTGTCGGTTTGTCGACTTGGTCCGCTTTAACCGGTTACGCAACGTATACCGGAGTATTCGATGGTGATCTCGGCGTTGATCACGTAGAAATCGCTCGTACGGCAGATCTGATTGTGATTGCTCCGGCAACGGCGGATCTGCTGGCGCGCCTGAGAATCGGTATCGCCGATGATCTGCTCACCACAACTGTATTGGCGGCCAGTTGTCCGGTGATGGTGGTTCCTGCAATGCATACCGCCATGTGGGAAGATCCCGCCACCCAGGATAATATTACCGCGCTACGTAATCGGGGAATCATCGTGATGGAACCGGTGGAGGGTGACTTAAGTTCCGGAGATACCGGTGCTGGACGTATGCCGGAACCGGAGGATATTGCGCAGCGCGCAACGCTTCTACTAGAAGAAACACCAGTTGCTCAATCATTAGCTGGATTTAGAGCCTTTGTCACCGCCGGTGGTACTCATGAACCTATCGACCCAGTACGTTTTATAGGTAACCGATCGTCGGGACGACAAGGTTGTGCCGTTGCCGCCGCTTTGCAACAAGCCGGAGCAGAGGTCACCCTATTCGCGGCTAATATCGATCCCGCCATCATTCCGAGCGGCATGACTGTCATCCAAACGCCAACTGCGCAACAGATGTACGATGCTGTCACGGAAAGTGCGCATGCCTACGATATCGGTGTGTTTGTAGCCGCAGTCGCTGATTTTCGTCCACGTCACCGCGTTGATCGGAAAATCAAAAAAGAATCCTCAAATATGGAGGGTCTGACACTCGAACTCAAACGCAACCCGGATATTCTTGCCACGGTAGCGAAGTCTAATCCAGAACTATTTTGCGTTGGCTTTGCTGCTGAAACCGGCAGTGCGACCGAGGTGCTTGAAGCCGGTCGGGACAAGGCGCGGCGAAAAGGTGCAGCCCTCATAGCCATCAATTCGGTGGGAGAGAACCACGGCTTCGGCAATGTGGATAATCAACTAGATATAGTCGATTCTGCCGGCAACCTAGTTGATTCTTATCAGGGGTCGAAACGACTTACGGCACTTGGGCTGATCGCAACCATCGCGAAAGTCTTTCCCCGACAGTCGTGCTGATCGCGGAAGGTAGCTAATATGCCACAATCTCGACTATTTACCTCGGAATCCGTCACATCTGGACATCCTGACAAAGTATGTGATCAGATTTCTGACGCGATTTTGGATAGCGCCCTGAGGCAGGATCCTGATTCGCGCGTGGCCGTTGAGACGATGGCCACAACTCAACGGGTCATTGTTGCCGGAGAAATATCCTCCTCAGCGCATCTCGACATCGACGCCATTGTTCGCAATACGGTGCGCGACATCGGGTATACCGTGGCGGGTATTGGTTTCGATGCCGACTCTCTTGAAGTGCAGGTCATTGTTGATCAGCAGTCTCCAGATATCGCGCAGTCGGTTTCCCAATCGCTGGAAGTGCGCGAAGAGAAATCTACCGATCCTCATTCGGTGCAAGGAGCGGGAGACCAGGGGTTGATGTTCGGATATGCCACCGACGAAACTCCCGAATACATGCCGATTCCGATTTCCCTGGCGCATCGCTTGGCGCGCCAAATTGAAACCGTACGACGCACCGATATGCCGCAGTTGCGTCCCGACGGTAAAACCCAGGTGACAGTTAAGATTGCTGATGGACACGTGATTGGAATTGACACTGTTGTCATCTCTACTCAGCACGACGATGCCACCAGTTTGTCAGATCTGCGCGAAGGGATCGGTGAACTTGTGGTGGCACCGGTACTAGCGGATCTGCGGATGCCACCAGCAATGACCGATACTCGTGTCCTTATCAATCCATCCGGACGTTTCGTAGCCGGTGGCCCCAGTGCAGATACCGGTGTTACCGGGCGCAAAATCATCGTCGACACCTACGGCGGCTATGCCAGGCACGGGGGCGGAGCTTTCTCCGGTAAGGATGCGTCGAAAGTGGACCGTTCAGCCTCCTACGCGCTACGGTGGATCGCTAAAAATATCGTTGCCGCTGGGCTCGCGCAGCGATGTGAACTCCAGGTCTCGTATGCCATTGGTCGCGCTGAACCAGTCAGCGTGTGGGTGGAAACATTTGGCACTGGAATAGTCGATGATGCGGTACTTATCGGCGCTATTCGCAGAGAGTTTGACCTGCGACCATCGGCAATTATCGAGGCATTAGCGCTTACCCAACCGAACTTCCAATCAACCGCAGCATACGGACACTTTGGACGGCCTGAGTTTACGTGGGAACAGCTTACTCACGTCGATTGTCTTCGCCAGTACGCGGGTTAGACTGCCAACCGACGCCAGTTGTCGGTAGAACATGATTTCATGGAAATATGACCCAATTCCGACAGTCGCCACCCGGTGAGGCAGTAGCACGCGTCATTATTGACACCGACTTGCCTCACCTCGATCGACTGTTCGACTACCGTATTCCGCGTCAGGCCCAGCTCGAAGTTGGGATGATGGTGCGGGTAAAAATGGCTAATCGTCGATATAACGGTTGGGTGGTGGAGATCGCCGACCGCTCTGATTTTTCCGGTCGACTACTTCCGATTGAAAATATCATTACGTCCATTCCAGTGCTGACTCCAACGATGCTGGGTCTGGCACGCGACCTTGCCGCGCGTCATGCAGTTCCAGTAGCCAAAATTATTTCTGCCATGATTCCAGATAGACACGCTGGAGCTGAAAAGGCATATTTTGCATCTCTCACATCATCTACTCGCACGACACCGCAACCATTGACAGTGGAGCCGCCGCATAGTCAGGCGTGGGTTCCCTACCGTATGGCAGAAGCACTACTGAGGCGGCTCAGTGCCGGTGACGCACCGCGTGCGGTGTGGCAGTTGACCCCCGGGATCTTCCCACCCAATATTGATAACCATCCGCTGATCAATATTGTGGCGTCAGTGTTGGAATCCGGTCGCCGCGCCCTCATCATCGTGCCTACCGCTAATGACGTTGATCGATTTGAACAGATCATGAATAGTCTCGGACCATCTGCACGAGTGGCCTACCAGCGCGCCAGCGATTCAAAGTACGCTCGTTACGCGACATTTCTGGGCGCACTTATCGGTACGATTGACGTCATTATTGGAACGCGCTCAAGCATTTATGCGCCGCTGGATGCCCTCGGCGTGATCGTAATTTTCGACCCTGGCGACGATCGCCTACAGGATCCGCAGGCACCGTACCTGTCTGCAATCGATATCGGAGTGCGGCGAGCTTATCGAGAAAACTGCAGTCTCATCCTGGCGGCGATGAGTATCTCCATATCTGCGGCTACGCTCGTGAGAGCTGGGTGGGCAGCACTGGTGCAACCATCGATAGAAGAATTCCGTGCACTTACGGCGGTGGTTCATATACCCGATGACGACGACCGTCTACGCGATGGTAGTGGAGGTCTCGGTCGTATACCTACCCACGTGCAGCAACGAATTCGGCGCGCTTTGGAGGAAGGTCCGGTACTCGTTCACGTTCCGCACCGCGGATGGCACAGTGTCATAGCCTGCGATCGGTGCTACTCACCCGCTCGCTGCGATGTTTGTTATGGCCCTTTGCGATCCGATGCGCACCATCACGTGAGTTGCGCCTGGTGCGCTCGCCCGCAAGTGGATTGGCGCTGCGAGGAATGTGCCAACAAAACGTGGAAAGCGATTCGCGTCGGTTCCTCCCGTACCTCCGAAGAGTTAGGGCGTATCTTCGCAGGCGTTCCCATTGCTACCTCAGATGCGGAGCACTCAATCGTGGATCGGGTCAATAATAAACGCAGATTGGTTATCGCTACGCCGGGATCCGAACCGGTGGCAGAAGACGGTTACGTTGCCGGTCTCGTCCTCGATGCACAAGCTATTACGGGACGGTCGGAACTATGGGCGCCTGAGGAAGCCTTCCGACGATGGATGAATGTTCTCGGCCTCATTCAACCAAGCGGTACACTTACCATCGTCGGCGTTGATGACGGGCGTATGGAACAAGCGTTAATTCGTCGCGATCCGATGAGTTTTGCTCAACAGCTACTCGATGAACGAGAAGTTCTCGGCTTCTTTCCCGCGCAATGCCTCATTGCAGTGGATGGCTCGAGACCACAGGTGGAAGATTTCATGGCCGAGCTGGCACTGCCCTCTCGATGTGAGCTACTGGGGATGGCATCTCGGGTGGGGCGCGACGTACAAAAATCACACGGCAGTGATCCTGTACGAGCGCTCTACCGTTGTCACTGGGATGCATCCGACGCCTTAATCGAACAGATTCAAGCAACCCAGGTGGCGCGTAGCGCTAAACGTGCCGGTGCAGTAACCGTCCGAATTAACCCGAATCAACTGCTGTAAAGAAGGAGACCATATCCGCACGGTTGTTTTTGATCTGGGACAGGTCATCGTCGACTGGGATCCTTACCGGACGCAAAAAGGGTTTCTCAACCCCTCGGAGTGGCAAGAATTTCTCAAGCGAACCGATTTCTGGAAATTCAATCAAACCCTAGATGCGGGACGAGAGCTATCGGAAGCACGTCATTGGTTCGCCCACCATTATCCAGCAGATATCGCAGTATTTGACCGGTATATTGCCCGATTCCACCATTCTATCCGCGGCGTAGTACCGGGAATGACTGCCATAATCGACGATCTCAAACTGTTTTCGATCCCCACTGCCGTGCTTTCAAACTGGCCACAAGATTTATTTCATCACGCCGTAAATAATATCCCTCTTATTCTCGAGTTGGGACCGCGAATCGTCTCGGGCGAAGTGGGATTAACGAAACCTGATCGCCGGATTTTTCGATTGCTACTCGACCGTCTGGCCAGCCGTCCACAGGATATTATTTTCGTCGACGATAATGTCGACAATATCGAGGTCGCCCTGAGTTTAGGAATCGACGCGATCCAGTTCACCAGCGCGTCAGTTTTGCGAACAGAGTTTGTTCTGCGTCGACTAATTCCTCATGACAGCATCGCCGAATCGGGGGTGCGGCGAAGGAACCGATAGGATAGCGATGTGAAAGTTATATTTGCAGGCACACCGGATATCGCTGTGCCCACGGTCCAAGCTCTCCACGACTCCTCCCATGAGGTCGTCGCAGTGCTGACTCGTCCTCCAGCCCGCCGCGGCCGAGGTCGTTCGTTGCATCCATCTCACATTGCGCAGTGGGCTCGCCAGCACGATGTACCCGTCATTGAAGCGGCGAATCTCAGTGAGCCTGATACGGTGCAAGCCATCGCTGAGTGTGGGGCTGACCTGGGAGTCGTGGTAGCTTATGGTGCTCTTATCCCGCCGAGCGTTCTCGACATGCTGCCGCATGGATGGATTAATCTGCACTTTTCTAAACTGCCGCGCTGGCGTGGAGCTGCCCCCGTTCAGCGCGCTATCGAAGCCGGAGATACCTCCACTGCTATCGATGTTTTTCAGTTGGAGGCCGGACTTGATACGGGTCCTATTTTTTCTTCTCAGACAGTTGAAATTGACCCTTTCATCACCGGCGGAGAATTGCTCGACACATTAGCTCACCAGGGAGCGCCTGAAGTAGTGAACGTGGTCACTCAGATTGAAGCCGGCACCGCTATCTGCCAACCGCAGTCAACAGCAGGAATGACTTATGCGCGAATGATTTCATCCCGCGACCTGGAGATCGATTTTCGCGCCAGTGCCACCGACGTTCACAACCTTGTTCGGGCTTGGTCACCCAAACCCGGAGCATGGACACGTCTGCCAAATGGACAGCGTATGAAAATCCTCAATACTGAGGTCGGGAATCGACAGGATCTAAATCCCGGCGAACTAGTCATTACACGAGACCAGGTGATAGTCGGGACCGCAGCAGGTTCGGTAATACTGAAGACTGTCGCACCTGCCGGTAAATCTCATATGGCGGCAAATGACTGGGCGCGAGGAGCCCGCCTCGAACCATCCACCATTCTTGGATCCGAAAGCGTGATTTCTGATGCACAGTGATGAACAACGTTCGTCTGCAAGACCGTATCGAGGTGGCGGAGGGACCCGCGGACGTGTCCAGATGTCCCGGGTGGTGGCATACGATACGCTTTTGAGCGTCGATACGGAACAGGCCTATGCGAACCTCGTATTGCCGCGGAATATCTCACACGCTCGCCTCGATAAACGAGACGCATCCTTTGCCACCGAACTCGTCTACGGCACATTACGAAACCTTGGCAAAATTGACTGGGTTCTCAACCAGTGCATGTCGCGTCCCGTACACTTGCTCGACCCTCCCGTGCGAGCGATTTTGCGCATGATGGCGCATCAAGCACTACACCTGCGGGTACCTGATCACGCCCTGGTGGCTCAAAGCGTGCAATTGGCCAAACAAGAATGCGATCGCGGTGCTGAAAAATTCATCAACGGCGTAGGCCGCGCTATCGTCGAGCACACAGCGGGGGAGTGGCAGCGCCGTATCGATGCTATCCCCGAAGACAGTCGACGAGTTTCGGTGGCTCACTCCCATCCAGAATGGATTGTGAGAGCCTTTGCCGCCGCCCTTGTCGCCCACGGTCGTGATCCGCGGGAACTTGAAGACCTGCTACGGGCCGATAATGAGAACCCTTGGGTGACGCTGTGTGCACGACCCGGCATGATTCTCCCGGCACATTTGGCTGACGACGTCGAGCATTTCTTGCATGCACAAGCGCGGCCGGGAGACTATTCCGAATGGTCGGTTGTTATTTCGCAAGGCGATCCCGGTAGATTATTTGCCGTCCGCGACGGCCGCGCTGCCGTCCAAGATGAAGGCTCCCAACTTGTTGCTACCGCTCTTGCTGAAACCGAGGTAGCCGGATCTAATCACCGCTGGCTAGACATGTGTGCCGGTCCAGGAGGAAAAACCGGGCTGTTGGGCGCCATCGCTTTTTCTCGCTCAGAGAAAGTCCTAGCCAATGAGATTGCGCCTCACCGAGCCGAGTTGGTATCGAACAGCGTAGCGGAGCTTCCCAATGTGGAGGTAGTGGTGGGCGATGGGCGTACGATTAGCTCACACGGCACCTTTGATCGGATCCTCCTCGACGCCCCCTGTACTGGATTAGGGGCACTGCGTCGCCGTCCGGAATCTCGCTGGCGTCGCACGCCTTCTGATCTGGCGAATCTCGTTCGTTTGCAGCAGGAACTTATCGAGGAAGCGTTAAACGCGCTGGCGCCGGGCGGAGTCCTCGCTTATGTCACCTGTTCACCCCATGAACAAGAGACCATTCGTCAGGTTAAGAATATTGAGGGGCGTCCTGATATCGAGTTTTTATCTGCCTGTGACGCCATCGAATCGGTGTCGATGAGCCCAATCGAATTGACCAAAAGTCCCATTGGCGCCGGTGATACGGCTCAGCTATGGCCACATGTGCATTCAACTGACGCCATGTTCCTGGCGCTAGTGCGTAAGCTGGATTAGAGCGAAGGGAGCATAAGACGTGAAACCAACTATTAGTCCGTCCATTCTCAACTGCGATATAGCCGACCTCGTAGGTGAGCTCAATAAAATCTCTAATGCGGACTACGCCCACGTGGACATTATGGACAATCATTTCGTGCCGAATTTGACGTGGGGACTGCCGGTTGTCGAATCCATTGTTGCGCGAGATATTCTGCCCATCGACTGTCACCTGATGATTGAAGATCCTGATAGGTGGGCGCCCGCCTACGCTGAGGCCGGCGCGGCATCTGTTACCTTCCACGCAGAAGCCGCCGGCGCCCCCTTGCGATTGGCCAAGGAAATTCGAGCGCAAGGAGCGCGTGTTGGGCTCGGTTTGAAACCAACTACAGATATTCACGACTACCTGGACGTACTCGATGCATTTGACATGATTCTTGTGATGACGGTGGAGCCTGGGTTTGGCGGGCAACCGTTCCTTGAATCGCAGATGAATAAAATCCGTCGGGTCAGACAGGCAGCGAATAAGCGCGATCTGGAACTCGCTATTCAGGTTGATGGTGGCATTTCGCGTCAAACTATTCAAACGGCTGCTGAAGCTGGCGCAGATGTTTTTGTCGCCGGCTCCGCTGTCTACCGCTCTGATGACGCTTATCAAGAAGTTGAGGAGTTGCGACGTCTGGCCACGGCAGCAATGCACAACCATTCGTAGAATCTTCTATTTCGCGCAAATGCGTGTAGGATAAATAATGTACTCCGGGGTCGGTGTAATTCCGAGCCGGCGGTGAAAGTCCGCGACCCGCGAGAGCGGTTGAACCGGTGAAATTCCGGTACCGACGGTTAAAGTCCGGATGGGAGGGGTACCTCAGTGGCGTACTGTGTGCGTTGCGGTCCACTTGCATTTCCCCGGTGAGCATAAGCGATCAACGGGAGGAAATGTGGCTTCGGTCAAAACACATCGACGTCGAAAAATGCCACTGCCGGTCTCTATCGCAGCTCCCGTCCTGCTATTCATCTTCCTTATCTGCCTGTGGTGGGCTTTTACTCAGTGGACATCTGTCGAACCGTGGGTTTTGCCTACTCCGCGCGACTTCCTATTGCGGCTCCTGCAGGAAATTACATTTCCCACGCTGTGGTCCAGCGTGTGGATGACAATGCAGGAGGCGCTCCTTGGATGTCTTGTCGGAGCCAGCATTGCGCTACCGCTGGCATATGCCGTCTATCGATCACAGTACTTCGCCGCCGCAGTCGAACCATTCTTGGGTGCTACCCAAGCGATTCCCGCTATTGCACTTGCTCCGCTACTCATTCTATGGATCGGATACGGGTTAAGTGCCATCGTTGCGCTGTGCACACTTATCGTGTTTTTCCCCATCCTAGTTTCGACGACGGTGGGATTACGTCACCTCAACATCGATGTGCTTGATGCAGCTCGCCTGGACGGCGCCTCGGGCCTGAGCATGCTACTTTACATGGAGTTACCGCTGGCACTACCGTCGATTCTCGCCGGCTTGAGAAATGGTTTCACGCTCTCAGTAACCGGCGCCGTGGTGGGGGAGATGGTGATGGGAGGACAGGGGATGGGCACGCTCCTCACTATCCAAAGAAACAGTGTCGATACCACGGGAATGTTCGTCACCATCGCACTTTTATGCGCCATGGCCATGACGGTTTATACCGTGATCTACCTATGTGAAAGACGATTGAAGTTCGTCAACTACTCCCAGTAGTTTTGCGGAAAGGAAACACTATCATGATGACAAGACGCACAGCAGTGTGCCTCGCTCTGGCTACCTCGCTCGCGTTAGGCGGATGTACGTCTTCGATAACACCACCGGAACAGGAGACTGCCGGTGACAATGCTACGCGAGCGGCGATGAGCGCTACACTCGGTCTCACCTATATCCCAAACGTTCAGTTTGCGCCCGCCTATGTTGCCCGCGAGGACGGGGTTTTCGCTTCGCATGACGTAGACGTTACGATTCGACACCACGGCGCAGATGAGGGGTTATTCACCAGCTTGTTAGCCGGGCATGAAGATATGGTGATTGCTACCGGGGATGAGATGCTACAGGCTCGTTCGCAGGGGATGGATTTGGTGTCCGTAGGCTCATACTATGCACGCTATCCGGTGGTCATTTTAGTGAAGGAAGACTCCGGGATTTCAACCGTTGCTGATTTAGCCGGCAAGAAAGTGGGGTTGCCCGGAGAATATGGTTCCAACTATTTTGGCCTACTTGCGGCCCTTTCTGATGCGGGTATGAGTCGCGAAGACATCGAGCTCATATCAATTGGTTTCACTCAGGTTTCGGCACTGTCGGGCGACGAAGTTGATGCGGTTGTGGGCTTTACCAATAACGACACTGTCCAGTTTGCTCTATCATCTATACCTGTTCGCGAAATCCCGCTGGTATCTTCCGGAGAGCCTCCGTTAGTCGGTGCCGATATTGTCACAACTGCCTCATTTGCTCGTAGCAACCCGTCGGTGGTGGCTGCCGTTTTGGCAGGTTTGCGCGATGGAATGAGTATATGCGTGAAGGATCCTGATCATGCGGTTGAAATCACGCGGCAATATGACACCAATTTGGGTACCGATGATTCGCTTGAGGCGGCCCGCGCAACGCTGGAGGCAACCAACAAGCTTTTTGCTCCCGAGGGGAGCGTTGATCTATCTCAAAATCTCGATACATGGGAGCAGATGGAAGAATTTCTCGCCAATATTGATGGCGTACTCGGTGCCGCTGTCGATGTACGAGAAGCTGTGACAAATGACTACCTTGAATAGCGGGTGTCCTCCCTCTGAACGAAAGTGAGAGTGAAGTGACGGGTTCGCTAGACTCAGTGACGTGAAAACATTTGAGGAGCTCTTCGAAGAGCTAGAGGAAAAAGCACGTACACGTCCGGCAGATTCATCGACGGTTAAGGAATTGGATGCCGGCGTACACGCGATCGGTAAGAAAATCGTAGAAGAAGCTGCCGAGGTATGGATGGCCTGCGAATACGAGTCGCTTGATGATGCGGCTTTAGAGATCTCGCAGTTGCTGTACCACCTGCAGGTCATGATGGTGAAGAAGGGTTTAAAACTTGACGACGTCTATAGGAAACTCTGACATGCTAAGGATCGCGGTCCCGAATAAGGGATCTCTTTCCGACCCGGCGGTCTCGATTCTGCTTGAGGCAGGGTACCGTGCTAAACGCAGAGGACGAGAACTCGTTATTACCGATCCCAATAGTGGTGTCGAAATATTCTTCCTCCGTCCTCGCGACATTGCCATTTACGTGGGTGAAGGAACCGTACACGTCGGTATCACCGGCCGTGACCTACTGCTTGATTCCGGAGCGAATGCGGTGGAATGCCAGGAGCTGGGTTTTGCGCGTTCGAAGTTCCGTTTCGCAGCTCCCCGCGGGACCATGGCCGAGCTGTCGGATATCGAAGGTAAGCGGATTGCCACGTCTTACGGCGTGCTCGTCGACAGATTCTTGCAGTCGGAGGGCGTTCATGCGCAGGTTGTCCATCTCGACGGAGCTGTCGAATCTTCAATCCAACTGGGAGTTGCCGATGTGATTGCTGACGTGGTCGAGACCGGTTCAACGCTACGCGCTGCGGGCCTTGAAATCTTTGGCCCCGTTTTGCTGGAGTCCGAAGCCGTACTCATTACTCGTGAAGAGCTACTCGATGATCCGCGCGTGAAGGTGCTACGGCGCCGCCTGGAAGGTGTTATGGTGGCGCGTTCCTATGTACTCATCGATTACAACGTTCACGAACGTGACTTAGAAGCAACATTGAAAATTTCACCAGGTTTTGACTCACCGACCATTTCGCCGCTGGCGGACCCAGCGTGGATTGCGGTGCGTTCGATGGTGAAAAAGGGCGAAGTCAACTCGATTATGGACCGCCTCCACGATCAGGGAGCGCGCGGAATTATTGTCACCGCTTTGGTGGCATCGCGCCTATAGGCCTCATATAGTGCCGACAGTCGCGGGGGGGGGGTGTGAGGGTCGCCGGCCAAACACCGACCCCCCCCACA
>JAUNVE010000050.1 GCA_030537795.1 Actinomycetaceae bacterium
TAGTGAATCTCGTCCGAATAGCGTGAAAAACCACGGTGCACCGGCTGCGAGGAAAATGTCTCGAGAGTTACACCGTTCAGCGAGGAGAAGTGAATCAAGATCGGAAGCCGCTGTTGATACGAGACGACCGGCATCTGACTGCAAGTCAGCGGGAATGCTGTCCAGATTCATGCGAGATAATGTGTCTACCACGGTGCGTTTCCCTTCTGGAGCGGAGAAAGGGGCGCAAGTATTAGTGATATCGATTCCCCAATGAAGCTCTGTACGGCACCTAGGTGCGATCGTCGCGTCCCACGTTATGCGTGAAAATCGTGTGGGGATGTCGAACTCTATTGTTGTCGCATCTCTTGATCGGAGAGTAGCGGAAACTCCTGTTGAGGCCCACGACCAAGTGTGATCACCCAGTTGCGTTAATGATGGTTCGGATAGGGAATCAGTTTTGACGAGAGTGATATCTGTCCCATCAAGCCTGAGCTCGAGAGAGATCGTAACTTTTAAGGGCTTCGCGTGACCATTCTGAAATGTGATCATTTCACTTACACCATCGGTGCCAACGGATCGCTCTCGACTTACGATTAGCTTTGGATCGGCCGGCCATCCTTCAGCTTTCAATGCGCTCGTAAACGTGGCGTGGCCTGCATTAGCTTTACGAGTTCTGAGGTGCTCAATCTCAGCTTGGTCTACGTGCAGGATTGCGCTAGAGACAATGCGGTCATCAAAACAGTAAATCCCCTGTGCGCCTACAGGATGGATTTGTCCGGAAGGAGTGCTCCACACCTGAACAGGAGAATGAATCGTGTTAGTTAGAGCGTGGAGAAAAGGCTGAGTTGTCATTGGATAGTCTTTCAGGTTGACATTCATACCAACACGGTCCACTATAGATACATCTATTTGAACGTTCAAATAGTTGTGCTTGTTTGATTCGTCGCGAAATGAGGAAGGCTATGGCAAGGAAGCCAACGGTGACATCACTCGCGCGTGATCTAGGTGTGTCGCGTCAGACGATTTCTAATGCGATTAATAATCCTCATCGAGTCCATCCCGAGACACTGGAGCGCGTGCTTGATGGGATTCGACGCTCGGGTTATGTAACGTCACGGGCAGGACGGCAGTTACGTACTCGCAAAGCGGATGCAATTGGTTTTCGGTTATATCCTACGTATGACGGCATTAACGGCAACATTCTTGATCGCTTTCTTCATTCCATTACCCTCGAAGCCGAAAAATTTGGCTATTCAATCGTCATCTTTTCGGCTGACAACGATGATCGAGAGGTCGAGCACCTCGTAGCGATGAAAAACAGCGGCGCTATCGACGCTGCAATTCTTGCGGCCTCTTCCGTAGGTGATGCTCGTCCAGATGAGCTTTTCGACAAAGGGGTTCCTGCCATCGTCTTTGGGCGTCCGTGGGGTAGAGAAACATCCTCTATTCCCTGGATTGATGTTGATGGTCGAGCCGGAACTCGGGAAGTTACCAAACTACTTCGCGATGCTCACCATCAGAAGATCGGTTGGATCGGTTGGTCTCCTGAACATGGGGTCGGTGCAGATCGCAGATCCGGATATGAGGATGCAATGGGAGACTCTTTAGACTCAGACCTTTGTCTGCTATGTCCAGATGACACGGCAGCGGGCCGTGATGCGGCGCATGTGCTCTATGGCCGCGGTGCCACAGCGGTTGTGTGTGCATCCGACACGCTCGCACTTGGCGCAGTGTCATCTGGATTGTATGACATATCGTCAATCGTCGGTTTCGACGATACCCCGGTAGCACAGGCTCTCAGATTGAACTCGGTTGCTCAACCAATTGACGACATTGCACGGCATTGCATCAAGCAACTTCTGAAACAAGTCAATGAAGAAGAACCGATCAGAGAGACTCTTCTGCCTGCGACTGCCCAGATTCGCCAAAAAGTCATCAAGTTATAGAAAGGAAAATGATGAGTAGGCGCACAATTCTCATGTCAACTATTACCGTTGCCTCGCTCTTCCTTGCTGCATGCGGAGGAAGCGGATTTGACGGCGGTGAATCAGGTGCTGACTCAACTGCCGCAAGCTCCGAGGAAGGATCAGTCAATGTGCTCATTGCTGCTTCCGGAGATGCTGAAGCCAAGGCTGTAAAAGATGCAGTTCAAGTGTGGTCAGACGACACGGGAACACCTGCAACTGTCGATGTCGCTTCCGATTTGGTGCAACAACTTGCTCAGGGGTTTGCGGGAGGAACGCCGCCTGATGTGTTCTACACTTCCTCTGATCAGTTTGTGGGCTATGCGCAAAATGGTTCGCTCGAGCCTTATGGCGACGATCTATCTAACAAAAGTGATTTCTACGACTCACTTCGTGACGCGTTCACTTACGACAATAAGTTGTATTGCGCGCCGAAAGACTTCTCGACATTAGCACTCGTCATTAATCGACAGATGTGGCAAGATGCGGGACTGACTGAAGCTGATTATCCGACGACATGGTCGGAACTCGACGAAATTGCTAGAAAATTGACAAATGATGACCACGTTGGTTTGAGCTTTGGTCCTGAATATCAGCGTATCGGAGTGTTCTTCGCGCAAGCTGGCGGCGGTCTTGAGCGCGACGGTAAAGCTATCGTCAATGCACCAGAAAACACCGAGGCTCTCAACCAAGTCATTTCGATGATGAACGATGGCTCGCTCAAGCTTTCGAATCAGATCGGCGCTGGATGGGGCGGTGAAGCATTCGGAAAGCAACTTGCGGCAATGGTGATTGAAGGAAACTGGATCACTGGTGCTCTAAAGAATGATTTCCCAGATCTTGAGTACGACGTGGTCCCGCTTCCGGCGGGTCCAGCAGGTAAAGGAACACTTCAATACACCAACTGCTGGGGAATCGCTTCCGATAGCAAGTCAAAGGACAGTGCTCGAAACCTCGTCGAGTTCTTGACCTCAACTGAGCAACAGATGAAGTTTGCTGATGCATTTGGTGTAATGCCATCTGTTAAATCGGCAGCAGATGAATGGAAAGAAAAGAATCCGACAATGGTTGCTTTCCTCGAGGGGGCAGACTACGCACAATACCTTCCGACGCGACCGGGAACTACCGACGTCATCTCCGATTTGAATGCAAAGTTCGAGCAGCTACCGAATCTTGATGTCCAGACCACGCTTGATCAGGCGCAGCTTGATCTTGAAGCGGTCTTGAACGACTAGGAAGAAATGGCTGGACGCTCCTGGCTTTTCAGGAGCGTCCAGCCGCAAAGACTGAGGGGTAAACATGACCATCAAGAAATCAGAGCGATCCGAAGTAGATTTATCACGGAACATCGCCGGTTGGGTATTCGTATCCCCAGTTTTAATCATTTTAGGGATTTTTCTGGTTGTACCCGTCCTAATGGCGCTCTGGGTGAGCTTTTCAAATTGGACTGGACGCGGTTCACCGTTTAGTTCAGACATTTCATGGATCGGATTCAGCAACTATCGCGCAGTATTGACTGATGAAGAATTAGCAAACCGAGATTTTGGCATATCGATTCGGAATAACGCTTACTACGTGCTTTTCGTCGTTCCGCTACAAACGGTGTTTTCTCTCATGCTTGCAATGTTTGTCAATCAGCGAATTCTCCGTGCAAGGGGATTCTTTAGAACGGCGTTCTATTTTCCATCTGTCACATCGTCTGTAGCCATTACTGTGTTGTGGTTATTTCTTTTCTCCTTTACAGGACCCGTCAATAAAGTTCTCAGTTGGTTTGGAGCGACGGGCCCCAACTGGTTTCAAGATCCCAGGGGAGTCTTACATATCCTGTTCGAGAGCGTTGGGCTTAGAACTCCACCGAAGCCTCTCATCTCTTCGTCTTTTCTAGGTTTGCCGGCGTGGGATTGGCTAGCAGGGCCTTCGGTTGCGATGCTTGCTTTCATTTTAATGGCCGTATTTACAACGTCTGGAACATTCATGCTCCTGTTTATTGCAGCTCTGCAAGCGATCGGAAATGAGACCGATGAAGCCGGGATGATGGATGGAGCTAATACGTGGCAACGATTTAGATTTATAACTGTCCCTATGTTGAAGCCAACAGTCTTTACCGTGGTGACACTTGGACTCATTGGGTGCTGGCAGGTATTCGACCAAATCTACACGGGGACCCAGGGCGGTCCGGCGAAGACCACCCTGACTCCGGCCTATTTGTCTTTTAATTCTGCATTTAATAATCAAAAATGGGGCCAGGGAGCGGCAATCGCCTTCATATTATTTCTCATCATCGTGTTCTTCACACTCTTACAACGAATATGGCTTGGCGACAGAGATGAAGTCAAAGAGCGCAGACAGCGCCGACATCAACAACGCGCAAAGAGGAAAACGATGAAAACACTTACTCGGAATCCCGGTGACAATATACGTGCGGTTGAGAAATAGATTGGGTGATCTTGAAATGAGTGTAAAACCACCTAGAAACCGGTCAAAATCGACGGTTGTTCGGTATTTTCCGTACTATGCAACCGTTATCTTACTCGCACTTGTTTATATTTCGCCGTTCCTTATTCAGATTTTCGGCTCTTTCAAAACCGAAGCTGAAGCAGCAACAAATCCCCTCGGACCGCCTGAGATCTGGACAATAGGCGCGTACAATAGGCTCTTCCTCCATTCAGATTTTCCTCTCTGGATCCGAAATTCAACCGTGGTCACAATCAGTGTCACCCTCGGACGTGTCCTATTTGACTGCATGGCTGGGTACGCGCTGGCGCGCATTGAGTTTCGTGGGAGAGCAGTCCTTTACGGAATCCTCGTTGCCATCATGTCAGTTCCTGGCGTTGTCTTGCTAATTCCAAAATTCCTAGTCATTAAACAACTCGGAATCTACGATTCGTTCGCTGGAATGATACTGCCGCTGCTAGCAGACGCTACCGGAGTATTCATTATGACAGGTTTCTTCGCCTCGATTCCGAAAGCCATTGAGGAACAAGCGCGTATTGACGGAGCGGGAACTTTCCGCACTTTTTGGTCGATTGTCATGCCAATGGCTCGTCCCGCAGTAATCACCATTATGATTCTGTCTTTTCAAGGTTCTTGGAACGAACTCAACCACTTTATCGTTTCGACACAGAATTCCAGGCTCACGACTCTCACGAAGGGAGTGGGGCAACTTGCCTCGGGGCAATTGTCGCAAGGATCCCAGTTTCCTATCAAGCTTGCTGCTGCGTTACTGATGACAATCCCGGTGGCTCTATTGTTCTTCATCTTCCAACGACAAATCATGAATGCTTCAGCAGGAGCTGTGAAGGAATAGGGTGTTCACACGAAGCAGTTAATGGGTTGCTTTCTATTGCCTAGCGTCGATGGACCTTAAAGCAGATCGTTGCAATACAGGTCGGTAGCGAACCCCGGGCGGGGCGGCAGCTGCAAGTGCCGCCCCGCCACTATATCTACCGTCATCAAGCTATTTCGAGGAAGCGTAGAGTGGGCTTTCTCTGGTTAATGTCGGCGGCCGCAGCGCCGATGAGGAACTGGAGCTGGCCGCTCGTGAAGCGTCTTTCGATCAGGCGATATACACGCTGTCCGACGAGCGGGAATACAGTCGTGGGGCAAGGCGGCCTCAAGCTCTTCGGTGGCGAGCGAGTGTCGTCACGGACGCAAAATTTTATGACGTCTGCCTTACCTCTTGACTTCTCTATAGTTACTGAGTAACTATAGATGTAATAGTTACCCGGTAACTAATGCATCGGTGTTGGTGATCACCGGCTGGGTCGCCAACACCGACAAAGAGAAGGTGGGGGAATGAGTGTCAAACATGCACTGCTAGCACTCCTTGCGGATGGCCCGCAAGGTGCTTACCGGTTACGTTCACGTTTCGAGGAATCAACCGGGGGAGCGTGGCCACTCAATATCGGTCAGGCGTACTCCACTCTCCAACGCCTTGAACGCGACAAACTCATCCAGTCTGCAGGCATGGAACCGTCGCAAGAAACGGGCAAGCCGGACATTGAACTGTATGAACTGACGCTCGCGGGATCTGAAGAGCTCGAGCAATGGTGGCTTACCCCGATTGATCGAGGAAAACCGGATCGAGATGAATTCACAATCAAACTCGCACTTGCCATCCACCACAGTCCAACAACAGCTCAAGCAGTGCTCGATAGACAAAGAACAGCTCTGTTGAAAGTCATCCAAGAACTTGGAAAAGAACGCCGATCAACGCCTCCCGATGGAGTTAGTGAACTGGGTTGGCGGATGTACCTTGACCGACAAATGTTTTTAACGGAGGCCGAGCTTCGATGGCTCGAACACGTTCAAACAGGTGTGCTTGCGCGCGAACTGCATCAACGTTCATCGGAGGTAGTCGAATGAACCCCAACACATCGTCATCAAAGGATTCAGCTATTCTCGAACTGCGGGGCATTTATCACACGTTTCCCGATGGCAATAGAACTGTGGAGGCTCTCAGAGGCATTGACCTCACGGTACTGACCGGTGAAATGGTCGCTATTATGGGGCCCTCCGGATCGGGAAAATCGACGTTACTCAAAATCGCAGGTGGAATACTCTCACCGACAGAAGGGCAGGTCCTTTTCGCAGGACGCGCACTCAATGAATTCAGTAATCGTGAGCTCGCTGTGCACCGTCGCCGTCATGTCGGCTACGTATTCCAAGAATACAACCTCGTCGATAACCTCACGGCGGAGGAAAATGTTGCCCTCCCCCTTGAACTCGATGGAGTAGCGGTATCGCGCTCACGCGAGGCAGCGCGTAACGCTTTGAAACTGACGGGGGTCGAGGAAATAACAAACCGTTGGGCTGCTGACCTCTCCGGTGGTCAGCAACAGCGGGTAGCAGTAGCTCGAGCACTTGTGGCGCGCGGACGTGTTCTTTTGGCAGATGAGCCTACCGGGGCTCTCGACTCGGTTGCCTCCGATGAAGTAATGAAACTCCTGCGTGAACGCGTAGATGCCGGTGCTACCTGCCTACTTGTTACACATGAACCGCGCCTAGCTGCGTGGGCAGACAGAATCCTGTATTTGCGTGACGGGCGGTTCGCCAGCGCAGATGAAGTGAGGTGACTATCGTGACACAGTTTCGGGCTCTTACGCGCCTTGCCGTACGCGATACGCGTTCACATTGGCTGCGAGCCGTTATCGTCATTGCTCTCGTTGCGATAGCGACCTTTCTCATTAACGCCCAATCGCTCGTTCATCTCGGTGATGAGCCCGGTGAACGTTCTGCCTACCAGCGAGTAGCGGGTGCGCAAGCGTCGGTGGATTTCAACATTGATCAGAACATTATTCAAGACGTATACGGCCGCGATTTCGATCGAGCTAGTTCGCAATGGGACACAGCCGAAGACAGTCCATGGACGCTTGAAACTGTGGGTGAGCGTGCCAAGTCCCTCGAGGCTCTCGCGGGTGAAAACACCATCGTTCCGGTTGTGGCCACAGAATATATTGCGGCATCCGACGTATCTAATCTGGCTTTCCCTATGTTTACGGCAGTGCAGGGTCCCTGGGATCTCATTGCCCGTCAGGTGGAGATTGCGGAGGGGCGCTCTCCGCAATCACCCGGCGAGATGGCCATCAGTTCGGTTGATGCGGCCTCACTTGATCTGCAACTGGGAGACCACGTCGAGATTAAAAGGGCGGGTCCATTTGGACAATCCACCGAGTCCCCAGCTACCGTCACCGTGGTCGGTGTCATCGAAAATCAAGGGATTTTCCTCTCGGAGGGAACATTCCCCCAGTTAGATCACGTGCTCAGCGCGATTGTTTCAGGGGAAACGGCCTCCTTAACAGATGAAGACGCGCAAATCGCTGTCGAAGTACCAGAAATTACGACTTTTAAGCTCGTGGGCGAGAAGGAAATCGACTGGGAAGCGGTCCGAGCTGCCAATCGCGATGGTCTAGTGGTGACTTCCCGTGCTGTCTTGGACAATCCACCGCAGCAGTCTCAGATCGAACCTTCCTATGTGGAATATGCCAAGGATCCGATGTGGGTGCTCGCAGCTTCACTTCTCGGTTCGCTGGCGGTTTTTGCAATCGCTCTGTTCATCCCGTTGTCGATTCTCTTCGCACAATCGTCGATGCGTACCAGTCGCATTGTGCGCATCGTGGGAGCAACGAATCGTCAGTGGTTCGCAGTTCTAGCTCTCACTCAAGCGATTCTCGTTGGGATCGGTGTCATCGCCGGTCATCTATTGGGCATCCTCGTTGTCGGAGCATATCTATATCGAACATATGGTGAGATTTACAATGTTCCGTTTGATTGGAGAGCGCTCGTTGCTCAGTTGCCGATGGCTATTGCTATTAGCTTCGTCAGCGCCAAAATCGGTTATGACCAGGTAGAAAACTCTCATGGTACCCACGCGCTCACTTCTACGCCACCGTCTCGAAAGAATTTGTTTATCGGAATCGGTTTAGTTGTGGGAGGAAGCGTCTTCACAGCGGGATCGTGGCTGACTGATTCTTCACTGGCGATGCTTCTCCCGCTGTTTTTAACCGCGGTCGCAGTTGGCGTTGTTCTGCTCGTGCCGACACTACTTCACGGGTTGGATAGGGCTATGACCCATCGGGCCACATACTCGCGTGAGCGCAGGCGTGCGACGTGGCGTCAGGCGGTATCATTGGCCGCACGTGATTTGCGCAGGCGAAGGCACCGTACAGTCCCGGCAGTTGCAGCTATTACGCTGACCATTTCAGGAATGCTCATCATAGGAATACTCTTGGGCGTTGGAGTCAGCAGTTCTGGCGCAGATAATACTGCCTTCGACGATCAGCACGGACTCATCATTCCGCGACCTATAACCCTTGATTCTGGCGTTGCGCGCGAGAGGTTCACTCGCGCTATTGAAGCGATGAATGAGTCGACGTCCGTAACGGGGGAGGCAGAATTATCCGGCAATTTTCTCGGGGTAATGACGCGTGAAAATGCGGATCTTATGCTCGATCTTGACATGTATGACTCGCAGTTGGATCGCTTGATTTCTACCCGCCCTCGAGACATGTACGCTCAGTATATGGAGGGCGCAGATGACGCCATGGTTTTTCACGTCGGTGCGCGCTCACCGGACGGGACTTATCACGGATGTCCGGGAGTGAATCCTCACGAATATCGACCGCAGCACAGTGGTCATCCCTCGACTGAGCAAGAGTCGGCATCGTGTCGGTTCATTGAAGCAACTGCCGTGGGGAAAAACCAGATTTCCTTCCCAGAAACTGTGAGTTTCTTCGTTGACGACGGCTCCTTTGTCTCGCAGGCGGGTGCTGGTGAGGTAGGTAACGGTGACGAAGCCGCGGATATATTGCGACGTGGCGGAGTTCTCGTCAATGATCCTGGTCTCATCGTCGACGGGCAAACCACAGTTGTGCTTTCGAGTACGAGAGTGTCGAGTTCAGATGATCAGGTGGTAGATCCTGCCTTCGACAACTCCTATGTCACGCTGCCGGATATGCCGCTTGATGAAGGAATTCCAAATCGCATTGAAGTGCGCGCGGTGACTGTGCCCGCCGTTGCGTACCCGGTTCCCCTTGATCGGGGAGACGCTGTCATCTTGTCTCCCCCCGTTGCTAGCCAACTGGGTTTGAAGGCGGCTCCGATTGCGCAGTTGGTGAAATTTAACACTTCCCCCGCATGGTGGAGTATTTATCATGCCGCGGATGACGCCCGCCAAGCGGTGCCGCAGATCGTAGTTGAATCTCACCAAAGCGATATTGAAATGGTGAGAGATAATCTGTGGTTCTTTGCAGTGCTTACCGGAATGGTCATGTTCATTACCGTGATGCTTGCGATTCTGGCCGCACTAGAAGTTCGGCGCCCGATGGACATTTTTGAAACAATCGGAGCAAATGGAGGATTTAAACACTGGTTCGGTGCCGCCTATACGGCTATTACGGTTATGCTCGGTATCATCGGCGCACTCATTGTCCTGCTTTTTGTCACCGGAATTGTCCTGATCACCCGCTACATCGGGGAGGTTTTCTTCTACGAAAGATACTTCCTCGATATCCCGCTAATGTGGCTCCGACCAGCTCAAATTCTAGCTCTCGCACTCCTGCCGTTCCTTGCGGCAATCGTGGGAGCGGTCATAATTCCGAGTCGGGGAGGACACGCCCCGAAGCACTAGTTTGATTTGGTGTTCGGAATATTAGTTAAGTTGCCAAACGCTTAATGGCGGAGTATTGTCTGGGACGATAGTCACAATGTGCTGTCAAAGATCAAGAGGTTTTATGCGCGGTGGCGGCAAAATGCTGGCTCAATTCCACTCGCTAGGCGCGAGTGTTGTGCTCGGCCACTCGTGCGCGACCAGGTGAAAGGAGCTGTATGGCTCTCCCGTCAAGGGGTTTGGTTCGCGAAGAAAGCCGAAACCCTTTCAAAACATTCTTCGCTTTTCTCGCAGTTGTTGCGCTGATCATCATACCGAGTGTGCTGAAGCTCAATGCGGCGCAGGCTGTAGATACCGACGACTGGCCGTTGCCAGCCAATACTGAAATCGTCGATTCGTCGATTGTCAGCGCCGGCATCTCATCGAACGGGCCCACCGGCCCGGACACTCTTGAGCTCATGCTCGCCTATCGCGCGACAGTGAGCCCCGGACTGGAGTGGATCTATCTGCGGATTGATCCCGATCTCGCCCCATACATTGACGAAATGTCGCTGAAGGCGAGCGGCCAAGGCGCCAACATCCTCTACACGCGTTACTTCGAGAAGGTCGGCGACGACACGCTCGGTAACGTGAAGAACAATGGGGACGAATACGGTGCCGTCGACCCGTATGCCGGCGACG
>JAUNVE010000051.1 GCA_030537795.1 Actinomycetaceae bacterium
CGTTTCCAAGGAAGACGCTGAGAAGGCTAAGGCTGACATCGAAGCTGCCGGTGGTTCCGTCACCCTCAAGTAGTGACACCACTGAGCTGACTGTAGCTTAACGAAGTGCGACCCCCACCAGTTGGGGGTCGCACTGTATTATGCGGTGTCTGTAACACGCATATGTCAGTGGATAGTAGCTGGGTTCCGGCACGCCATTGACGTGAGTTGTGCCACGACAGAGGCCGTGGTATAGAACCGGCGCGCATTTGTCGCTAGTATGGATAGTCGCGTCTGCTGTGTCCGAGGCTACCCACGTTCCCACGCGAATAAAGCGCTACGCGTGAGTTGTAACGGGTGTTAAGCGAGGGGCCGCAGACGATGCGCGCAATCACTGCCCACAAGCAGGGAAGGATCCCCCTTTGGCTGCACAGAGTAATTCTGCCGCAAAAGTTATTAAGCCCCGTGTCTCATTCGCGCGTTTGCGTGAACCGATGCAGGCACCCAATTTGCTGAGTCTTCAGCTGGAGAGCTTTGAATGGCTGCTCGGCACGGACTCCTGGCGTGAACGTGTGGAGGCTGCTAACGCTGCCGGCGCACAGTTGCCCACCACCTCCGGTTTGGAGGACATCTTCGCGGAAATTTCTCCGATTGAAGACGTTGGCCAGACGATGTCGCTTGCATTTCGCGAATTCCACTTCGAACCGCCGAAATACACGGTAGAGGAATGCCGCGAAAAAGATAAAACCTATGAAGCGCCGCTATACGTGCAGGCTGACTTCATGAATCACACCACCGGTGAGATTAAGTCGCAGACGGTTTTTCTCGGCGATTTCCCGCTGATGACCGACCGCGGTACCTTCATCATTAACGGTACCGAACGCGTCGTGGTATCACAGCTGGTGCGTTCGCCGGGTGTGTATTTCGAATCCGCTGCTGATAAGACTTCAGACCGCACGATTTACTCCGCGAAGATTATTCCTTCGCGCGGCGCGTGGCTGGAGTTCGAGATCGATAAACGCGACGCTGTAGGCGTTCGTATTGACCGTAAACGTAAGCAGCCTGTGACGCATTTCCTCAAGGCTCTCGGGATGACCGAATCGGAGTTGCGGGCGGAGTTTGAAGACTATCCGGTGCTACTGGAAACACTGGAAAAAGATACCGTTCAGACGCAGGACGAAGCCCTTACCGATATCTACCGGAAGATTCGCCCCGGTGAACAGGTATCGGCCGAGGCTGCGCGCAACCTGCTCGAGAATTTTTATTTCAACGACAAGCGCTATGATCTAGCCAAAGTTGGCCGGTACAAGCTCAATAAGAAGCTCGGTCTGGAAGCCGACCTCGATGAGTCGGTACTGCGACTCGAAGATATTGTCGCCACCGTGAAATACTTGCTGGCTCTGCATAAGCGCGGCAATGACGTGCACGGAGGCCGTGACGCCATGAAGTTCCCCGGCATGCGCGACGGTAAACCCGTCGAGCTGCCGTTGGAAACCGATGATATTGACCACTTCGGCAACCGCCGTATTCGGGCTGTCGGTGAGCTCATCCAGGCGCAGGTGCGCACCGGTATGGCGCGGATGGAACGCACTGTTCGCGAGCGGATGACGACCTCCGATATCGAAGCGATCACACCGACACTGCTGATCAATATTCGCCCGGTTACCGCCGCGATTAAGGAGTTTTTCGGAACTTCTCAGCTGTCGCAGTTCATGGATCAGAACAACCCGCTGGCCGGCCTGACTCACAAGCGCCGCCTGTCGGCACTTGGTCCCGGCGGTCTGTCTCGTGACCGCGCCGGTATGGAGGTCCGTGACGTTCACCCCTCCCACTACGGCCGCATGTGTCCGATTGAAACCCCGGAAGGCCCGAATATTGGTCTCATTGGATCACTTGCCACATTCGCGCGCATCAACCCCTTCGGTTTTGTTGAAACACCGTTCCGCGTGGTGCGCGACGGCCAGGTAACCAATGAGCTGAAGTACCTGACGGCAGATGAGGAAGACGGACACCCGATCGCTCAGGCATCCGCCGAGCTGACTGAGGATGGCCACTTCGCAGAAGATAATGTGCTGTGCCGCATGTCCGGCGGTGACCCCGCGCTCGTTCCTGCCAAGGAAATCGACCTGATGGACGTGTCTGCACGCCAGATGGTGTCGGTTGCCACCGCGCTCATTCCGTTCCTGGAACACGATGACGCGAACCGCGCCCTGATGGGTGCGAATATGCAGCGCCAGGCAGTGCCACTGCTAACTACCGAAGCGCCGCTGGTCGGCACCGGCATTGAACGCCGTGCCGCAGTTGACGCCGGTGAAATGGTGATTGCCCAGAATGCCGGCGTGGTCACTGAAGTGTCCTCTGACATTGTGACCGTCGAAACGGATGAGGGCACTTACGACACCTACCGTCTGGAAAAGTTTGGGCGCTCCAACCCCGGCAACTGCACCAATCAGCGTGTCATTGTCGACGAGGGCGAACGTATTGAAAAAGGCGATCTGATTGCTGACGGCCCCGCTACCGATGGGGGAGAGTTGGCTCTGGGTAAGAACCTCCTCGTCGCCTATATGTCGTGGGAAGGCCTCAACTACGAGGACGCTATTATCCTGTCGCGCCGCGTCGTGCAAGACGACGTTCTCACGTCGATTCACATCGAAGAATATGAAATCGCTGCGCGCGAAACCAAGCTCGGTTACGAAGAAATCACCCGCGACCTGCCAAACGTGTCGGAAGAAGCTCTGGCTGACCTCGACGAACGCGGCATTGTGCGTATCGGTGCCGAGGTCGAAGCCGGCGATATTCTCGTTGGAAAGGTGACGCCAAAGGGTGAAACCGAACTGACCTCCGAAGAGCGCCTGTTGCGCGCCATTTTCGGCGAAAAGGCACGCGAGGTACGCGATACTTCGATGCGCGTTCCGCACGGTGAGTCCGGCATTGTTATCGGTGTACGTGAAGCAAATGCTGATGAGGACGACCTCCAACCCGGCGTGCAGCAGAAGGTCCGTGTCTATGTTGCGCAGCGACGCAAGATCACCATTGGTGATAAGCTCGCTGGCCGCCACGGTAATAAGGGCGTTGTCTCGAAGGTTCTTCCGATTGAAGATATGCCGTTCCTTGAAGACGGCACCCCGGTTGACATTATTTTGAACCCGCTGGGTGTTCCCGGTCGTATGAACGTCGGTCAGGTGCTCGAGTATCACCTTGGCTGGATTGCAGCCATGGGCTGGGATGTGTCTGAAGCTGTGAAGAATGGTGAAAACTGGGCCAAGTACATTCCGGAAGAAGGAATCAAGGCTCCGGCGCAAACGAATGTTGCTACTCCGGTATTTGATGGCGTGGAGCAAGATACATTGCTTGGCCTGCTGGCGCACACATTGCCTAATCGCGACGGTGACCGTCTGATTAATGACAATGGTAAAGCGCAACTATACGACGGACGTTCCGGCGAGCCGTTCCCGTACCCAATCGCGGTTGGTTACACGTACATGCTGAAGCTACATCACCTGGTCGATGACAAGATTCACGCCCGTTCAACGGGGCCGTACTCGATGATCACGCAACAGCCGCTCGGTGGTAAAGCACAGTTCGGTGGCCAGCGTTTCGGCGAGATGGAGGTGTGGGCACTGGAAGCATACGGTGCCGCGTACGCCCTCCAAGAGCTACTCACCATTAAGTCTGACGACATGAAGGGCCGTGTGTCTGTCGTCAATTCTATTGTGAAGGGCGAAGATATTCCGGAAGCGGGAATCCCCGAATCCTTCCGCGTTCTCATCTACGAGATGCGTTCGCTGTGCCTCGATGTTGAAGCTCTCGACATTGAAGGTAACGCCATCGACCTCACCACATCGAGTGATTCGGGTCGATCTGCCAGCGAAGAACTCGGCATCACTCTCGATGCCCGCCCCAATGCCGGCGCACTACTGGACGATATTGAATAAGGAGCACTCACTGTGATCGACGCCAATACATTTGACAAACTTCACATTGGCTTGGCCACAGCGGATGATATCCGTCAGTGGAGCCACGGTGAGGTGAAGAAACCCGAAACCATTAACTACCGCACCCTCAAGCCGGAAAAGGAAGGCCTGTTCTGCGAACGCATTTTCGGCCCCACCCGGGACTGGGAATGCGGTTGCGGTAAGTACAAGCGCGTGCGCTACAAAGGCATTGTCTGTGAGCGATGCGGCGTAGAGGTTGCTCGCGCAGATGTGCGCCGTGAGCGGATGGGCCATATTGAGCTGGCCGCTCCGGTAACTCACATCTGGTATTTCAAGGGCGTGCCTTCACGCCTGGGATACCTCCTGGATCTCGCGCCGAAGGACCTGGAAAAAGTCATCTACTTCGCTGCCTACATGATTACTGAGGTGGACGAAGAAGCACGCCACGAAGACCTGACCATGCTCCGCAACGAGCTGGAGGTCGAGCGCAAGCGCCTCGAGGATCGTCGCGACGCGGATATTAACGCGCGCGCTGAAGCCCTCGAAGCCCGCCTGGCCGAGATGGAAGAAAAGGGCAATAAGCAAGATACCCGCGACCGTGAGCGCCGCGCGGGCGAACGCGAAATGAACCAGATTCGTCGCGGCTACGAACAGCGTTTGGACCGCCTCGAAGAGGTATGGGAGAAGTTCATCAATCTTAAGGTCGGAGACCTCGAAGGCGATGAGCTCGTGTACCGTGACCTGACGGCCCGTTACGGCATCTACTTCAAGGGTGCCATGGGCGCCGCCGCCATTCAGAAGCGTCTGCAGACCTTTGACTTGGAGGGCGAAGCGGAGAAACTCCGC
This sequence comes from Actinomycetaceae bacterium, assembly GCA_030537795.1. Taxonomy (GTDB): domain Bacteria; phylum Actinomycetota; class Actinomycetes; order Actinomycetales; family Actinomycetaceae; genus Gleimia. The sequence continues at coordinate 4,761 of JAUNVE010000051.1, forward strand.
GAGGTTATCAATACCGGTACCGGACAGCGTAAGACCCGTGCGCTTAAGCGTCTTAAGGTTGTTAATGCATTCTTGACGACGGACAATACGCCCGAAGCCATGGTGCTCGACGCCATCCCGGTTATTCCACCGGACTTGCGTCCGATGGTGCAGTTGGACGGTGGCCGCTTTGCGACCTCCGACCTCAACGACCTGTACCGTCGCGTCATCAACCGTAATAACCGTCTCAAGCGTCTACTTGACCTCAACGCGCCGGAAATCATCGTCAACAACGAAAAGCGTATGCTGCAAGAATCTGTTGACGCACTGTTTGACAACGGTCGGCGTGGTCGACCTGTGGCGGGGCCGGGTAACCGTCCGCTGAAGTCGATTTCCGACATGCTTAAGGGCAAGCAGGGGCGGTTCCGTCAGAACCTGCTCGGTAAGCGCGTGGACTACTCGGGCCGCTCGGTGATCGTGGTTGGCCCGCAGCTTAAACTGCATCAGTGCGGTCTGCCCAAGCAGATGGCTCTGGAACTGTTCAAGCCCTTCGTGATGAAGCGTCTGATCGAAAAGAAGTACGCGCAGAACATTAAGGCCGCACAGCGCAAGGTTGACCGGTCACGCCCGGAGGTGTGGGACGTTCTCGACGAAGTCATTCGCGAACACCCGGTTCTGCTCAACCGTGCACCAACCCTGCACCGTCTTGGTATTCAGGCATTTGAGCCGCAGCTCATTGAGGGTAAAGCTATTCAGCTTCACCCGCTGGTGTGCGGTGCGTTTAACGCCGACTTCGACGGTGACCAGATGGCTGTGCACTTGCCGCTCGGCGCCGAAGCCCAGGCAGAGGCTCGTATCCTCATGCTGAGCTCGAATAACATCCTTAAACCGTCAGATGGTCGCCCGGTCACCATGCCGTCGCAGGATATGATTATCGGCCTGTACCACTTGACATCCGACCCGGATCCACGAGTCGAGGTGAAGAAGGATGACGAGGGCAATGAGGTACTCCCCCGATTCACGTCGATGGGCGAAGCCATTATGGCTTTCGACCTGGGTGAACTGCATCTGAATGCTCCCGCACTGATTCGTTTCGACGATGTAGTGCCGCCGGCGGATTGGGAAGCACCGGAGGGATGGTCTGAGGGCGACCCCGTTGAACTTGAAACTTCATTGGGACGCGCCCTGTTCAACGACCTCTTGCCGCGCGAATACCCCTATGTCGAAGCCGTTATCGATAAGAAGAAGATCGGTAAGGTCGTTAACGATCTAGCCGAACTGTATTCGAATGTTCTGGTAGCCGAATCCCTCGATGCTCTGAAGGCAGCCGGATTCTACTGGGCGACGTGGTCGGGAAGCACCATTGCTTTCACCGATATTGTGGGGCCGCCGAATAAGAGCGAAATTCTCGCAACTTACGAGGAACAGGCCGCCGATATTCAGCATAAGTACGATATTGGCTTGCTGACCGATTCGAACCGCTACAACGCACTGGTGCAGACGTGGACCGATGCCACCAAGGAAGTTGCGGCGGCTATGGAAAGTGCCTTCCCGGAGCGCAACACCCTGTATCAGATGGTGTCTTCCGGCGCGCGTGGTAACTGGGATCAGATTCGCCAGGTTGCCGGTATGCGCGGTCTCGTGTCCGACCCGAAACAGAAGCTCATTGAGCGTCCGATTAAGTCGAACTACCGTGAGGGCCTGTCGGTTCTCGAGTACTTCATCGCGACGCACGGTGCGCGCAAGGGCTTAGCTGACACGGCGCTTCGTACCGCTGACTCCGGTTACCTGACCCGTCGTCTGGTCGACGTTTCGCAGGACGTTATTGTGCATGAAGCAGATTGCGGTACCCGCCGCGGTATCGTCATGCAGATTGCGGAGAAGGATGACAATGGCGTTGCCCGCGCCCTCGACACGGTGGAGACGACCGCGTATGCGCGGACGCTTGCCGCTGATGCGAAGGACGCGGACGGGAACGTCATTGTAGAAGCCGGATCTGATGTTGGTGACATTGCCATTGAGAAGCTGATTAAGGCAGGAATCACCGAGATTAAGGTTCGTTCGGTTCTTAACTGCGAGTCTGCTGTGGGAACCTGCGCGGCCTGCTACGGTCGCTCACTGGCAACGGGTAAGCGCGTTGATATCGGAGAAGCGGTCGGGATTATCGCCGCTCAGTCGATTGGTGAGCCCGGTACTCAGCTGACGATGCGTACCTTCCACACCGGTGGTGCTGCCTCGGCGGCTGATATTACGCAGGGTCTGCCGCGTGTCCAGGAGCTGTTCGAAGCTCGCACACCGAAGGGCGAAGCCCTGATGGCAGAGGCCGCCGGACGCGTGCATATCGACGACTCCGACCCGCAAAACCGTAAGATCGTCATCACTCGTGACGACGGTGAAAGCGATCTCGTTATCGAGGTGTCGCGTCGCCAGGATCTGCTGGTCGAAGAGGGCGAGCATATTGCGGTTGGCACCAAGTTGACGAAGGGTCGTCTGGACCCGAAGAAGATGCTTCGTATCCGTAATAAGTCCGAAACTCAACGTCAGCTGGTGGACGAGGTGCAGGAAGTGTACCGCTCGCAGGGCGTGGACATTCACTCCAAGCATATTGAAGTGATTGTGCGCCAGATGCTGCGCCGGGTGACGGTTCTCGACGATCCGGGCGACACGGAGCTGCTTCCGGGTCAGTTGGTCGATGAGGTGGAGTTCAAGCGCGTTAACCGTGCCACCGTCGCCGAGGGAGGCCGCCCGGCGGCTGGCCGTCCCGAGCTGATGGGGATTACCAAGGCGTCGCTGGCCACCGATTCATGGCTGGCTGCCGCATCCTTCCAGGAGACGACGAAGATTCTGACCGAAGCTGCCATGAGCGGCAAGTCGGATCCGCTCGTTGGTCTGAAGGAAAACGTCATCCTCGGTAAGCTCATCCCGGCCGGTACCGGTCTGGCACGCTACAACAACGTGCGTGTTGAGCCGACCACCGAAGCGATGGCTAACGCCGACTACGTTGAAGCCGACTACCACATGGGGGAGGTCGACGAGGCATTCCTCGCTTCGCTGGACTCCATCGTGTTTGGGGCGGAGTTTAACGAAGGCGAATTCCGGTAAACGCTAAATTCACTGCGGGGCCGTTCGTGAGGGCGGCCCCGCAGTGCTTTATGTTTTGGGTCAATGCATATATCGCTACGAGAGATGCACCACATGCACCCGCGATTGCTTTGACGCGCTGTTTTAGCGTCCTATAGAGTTATACGCGGTGCCCGCGTCGCCGGGTACTTATTTTTCAACCCGCAAGGGTTGTAGCGGGCTCCTAGACGTTCCGTCGGAGCTCCGGACGTCATCCTTCTACCTCGGTAGTCATGGCGGGCCGGCCCTGACGGACACGACTGTGCCCGCAGGCAAGGCAAACAGTTCATCTACCAGAACACGCCAACCGGCGTCGCGAAGACTACAGATTTTATACACAGGAAGACGGAGAAGTAGTGCCTACTATTCAGCAGCTGGTGCGCAAAGGCCGCAGCACCAAGCACGCGAAAGTCGCTACCCCGGCGCTAAAGGGAAGCCCCCAGCGTCGCGGCGTATGCACCCGCGTGTACACCACCACCCCGAAGAAGCCGAACTCGGCTCTACGTAAGGTTGCCCGCGTGCGCCTGTCCTCTGGCATTGAGGTCACCGCGTACATTCCGGGTGAAGGACACAACCTTCAGGAGCACTCCATTGTGCTCGTTCGCGGAGGTCGTGTGAAGGATCTGCCCGGCGTGCGTTACCGCATCGTTCGCGGCGCACTCGATACCCAGGGTGTGCGAGGACGCCAGCAGGGTCGCTCACACTACGGCGCAAAGAAGGAGAAGAAGTAATGCCTCGTAAAGGCCCAGCTCCGAAGCGGCCGCTCGTAGAAGATCCGGTTTACGGATCCAAGGTCGTCAGCCAGCTCGTTAACCGCGTACTTCTTGACGGCAAAAAGTCGGTTGCAGAGCGCATTGTGTACGGCGCACTCGAAGGAGTCGGTGAGAAAACCGAACAGGATCCGGTAGTTGTTCTCAAACGCGCCCTCGACAATATTCGTCCGTCGCTGGAAGTTCGTTCGCGCCGCGTTGGTGGCGCTACGTACCAGGTTCCAGTTGAGGTACGCCCCTCGCGTTCGACCACTCTCGCACTGCGTTGGCTGGTGGACTTCTCACGTCAGCGTCGCGAGAAGTCAATGACCGAACGCCTCATGAATGAGATCCTCGACGCTTCCAATGGTCTCGGTGCCGCTGTGAAGCGGCGCGAAGACATGCACAAGATGGCAGAGTCCAACAAGGCCTTTGCTCACTACCGCTGGTAATCCACCAGCGATCCCATAGTCGCCTTCAACGTAAGGAAAACACACGTGGCACAAGAGGTGCTTACCGACCTGACCAAGGTCCGCAACATTGGCATCATGGCTCATATTGATGCCGGCAAAACGACCTGTACAGAACGCATCCTGTTCTATACCGGCATTAACTACAAGATGGGCGAAACCCACGACGGTGCCGGCACGATGGACTGGATGGAGCAGGAAAAGGAGCGCGGAATCACCATTACTTCCGCAGCCACCACCTGCTACTGGAACGACTATCAGATCAACATTATCGACACCCCCGGACACGTTGACTTCACCGTTGAGGTTGAGCGCTCCTTGCGCGTCCTCGACGGCGCTGTGGCAGTGTTCGACGGTAAGGAAGGCGTTGAACCGCAGTCCGAAACCGTGTGGCGTCAAGCCGACAAATACAATGTCCCGCGCATCTGTTTCATCAATAAGATGGATAAGCTCGGTGCGGACTTCAAATTCTCCGTAGGCACCATTAAGGAGCGGCTGAAAGCCACCCCGATTGTCATGACGATGCCAATTGGCGCAGAAAATGACTTCAAGGGTGTTGTTGACGTCCTCAATATGAAGGCACTGTACTTCCCGGAGAAGGACGACAAGGGCAACGACACCTTCGGTGCTGTTGTCGAAGAGGGCGAGATTCCAGAAGAGCTCGTCGCCGACGCGGAGGCCTACCGCGAAGCGATGATGGAAGCCGCCGCGGAAGCTACTGAAGAACTGATGGATAAGTTCCTCGAAGAGGGCGAACTGACCAAGGAAGAGATTCAGCAGGGTATCCGCGAACTCACCATTAACTCCGAGGCATACCCAGTGTTCTGCGGTTCTGCCTTTAAGAATAAAGGTGTGCAGCCGATGCTTGACGGCGTTCTTGCATACCTTCCGTCTCCGCTCGATGTTCCTGCGGTGCAGGGATATGTGGTAGGGGATGAAGAAAATATCGTAACGCGTGAGTCGGATGAGGATGCTCCTTTCTCCGCTCTTGCGTTCAAGGTGGCAGTTCACCCGTTCTACGGGAAACTCACCTACATCCGCGTTTACTCCGGAAAGGTCGAGTCAGGCACCCAGGTGATTAACTCGACCAAGGGTAAGCGCGAACGTATCGGCAAGATGTTCCAGATGCACTCGAATAAGGAAAACCCTGTTGAGGTTGCACACGCTGGCCACATCTACGCCTTTATTGGCCTCAAGGACACCACCACCGGCGACACGCTGTGTGCGCAGGATTCTCCTGTGATTCTTGAGTCCATGTCCTTCCCCGATCCGGTTATTCACGTGGCTATTGAGCCGAAGTCGAAGGCGGATCAGGAGAAGCTCGGCACGGCTATTCAGAAGC
>JAUNVE010000052.1 GCA_030537795.1 Actinomycetaceae bacterium
GTGACGAATGTTGCCACCGTCAGTTCAGATACTCCAGATCCGAACACGGACAATAACGAAGCCACCGCCAAAGGTGAGGTCATCCCACGGCCGCAGCAGACACTAGCAGTAACCGGTGTGAATGCCGGACCGCAGGCCCTGACAGCCTTCGCGCTGTTCCTGCTCGGTTTCCTCTTAGTTATGATTCGTCGTCGACAGGAAAGTTAGTACCGACATAGTGAAAGGGAGACCGTCGTAACACGGTCTCCCTTTCACTATGAGCGAGGTTACGACGTGAGTTGATTCAACACATCGGTTATCAGCGTTTTAGCTTCATCAACTGAATACTGGGTAGCCGGTATCGAGATAAAGATGTAAACGCCCGTGGCCGGATCAACACCGTAAAAACTGTGGCTATGAGTCGACTGGTTCATGGGCTCGATCGTTTGGTCCTGGGTAACGATGACACCCTCGGGAAATGGGGCAGCGACAAATTCCGTCGCGGTTTGCGACATATGAGTTGTCGTCCCAAGTGACGGTATTTCAAGCGACAATTCCGGGCACTCTGACGCGTATGTGACGGCGTCATTGACACCTGAGGAGAGATCCTCAGCGTTAGTCACCTTTGCGACAAGCACCGAATGATCCCGGTTTTCCGACATCACAGACACAATATGTTCAATGTTAGGAAGAGATTGAAATTTCTGAGATTCTTGCGCAAGCGCCATACATTCGGCAGGCTCAACCATCATGGTATTTGCTGCTTCTTCGATTGCCTGACTCATCGATTCCTGCATTTCTTTCATCTCTTCGGGTGAAAAAAATGGCGACAGTGACTCGCCGTCAATGGTGACAGATTTGAGTTTGGCTTCGAGTTCGTCAACAGACATCGTAGCGAGAGGATTCGTCGCATTCCCCGGCGCCTTGTCTTCAGTATCGGTTTCAGTATTCGCAGACGAAGATTCGGTGGGTGCACCCGCATTCGATTCCGTATCTGAGGGGGAATCAGAGCCGCATGAGGTCAGTGGGATGATGAGGCCGAAAGCAAGGACTGCGGTAGCAAATGGGCGGAGTGTGAGTTTCATAAAATTTCCTCAGGTTGATGGTGTGGTAGAAAATCATCTGCCAGTTGGTGACGCCAATTGTGGTCAGAGAATACATGCTCAACCGGCGGTTACATATGGATTTCCGTTTCAAAAAGAAAAATGCTCGATGTGTGAGGTGAACTGTCTCTGTTTTTGAGCACCGGGGCGACGGTGTGATTTATGAGATTTTTCAGCGAAAGAAGATTATCAAAGGTGACGTAATGTGACACGATGGCAGGGTGAGTAATCGTCTCAGCAAGCAAATTCGTAGCATTCTGCCCGGACTGATTGTGCTACTAGCGGTAGCTGCGCTATCTCAGCTCATTAATTCCGCGATACCACTTTTGTCTGGAATGTTGATTGCCATCATTATCGGAATGATTCTGCGAAATGCCGGACTGGTTAAGCCCGTATTCGAAGCGGGCTTCGCATTCAGCGGTAAAACAGTGCTACGACTGGGCGTCGTTTTGCTCGGATTCAGGCTGGCACTGCCCGACGTCATTGATCTTGGATTTGGACCCATTATCGCAATTTCTGGCACCGTCATCGCCGTATATTTCACTACCCTATTCATTGGGCGACGTATGCGCACACCGCATTCCGTGCGGATACTGACAGCCACCGGTACCGCTATCTGCGGTGCCGCGGCAGTAGCCGGCATGTCATCAGTGGTGCGCCCGGACCCACGATGGGCAGATAAAGATGAAGAAGTCGGTGTCGCATCGGCCACAGCTATTGCTTCAGTAACACTGTATGGAACAGCAACTATGCTCTTCATCCCGATGCTCGCATCCGCATTCGGCCTCACCCCCGAACAAACCGGAGTGTGGATCGGAACTTCGGTGCATGAGGTCGGACAGGTTGTCGCATCGGCTGGATTCACACACTCGGATCATATTCTCGACATCGCCACGGTGACTAAGCTGGGGCGCGTTGTGTTGCTCGCACCTCTGGTGGCTTTCGTTGGCTACCTGGAAACATACCGAGAAAAAGCCATCGTCTCCATGGGCAAGGCGCGAGCCTTAGCGGAAGGACGAATACAGGGCGATTACTTTCCCGACCTCTCCGCATCACGCTCCGGCGCGATGACCATCCCCGCCTTTGTCGTAGGATTCCTCGCCACTATGATGATCCGTTCAATTGCCGGCTGGTTCGGATGGGACGCAGCGCTCTCCGGCACGTTCTCGATCCTCGACACAGCCGCATCTATTCTTCTCATTATTGCCATGGGAGCGATGGGAGCAGGAGTGCATATCAAGACCCTCGTCACACGCGGAGGCCGCGGGCTTCTTCTCGGCTTCTTCTCGATGGTCGTCGCAACACTCGTGTCCTTCCTACTTGTCATAACCTGTGTATAGGAGTTGTCAACGACAAGGAGAGAACCATGGAAAATGTGACATTCATCGGCTCTCGCGGTGTTGAACTCGCAGGGATCCTTGACCTCCCCGATGGTGAGGTGAAAACCTACGCGATTATTGCCCACTGTTTTACCTGCAATAAAAGCTACCCGGCCGTCGCACGAGTTGCTAAAGCACTGACAGATCAGGGCATTGGAGTCTTCCGCTTTGACTTCGCCGGTTTAGGGCAATCCGCAGGAAACTTCACAGAGTCAACTTTTTCCGCAGATGTTGACGACCTGGTGGCGGCAAGTGAATGGATGCAATCACAAGGTCGCACAGTGGAACTTCTCATCGGACACTCTCTGGGTGGGGCGGCTGTCCTGGCTGCTACCGAGCGCATACCGACCGTCAAAGCAGTGACGACTATTGCGGCGCCCTCGGACCCCGGCTTCGTTGCCAAACAGCTTGCCGATCAAGTGAAGAATATTGGAGAACAAGGCGTTGTCGAGACGATTGTGGCCGGACATACGGTCCTGATCGGTGCGCCCCTGATTGATGACTTACAAAGTCAATCGTCACATATTCAACGCATCCAGAACCTTCCGGCACCGCTTTTGATTATGCATTCGCCCGCTGACACGGTGGTGGACGTTCGGCACGCTAATGTCATTTACCGGCACGCTCCCATGCCCAAGAGCTTCGTTGCACTGGACGGGGCCGATCACCTGTTGACTCACCCAGCTACCGGACGGTGGGTAGCGAGAATAATTGCCGCCTGGGCCAGTGCCTACGTAGGAGCATAGTGACAGGCATAGTTACGGCGTAGTAGTCGAAACTGGAGAGACGGGGTGGGACCTAGTTGAGCAGGCCCCACCCCGAGCTTATAGGTATCGACGCTTCGCTACGCCGAAGAGAACCTAATCGTTAGCACGGCGGTGCGCGATAATATCCTTCGCCGCCGTGACAATTGCGTCCACCACGTCACTATCGTCCGCCAGGTCGGGTGCAACAAAACCGAGAACCGAGCGAGCGTCCTCTTCTAATGACGCGCCAACGAGCGCCTCAACACGAGTGGATGCGGCGTCAACAACGGGTGCGCCGTAGCCCTGTAGATGGAGCATCCAGGCTGCAACCGCACGAATTGCGCCTGTTGGCATTTCGCCGGATTTCCGCAGTCGCACCAAAGTGGGCGCAATTCTCACCGGAATCTTCTGCGACCCATCATGCGCGATCTGAGCTAACAGGTGGCGAATATTGGGATTTTCAAACCGCTCAACCAACGCGTCGGCATATTCTTCCCAAGGAACGGATAAACCGGAACCGGCCTCCGACCACCACTGCTGGACCCACTCCCGAATCGTGGGATCCACAATGGCTTCACCCACGGTTTCAAAACCGAGGATCGGGCCAGCATAAGCCATGAGAGAGTGCGATCCATTAAGCATCCACAACTTGCGTTGCTCATACGGTTCAACATCGTTAACAATGGTTGCTCCCGCACTTTCCCAGTCGGGACGCCCGGCCGGGAAATCGCCGGAAATCACCCATTCACTGAAGGGTTCAGTGGGTACGGGGGCGGCGTCTTTATAGCCTTGTGCGCGAGTGGTTTCTTCTCGTTCGGTATCCGTGGTTGCGGGAGTAATCCGGTCAACCATACACGTTGCCCACGAGACATGCTTTTGCGCCCACTCCAGCAGTGAAGGATCGACCTGGCGGGCAGCATCCATGACCACGCGTGAAAACGCCTGCCCATTATTGGGAATGTTATCGCAGGGCAAAATCGTTAGCGACTGACAACCGGCGATTCGTCTCGCCAGAAGACCGGCCAGAATACGTGCCGGAGCAGTTGTGATCTCGGTGGCTTTGATGTCGTCAATCGACGGCTGGTCAGGCAGGGCGCGGAGCGCGTCAAGGTCGGCGGCAACGGCTTCATTGTCTGTATCGAGTGCGCCGTCATCGCGCCGGTAATAACCTGCCTCGGTCACAGTTGATGTCACCACCGCTAGATCTTTCGATGTGAAATAGTCGATTAAACTAGCGAAATCAGAGGCCGGGTGAACGACGGATACAGAGGAGATGACCTCGTATGAGTCCCCCTCGGCACCTTTCGTAATGAGGGTGTAGAGACCATCCTGGGGACCCAGCAACTCTGCCATGGTCGGGCGTCGTCCCGTGAATGCGGCAATTCCCCATTCATCACGATCGCTGGCATGTTCGGTGTACCACGCCTGATGTGCTCGCGTGAAGTTTCCTAGACCTATGTGAACGAGTCGAATCGGAGCGCTAGGACGACCAAATGTAGTGCGCGTTAATGGAGGTGTAGTCACAGCTTAAATACCTTCTTTGGTTGAGTAGTTACGAGATCAACAGCGGTTTCGACGGCCTCATCCATGGCCAGGCGATGTTCGGCAACTAGATTGCCGAGGAATGAACAGTCCACTCGACGCGCGACATCATGGCGCGCAGGAATCGAACAGAAAGCACGAGTGTCATCAATGAAACCGCTGGTCTTATAGAACCCGGCATAGCCGGTCACGGACCGACGGAATCGCATAATCGCATCGGTTTCATCGATAAACCACCACGGAGCTCCCACGTACATACCGCGGTAATAACCGGCCAAAGGCGCCAGCTCTCGCGAATAGGTGGTTTCATCCATCGTGAATACCACCAGGTGGAAACCGTCGGCGTTTCCGTAGGAGTCGAGAATGGGGCGCAGAGAACGGGAGAACTCCACAGCATGCGGTACGTCACCGCCGACATCGGCACCGTAGCGTTCAAATGCTGCTGTGTCGTGGTTGCGGACAACTGCTGGATGGAGCGTCATAACGAGGCCGTCCTCTACCGCAAGTCGGGCCTGGTCATTGAGCATGTGACGACGTAATGCGGCGCCGTCCTCAAGGGAAATAATGCCATTCCACGCCTCCTTGTAGAGACGGTCTGCTTCCTCGTCACTCAATCGTTCGCAACGTGCGTCGGCGTGAGAATGGTCAGAAGAGACCGCCCCGTGATCCTTGAAATACTGGCGACGCTTACGCATTGCTTCGAGATTACCCGCATACGTGGATACGTCCGTGTCAGTGAGCTCGCCAAGTTTCTTCGTCAGCTCAACCCAATCACGTCGCGCCGGTTCAAGATAGGCGTCGGGACGGAAGGTGGGGACAACTCGACCGTCCCATTCGGGATCACTATTGAGTTTGGCGTGTCCCGCCAAATCAGAACAAGGGTCATCAGTAGTTGCCAAGGCAGCAATATTGAAACGCTTGTACAGGGCTCGCGGACGGTACTCAGGTTTCTCCAGGCAGGCGGCAATCTGGTCATAAATTTCATCCGCGGTCTCAGCACTGGGGCGAACCTTGACGCCAAAGACGTCGTGGAATTCCGACTCAAACCAGAATTGGACGGGGGTGCCGCGGAAATACTTCCAGTTTTCGCACAGTAGACGGAACGCGTGTCGTGCTTGTTTTTCATTCAGTGGGGTACCGACCGGCACACCCAGTTCAGAAAGTTCGACGCCGCCCGCCCCGTGAAGCATCCGATTGGTGTAGTGATCGGGGGTCAGCAGAAGCGTCGTCGGATCGGTAAAAGGAATGTCATCCGCTAGCCACTCCACGGGCACATGCCCGTGAGGAGAGATGATCGGCAGGTCTTTCACCTGGCTGTACAGTTCGCGCGTGATATCACGTACCCGTGTATCAGCGGGGAAAAGTCGATCTGGATGCGGTGAGAGTGGTTGCGATGTCATAGGTGGATCTCCCTTCAACGGTGAAGAAATAGGGTTTACGAAAAGGTCGAGGCGGGCCCGATACTTTCGCGCGTAAAGAGTTTCATGGGAACAACAATTGTTTCAGCCGAAGGTGCGCTACGGTGACGCAGCTGTGTAATGAGGGCGCGTGCGGCCCGCACTCCCAGCATGGCGGTGGGTGGCGCAATCGACGACAGTGTCGGAGTGGTGAGGAACGAAGCCATCGAGTTATCGAAGCCGATAACAGATGCGTCGCGTGGAACATCTAAACCTGTTCGTTGAATTGCTTTAATAAAACCGACAGCCAGTAGGTCGTTATATGCAATGACGGCAGAAGTCGGTTGGGTTAGCCACACTTTTGCCGCTTCCACCCCGCCCTCCAAATAGGGGGTATTGGGGCCGATACGACGCACGTGAATACCGTATTTTTCACATACGTCAGTCACCGCTCGCCATCGCATACCGTCCGCCCACGATGCCGGAGGACCCGATAGATAGGTCAAGCGCGTATGCCCCAACTTATGGAGCTGATTAATGGCTTGTTCAACGCCGCGTTCCACGTCAGGTATGATCGATGGAATTCCTGCGGTATTGCGATTAACCGCGACAACGGGTTTCACCTTGACCACTTGGTTAATGGAAGAGTCGCTCATCCGGGAGGACGTCAATACAACGCCGTCAACTAGGTGAAGAACATTTTCAATGGCTTTGCGCTCAGCTATGTCATCTTCTTGCGAATCGATGAGAAGCACCGTATACCCATTGTTGGTTGCTTCGCTTTGAAAACCACGCATGATCTGCGCATAAACCGGGTTTGAAATATCAGCAACGACGAAGGCGAGGATATTTGATGCCTCTCCTTGGTCAATGCGCGAAACAGGTTTGGTGCGGTAGCCGAGTCGATTGGCGGCCTCACGGATTCTTTGGCCGGTTTGCGCATTAACGCGACCGGGGCGGGAGAATGCTCGCGATACTGTGGATGGCGCGACTCCCGCTTCTTTAGCGACGTCATAAATGGTGACGCGTTTGGGTTTCTGCGGCGATGTGTCGGTCATTTCTCGTCCTCGAGGTTGTCACTTTCCGCGGGCCAATCGGCCCCCGGGAACAGACCGCTCTCCCACGCGGTAACTTGCGCCCGTGCAAGAGCAACGCGTTGGGGAGAATTCAGTCTGTTAGCCAGCTGTTCAACGTCGGTAAACTCCGCTGTTGCCTGCTGGATAGGAGTTCCCGGCCCGTCGCCAGAAACCTTGATACGCACGGGATGGTCTTCAACGTAGACGGTATGCCATTCGCGGTGAAGAATGCGGCGGTGTGCTGGAGCGCTTACTCGTACGCCAATCGTGGACGTATGCGTCAAAAGCGCATCGGTAACGGCTTCTACCTGAGCGGGGTGGGTGAGAGCCGACATGATATGCGCCGGACGCCCCTTCTTCATAACGATCGGGGTGAGCCACGCGTCGAGTGCGCCGGCATCGAGGAGTCGGTCAATGACAGCGGGCCATAGGCGTGGGTCCAGGTCATCCACATTTGCTTCTACTTGAACGACATCGCGCGATGAGACTTGACTAGCAGAGACGGTTTCCGAGTCGAGTGTGGTAGCGTCTTCCGCCGTTACAGTGCCAAGCATGACACGCAAAACTCCGGCACGGTCACTGCGTTTACGTGTGCCGGCCCCGACGCCAACAGCAGTCATCGTCATCGGTGGTACTGAGGCGACTGATTCGCACGCGGTACGAATCAGCGCCATACCGGTGGGTGTGCATAACTCGCCCACATCGTCTGGGCCACCAGCTTCTATTTGCCAGCCGCAGGCAAGTTGGGCAACCGCGGGTGGAGGAACTGTGAGTGTGCCGTGCTGCGTGCGAATAGTTCCCGCTCCAACGGCCACAACTGAGCTTGTGGCATAGTCAACGCATAGCGTTCGTAAAGCTTCGCAAACGCCAACAATGTCGCCAATGGAATCGAGCGCCCCCACCTCGTGAAAGTGGACAGATTCAATCGATTCGCCGTGCACATCAGCTTCTGCTTGCGCAAGTTTCCGAAAAGTCGCGAGAGCAAGCTCACGAGTTTGCCGTGGAATCCCGGGTGTCGCAAGCATGTGCTCAATATCTGATAAGTGACGGGCAGGAGGATTTGGCTCATCCGCGATAACGTCAATCTTCAGAGCAGTGAAGGGCCCCCGTTGCACTCGGCGGCGCTGGATATGCAGTTGGCCAGGTGCCACGATTTCAAGCACGCGAGCCACTGAATGCCCATCCGCACCGGCATCGATGAGGGCGGCTAATAACATGTCGCCAGCGGCTCCCTCTGTCGCATCGATCCACAGCTGATGCGGCATATCGACGGGACTACGTTCCCATAGAGCGCCGGGTGCAATCCGCTCGCCTTGAGGCACAGTGGCACCATCGGCGGTCACGATATTAGGTGCCTGTGAATGCGCATGCCCGTGTTCGTGATGATGTGCGGACCCGGTGGGGTGGTTATGCATGAAAGACCTCCCGTGTCTGTCGATCCCCTTCGTGGTGAGCGTTTAGTTCATGTGCGCACGGTGCGGCGATTTGCGCGGCTAGATGTCCCGCTCCGTATCCATTGTCAATATTGACGACAGATACCCCCGGGGCGCAGGAATTCAACATCGACAAAGTAGCAGTCAAACCGTCGAAAGCTACGCCGTATCCCACAGAGGTTGGAACTCCCACAACCGGACAAGATACGAGACCTGCCACAACCGAGGCGAGGGCGCCCTCCATACCTGCCACAACGACGATGACGCTGCCGCTACGCAGAATCTCGCGGTGAGCAAGAATTCGATCGATGCCCGCGACACCGACGTCAACAATCTCCGTCACTTGGCGCCCTAAATACCGGGCCGTCAAAGCGGCCTCTCGAGCTATCGGAATATCCGATGTTCCCGCACATACCACGACTACGAGGCCACCGGTCGGTTCGGGCGGGATAGCTGGCCACGCCACCAACTGTGCTTGCGCGTCATACGCCGCATCGGGCAGCACCTCCCGGATAGCGGCGGCGCGGTGGGAGTCTGCCTTGGTAAACAGAGCCGTACCCAGGTCTTCCGAACCTGCGCGATCCCGCCACAACCGGGCAATTTGGCGGCATTGATCCGCAGTCTTGCCCTCGCAGTACACTGCTTCGGGGTATCCGCGGCGAGACCGTCGATCAAAATCCAGGCATGCGTCAACCACGACGACCTCCGGGCGAAATAATCGACAGGGTAAAGGCACCTGACTGGATGCCGGCCAGATCAACGCATACGTGACGGAATCCCGCAGCTTTAATCGCCTGTGTCAAAACTTGGCGGAGCTTATCGTCACTTAGACGTGAAATTTCGTCGGCCGGAAGCTCGATGCGTGCCACCGTGCCGTGGTGACGCACCCGACAGTCGGAAAATCCGGCGGCCAGTACCGCATCTTCGGCTTCATCAACCTGCTGCAATTTCTTTTCCGTCACCGGCTCGCCGTGTGGGATCCTACTGGCTAAACATGGTGCTGCTGGTTTATCCGCACTGATGAGGCCAAAATGTTGCGCAATGGCTCGCACATCAGCCTTAGTGGCGCCGGCTGTTGCCAGCGGGTAAAGCACATGGTGCTCACGGGCGGCACGACCTCCCGGCCTATCAAGCTGGCGAGAATCATCGGCGTTTTCTCCATAGGCAACGGCATTCAGATTCAGAGTCAGCGCAACGTCAGCATCGATTTGAGAAAAGAGCTCATTCTTGCAGTAGTAGCAACGATCAACGGGATTGGCGCTGTAGTTTTCGTCTCTCAACTCATGGGTTTCAATCGGAACCACAGCAAGTCCCAGTTGCCGTGCCTGCCGCACGGCGAAACGGTGTTCGCGCTTAGCGAGTGACGCCGACTGTCCCAGGAGCAAAATAGTGCGCTCGCGGCCTATCGCACGGGCGGTTAAAAGTGCCAGCACCGACGAGTCAACGCCGCCTGAATACGCGATACCTACCCGACCGGACGTGTCATGTAGTGCATTGCGAATTTCGGCACTCACGCGATCTGCGATCCTGCTTAGTGCCTCCGGGAGAGCAGCCGAGAGGTCC
>JAUNVE010000011.1 GCA_030537795.1 Actinomycetaceae bacterium
TCTTCGGTCCTGCACCCGACGCGATACGCGACTTCGATCCTCTCAACGCCATCTACCCATTCAATTGGGAACCGGACTGCTGGGGTGAAAATACACGCGGTGATCGGTACACCGAGCAAATGAGTAAGCCACCGCAGACTCTCGAGCAGTGCTGGGTCCAGTTAAGGAGCGGTACGGGCGAATATACCCAGGGCATTTGGGTTCCCGGTTCTGAGCATCGACAAAACTTTCCCGGTTTCATCGGTTTGAAACTCGATCTCGACACCGTGAAGTATATGGACGTCAATAACGACGGTTTCGAAGACGTGGTAATTCGCGGCTACTACCATTTCGATGCGACACCAGGAAGTTCGATATTTGTGTGGGTTTTCGATCCGCACGATCCTGACCACCCGAAACTGTATAGCGATACAACTGGAAGCGCCGCGCCGGGAGTAGATTTTTGGATGGAAAATGGTCGCCTACAATTCGGCGACAGTTCCATCTGTAGCCTCCGCGAATACACGGTGTCGAGTACCGACGATACTGTTGAGGTATACAACCCGAATATCGAATACATTGACTGCATGCACGACTAACACTCACCCCCACCCCAGCTCCGTTACCCGGCGTCGGTATACAGGTGAGGTGTTTAACGGCAGTGAATCCGCTCGGCAAGTCACGTGCAGATGAGGGAAGGCGAGAAAGTAGCGGTGCCTCCCTTAGTATTGAACAGATGGTGTTTCAGTCTCAGTTTCCGGCCCAGCAGCTCGCGGCGCGCGCAGCCTGCCTGCCCGCTATCAGGTTTCCGCAGGAGCTTCCGGTCAGCGCACGCCGAGATGATATTGCTCGCTCGATTCGAGACCACCAGGTAACCATCATCTCGGGTGAAACCGGTTCGGGTAAGACGACTCAAATTCCCAAAATCTGTCTGCAACTCGGCCTCGGTATCCGCGGCATGATCGGACATACACAACCTCGCCGCCTAGCCGCACGTACGGTTGCCGACCGCATTGCCGAGGAACTCGGCACCCGCGTGGGGAACCAATCCGGTGATGTGGTCGGGTTCCAGGTGCGCTTCACCGATGAAGTTGGCCCCACCACCCTCGTCAAGCTCATGACGGACGGAATTTTGCTGGCGGAAATCCAGCACGACCCTGAGCTACGCAAATACGACACAATTATCATTGATGAGGCTCACGAAAGATCGTTGAATATTGACTTCCTCATCGGCTACCTCAAAAGGCTCCTACCGCGCCGTCCCGACCTCAAAGTCATTATCACATCGGCGACAATCGACTCCGCGCGCTTTGCCGAACACTTCAGCGACACCAACGGAAAACCCGCGCCCATCATTGAAGTATCGGGACGCACCTATCCGGTTGAGGTGCGGTATCGCCCCCTCTCCTCCGACGTTGCGGCCACCATGCCCGCTGACTCGCACGAAACATCAGGATCGATCAAGAACCTCGTGCTGGAAGACGCCGACTACCAACTGGCCACCGAAGGGTACGGTCTCGGCGACGATATTGACTACCTGACCGCGACCTGTGCGGCAGTGGATGAGCTATGCGGCGAGGGCGACGGAGATATCCTCGTATTCCTTCCGGGAGAACGCGATATTCGCGATACCAACGCGGCTTTGAAAGACCACTTGGGAAACAGGTTTATTGCCGCGGGAGAGGCAACGTCGAAGAGCCCGCTCAACGGCATTGAAGTCCTCCCCCTGTTCTCCCGCCTATCGGCACGCGAGCAACGTCGCGTTTTTGAACAGCATCCACGCCGACGCGTCGTACTAGCAACCAATGTGGCGGAAACGTCGTTAACGGTTCCGGGTATTCGGTACGTTATTGACCCCGGTTTGGCGAGGATTTCGCGGTATTCAAACCGCACCAAAGTCCAGCGCCTCCCCATTGAACCCGTATCGCAGGCGTCAGCTAACCAGCGGTCGGGGCGGTGCGGGCGCGTCGCGGATGGCATTGCCATTCGCCTGTATTCGCAACGCGACTTCAATGCGCGTCCCGAATATACCGAACCGGAGATTCTTCGTACCTCTCTCGCCTCCGTCATCTTGCAAATGGTGGCGATTGGACTCGGTGACCCGCAGGATTTCCCGTTTCTTGATGCTCCGAACCCGAAGGCAATCCGTGATGGAATCGCCCTCCTTGATGAACTGGGCGCAGTGCGCGGCGGTCGATCCCAACAACTGCAACTCACGCGCGTGGGCCGCCAACTGTCACGCCTGCCAATAGACCCGCGTCTAGGACGCATGCTCATTGAAGCCGAACGCAACGGTTGCACCTCCGACGTGCTTATTATCGTCGCCGCTTTGTCCATGCAGGACGTGCGTGAGCGGCCCGAAGCATTCCAGGAGGATTCCGATCGAGCGCACGCCCGTTTTCTCCACCCGACGTCCGACTTCATCACGTACCTCAACCTGTGGCGCTATTTGCGCACCATGTCTCGCGACCTCTCGAACTCCGCATTTCGTCGCCTGTGCCGCCGCGAATTCCTCCACTACTTGCGTTTTCGCGAATGGCAGGACGTGGTTGGGCAACTGACGCAACTGGCGCGGCCATTGAAACTACACGTGCGGAATCTTGAGCTTCCTAGGCCCACCGAAATCAACCATCACGCGCGCACCGGTGGTCAGGTCGATGCCGCCGCCCGCGCCTGCGTTGAACTGACGAATCGTACATCGGCGCGCAATGCGGATAGTATCCACCAGTCACTCCTGGTTGGCCTGCTGTCGAATATCGGAACGTGGGATCAACAACGATCCGAATACGAGGGCGCTCGCGGCACGAAGTTTGTCATCTGGCCCGGGTCGGGTTTGGCTCGCAAGCACTACGAGTGGGTGATGGCGGCGGAACTGGTTGAAACCTCTCGGCTGTTTGCCCGCACGGTAGCGAAGATTGATCCCGCGTGGGTGGAGCCCCTTGCCGGAAAACTGGCTAAGAAATCGTACTCCGAACCGTATTGGTCGACGCGTAACGCGGCAGCGATGGTACGTGAAAAAGTCATGCTCTACGGATTGACCATCATCGCGGAACGCCCCGTCCTACTCGGCAACCTGCCTGCAAACATACGAATTGATACCTCGATGGTGGGAGCCAGCTCAATTGGTGCGCGCACCACCACCTTTGCTCCGGGGTTGCGCGGGTCAACGCCAAAAGAACTGGCCCGTGACATGTTCATTCAGCATGCACTGGTTGAAGAACAGTGGCGTGGACGCTACCGTTTTATCGAGCACAATCGACAGGTGCTCGATGAGATTCACGAGGACGAAAAGAAGTTGCGCCACGGTGGCACCGTCAGCGACGATACCGTATTCGCGTTCTATGATGAACGTCTGCCTGAATCCGTAATCTCCGCTGGACATTTCAATCGCTGGTTCAAAAGACAACGCAATAAAAATGTGTTGCTCCTGAGCAAAGAGATGTTGCTTCCCGATGCGAGTGGACACGACCCGAGCGGATATCCGTCGCAGTGGAGGCAAGGTGAGCTCGCCCTCCCTCTGCGATACGAGTTCGACCCGGGCTCAGTGCGTGACGGAATTACCGTCCGCATTCCCGTCAGCGCTTTGGCGCGGGTGCGCGATGAAGGCTTTGAGTGGTTAGTTCCAGGAATGCTTGAAGAACTCATTACCGCTACCATTCGTGCACTACCGAAACAACTCCGTGCCCAGCTTGTCCCGGCCCCCGATGCGGCACGCTCACTCGGGCAGTGGATACGGGAGAATATCTGGGGAGAACGCCAATCCGAATCCACACCGCAGTCGGCCAGCCGCGAATACGCGCAGATGCCAGACCGCGCACAAGCCGCTAAAAATACTGACGAAACTACGCCGAGCACACCGGGAACAACGGGGAATGAGCCGGATCCGCGATCACTCGAAGCCTCACTCTCGCGGCTGGCGGCATGGGCGGCGAAATCTCAGACGGCCTCCGCACAGTCGATAGAAAAAATGCGGCGGGCCGCCGAAACATCGCAAAAGACACCGGTGTCTACACAACAGGAAAGTCCGCGGGAGAAACAATCTCCCAGCATTCACGCCCCCGCATACCAGGGTCGTCCCGGTACATCCGAAGCATCACTCCCCCACTTCTTCGACGCCCTGTGCGATGCCGCGCGAGCTGTCAAAGGAGTTGAAATTCCGCGGGACGTATGGGATTCGCTCGACCTACCCTCGCACGTGCGCCCCATGTTCACGGTTGTGGATGAGGCCGGACGGGAGTTACGTTCGGGAGAAGACCTCACGTGGTTGAAGAAGCAGCTCAAAGGTACGAGCCAACAAGCCGTGCGCTCCGCCATGCGCGATGCGCTTGATCAGGCTATACGGGATCACCGGAAAGATTCTCAATCTCGCCACGATATTCCCTCTCTTGCGCACGTATCAGCGGGAGCGAGAGACCCGGAATCGTCACCCGCACGATCTCGCAAGCCTCGCCGGGAAACATCCCCGGCAGCGACTCCTATCAGCGAACAGAATGATCTGGTTGACTGGCCAGAGCTCACCGCACCCAACGATGCGCTACCGGTTGACATTGAAGCGACAACAGATGCCGGTCTCACAGTGCGAGCATACCCCGGTCTGGTACCGCAAGGCGAGGCTCAAAATCCCCGGGCTGGGGTGCGGATTGCAGCGGAAAAGGTCGAAGCTCACCAATTGCATAGGGAGGGGCTTGCCCGCCTCGTGCTCGCGAGCACCGCTTTGACAACCTCACGTGTATCGACACGATGGACGGGCAAACAAGCCCTCGTTCTTGCTGCGAGCCCCTATGCAACCACTGAGGAGCTCGTGGCTCAGGCACAACTTGCGGCCGTTAGATCACTGATTGACGAGTTTGCTACCGCCCCCGATCATGTCCGAAACCGCAGTGCATTCAATGAAGTTACCGCTTGGATCCAAGACCGAATAGAGGATCGGACCTACCGAGTTTTAGAGTACATGGTCGACATCCTGACTGAATATAGGGCACTGGATCGCACCATTCGGCAGGGTTCAACTCAGTCGACGATTCGCCTCATCCAGTCGGTGCGTACGCATATTGACTCTCTGGTCAACGATAAAGTGCTCGCACGTACGCCCTATGAGTGGTTACCGCATCTGCCCAGATATGTTAAAGCTGCCCGCCTACGAATAGACAAGGCAACGGAATCTGCGGTCGCACTCAGCCGCGACGAAGGTAATGAACATTCAATTCGTGACATCGAGGACGCCCTCGACAAGGCCTTGGAAAATACGCCTGCCCACGACGTCAAACGCCGGCAAGCCCTGGTCAATGGTCGGTGGTTACTGGAAGAACTGCGCGTATCTCTATTCGCTCAGGAACTCGGAACCTCTCGGAAAGTGTCAATCAAACGGATGTACGACTTGCTGCATTCGGCCGGGAAAGAACACTAACGGGCAGGGCAACCTCCGTTATCGTCCCACGATATAGAACACATCGTTATCCGGTGATTCTACCCCCGCATAGCCGTTTCCTCGCCAATACCAGCTACCGCCGATATGAGACCAATAGATTTCGGAGGGATTCTCCAAAGAGAAACCAAAAAACTCTCCGTTGTCATTATTGAGCACGACACAGCTTTTCGTTGTTTTGTCACAGCTATACCACGGGCTTGAATCAACGGCGACGGTCTCGCCATCGATTGTGAATGCACCGTTCTCCGACCGGATGACATGACCATCGCACAGTGATTCTAGATTCGAAATTCCGGGATGGTCTTGAAAATATGCCGTGTATGCGTCGTAGGCGCCTCTCACGGTTTTCGAACATTCATCGTAGAAACTGTAGTCGGTACCGCTACCAGTGAGTTGTCCCACCTGCTCGCCATCGTCTGAGTAGAAGGTCGTAACACTATTTTCAGACAGTGCAAATCCATCCACATATTCTGTTAATACGACATCTGCCTCGAGATCTGTGACGAGAGTTTCTCCTGTTCGCGCATCGAGTAAAACCCAACGACTCTCATTGTCGCCCGTATAGATTTCAACTCTGATGATATTCGTGCCGATTGGATCCATGTATTCGACCGAATTAAAACTCATTAAGGAGTACGACCACGTTTCATTCCCATCAAAATCAAATGCTTGCAGTGTTTGATCATCCGCCATGGCCACAACTTGGTTGGCTACGACGAGGGGAGTTTGACGCTCATCAGCAGAATAGCCTGAGATTTTGTCTGCCAAATCCATCATGACCGTGATCTCTCCGGAGCTAAAATCGCTTTTTTTGACGATGAATCGAGAAGACATACCGTATTCGTAGTCGGCAAATATGGCAGCTTCGTTGGTCAGACCAATCAGCTCATCCGACGAATGCGTTAAGACCTCGACCGGTTGCCCATCCTCCATCCGGTAAACTACGACGTCTTCTGTGTCCCAATTGGTTACTGCGAATACACGAAGATGAGGTTTGGACGAGTAGTACGATACTTCGGATTCTCCCGGCATCGACACCTTGATCGGTTGGAGTGAGTAGTCAATGGATTGCGTGCGCGTTGTTGATCCGGATAGCCATCCCAGTTTTCCTCCGATAACAACGATAGCAACCAGGGCTAGCACGATAACGGCGGCAATACCAAGCAAAATGAGCCCGGTCTTCCGCGGTTTCTTCCCCCCTCCTGTTTGAACTGGATTAACGGTCGGCGCATACGGCTGGTGCTGGGGTGGTCCGTATGTTTCGGAAGGTAGGGTTGGCCCCGTGTCCTGTTGCGATACCGGTGTCTGATTCTCAACCGGCTGCGGTGAAGCAACTTGGGGGTGGTGGGGAGCAGTCATTTGCGCAGTACTCGCAGAGGGGGCGAGTGATAGCCGCTGGGTTGCACTGTTGCGCACCGCCGGGTCGGGAGCATATGTCGAGAGATAACCGAGAACTTGGTACGTCGCTGCCGGGTGATTCACTACGGCTTCGTGAAGTTGAGGAAAATTCTGCGCAATATACTGTAGCGTCTGTTCATTACACTGTGGGTGCGCCAGGTACTGCTGAGCCTGCTCGATGGGATTCATGGTCACACAGTAGCAACGTGCACCATTGTAGCACTAGAGATTTAGGATAATATTCGATGAGAATACCACCCGACGATTCTAGTAGTGCGAGGCGACAACAGTGCCGTTCGGCGCCCAATCATAGAAGGTTTTAGCAGTAGACACCGGAAGATTAATACAGCCGTGAGAGCCTCCCGGAACTCCCGGGCCAAAGGATGAGCGCCAATAGGCGCCATGAAGTGCATACCCTCCGTGGAAATATAAGATCCACGGGACACCCGGTGTTTCATACCGAGTACCGTCACCATTATCGCCACGCATAGTTTGACTCTCGTATTTGAGATAAACCGAAAAGAGTCCGGTTACCGTTTCAAACCCGGGTTTCCCCGGAACCATATACACCGGCCCAATCACCGGGGTAGCTCCCTCATAACCGGTTGTTGTTCGGTTCGACAAGTTAATGTCAATCCATTTTTCGCCCGGCGACGCCTTGTAATAGAGATTTTCAGCTCCCGGTGCAACGTCTTCATCATTCCACGGCTCTTCAATTACATCGACGGAGAACTCACCCGTGTATTCGTCACCACTATTGAGGGCGGTAGTCATGGCATCAGAAATATCAGTCACATTCGTTACCGTGCGACCTTCGGAAGCCTCTTTGACTACCTGTAACACTTCACCATCGGAGCTAACTTTGCGTGTGCCCGTCACGGGTTCAGTGTTCACAAAGTCATCAGCTGCTTTCTGCACCCACTCGGTTACGGCGTCTGGGTTGATAGTTAAGGTCCCCTCGTCTGTCGGAGTGAGATTGACCCATGTTGTACGCGTAGTTAACCGAGGCGAGTATTCTTCCCCGTCATACGTGATGGTGACGGGAAGGGTCGATAGTGTTTCAGCTTCGCCAACCAACCGTTCAGCATCGTCATCTGTGACATCGGGGATTTGGTCAACGTATCCGAGTGTGAGGTCTTGGTCTCGCAGAGTAGACAGGGCTTTTTCTGTAGCCTCCACAATCTTGTCGGCCGGCAAGGTCTGACCGATAGTACCGGCTGTCCAGGAAAACGATTCGCCATCATCATTGAGATGCAATTGCGCATTTTGGGTGGCAACAACGTCATCCGGCATAATCGATTCAATGTATTCTTCGACTGCAATTTGTTGTATATCGGCCGTCACCGCAATACGGTGTGGCTTCCACAGCGCTTGAAAACGCTGAAATATTGATGAGTTAGGGGAAAAGACATCATCGACGATTGCCTCTTGATCGACGTTAACATTCAAGTCCGCAAATGACGCAGAGTGCGTTCCGGCATCGCCATCAATATTGATGCGAGTATCGGATACCAGTTGTGCAATAGTGTCGCTGACTTCTGCGCGTGTTTGACCACCAATTTCATGGCCCGCCACGGTGGTGCGCGGCAAGGCGTGGTCAGAATAGTGGACGGCATACCATGCGCCGGAAGCAACAAGCGCCGCTAAGCATGCGGCTCCTACACCGAGAGCTATGAGAAACTTGCGTTTCTTTCCGGGATCATCGTGGCGTGTCGACCCGGTCTCTGGCACATTTTTTTCAGACATGTCACGTTTCTGTCGGGATTGTCACTACCTTTTGATTGTAAGTGGATTTCTCATTTTTCCCCAGTTTTGTGGCTGTTATAACGGTTTTCGTCGTGCTTATCACGTGTTCTACCATGGAAGTACTACCAACGATTGGATTTAACGTGACTTTTGATGATGGCGCTACGTCGAATAACGAACCTGTTCGCGAAACACTTGATTGGCCGACTTTTGGTTCTGCCATGCGTGAACTCGCACGTCAGGTAGTCAATTCGGGCTGGATGCCCGACCTGATTGTGGCGGTTGCCCGCGGCGGATTATTACCTGCCGGCGCTATTTCTTACGCCATGGGCGTCAAAGCTATTGGGACAATGAATGTTGAGTTCTATACGGATGTCGCTCAAACGCTACCCGAGCCTGTTTTGCTCCCTCCTCTTATGGATGTATCTGCCCTTGAGGGGAAGAAAGTGCTGGTCGTTGATGACGTAGCCGACTCCGGCAAGACCCTCAAAATGGTGATGGAGCTCATTGACGAGCATGGCCTATCTCTAGATGGGAAATCCACCGTTACCGTCGATGCAAAATCGGCCGTTATCTATGAAAAATCACGGTCGGTAATCAAACCCGACTTCGTGTGGAAACATACTGACTTGTGGATTAATTTCCCCTGGTCAACTCTACCTCCAGTGCAGTCGGACGATCGCTAACCCGCTTCCCTGAACCACGCGTTATAGAGTCCATAAAAGTTCATATTTCCCCAGGTGGAACAGTCGTCATATCTGCCCTCTAGCGCCACTTCATTGGGCTGATACGGCGTGTAGTTGTATAGTCCCGCCGTCGCCTGATTCTCAACAAATACTTCGCTACTACCGCACTCTGGGTTCACATGGTAGGCAATCGTGTTGACGCGATCAGCAACCACGTCGTATTTTTCTGGCAATGCGCGATATATCTGGAACTGACGAGCTGCCCCGTACACCTGTCTCGCAAACCCGAAATAAGCTGGATCACAGTCAGCTCCATCTGGACATCCGTATCCCATGGCAGTGTCATATCGTCGCTGGGTCAGTCGTTCTCCCGACGCCGTGATAAGGCCCTGCTCTTTCTGCAAGATTGTCAGCAGTACCTGCGGGTTAATTTGGCATGCCAGCGCCGACTTCATGATGATCGAGGCCGCCGTATCATCTTCGGCTCCTATAAAACCACTGGGACAATACTGATCCGGAGGCCATGTTGGAGTGTCTTCGCGATAGTCGGTGATACAGGGTGTCTGTGAGGGGCCGGGTTGACAGCCACTATTCCATTGATTGAGGAAATCAACAATGTCTTCCTCAGTCATAGTGACAACATCAAAGAAGTCATCATCGGATATGAGATTGCCAGCCGCAAATCCTTCGAGCTTGAGACTGGGTGCTTGTGGCGCCGCAGTAGGTGCGTTAGAGACTGTTTCAGGGGGTTGCCACGCCACAATTACAGCTCCGAGAACGAGACCAATAGCGATGAAAGGAAGGAGATAGAAAAGCCGAGGCCCGCCCTTCGGCACGTCACCCTTGGGCTCGAGCGACATGTTCCACGATACTGTCGGCCGCCGATTCAATCGTGCGAAGTGTTTCTTCAAAGTCCTCTTGATCGCCATACCAGGGGTCCGGCACATCGAGTTCACGGCGGTGACGAACCGCGGGAGCTGTGGGATCAAATTCGCGGAACATCCGAATATCCACTGCCTTGGGCGCTCCCACCGCGGTTTCCTTATCAACGTCAACACCGGCGTGCTGAGCAAGGTGTTCAAGTACGGATAGATGATGCGAAGTCATCGCCAACACTAAATCATAAGTTCCGAGTTCGTGACCTTGAACCTGGCGGGCTTGATGATGCGGCACTTGATATCCTGCCCGGGTAAGTGTTCTTTGCGCACGGTAGTCGATCGGGCCTCCATGTTCTTCATCCGAGATTCCAGCCGAATCCACATATGCGTTAATGCCGGCTTCTTCCAGCCGGTCCCGTACCACGATTTCTGCCATGGCTGAGCGACAGATATTTCCAGTACACACCATGAGTAGTCGATAAGTCATGGCCCAACCTTATCAACGCTGAGATTTCTCGTGCTGCAGAGCCGTCGATTCCGTGTAGCATGCTTCTTACGGGATCATCACTTCGTGAGAGACTCATGTGAAACCTATCAACGACACGATTGTGAATTCGTGTCGTAGTTTGCCCCGGGGACAAGGAGATTGGGGTGACTGGAAACCGCGATCACGGTAAAAATGTGCGCCGTGTGCTTCGCCAATTAACCGGCCCCATTTTTGCCCCCACTTTTATCTATGCCATTGGTACAGGTGCTCTCGCACCAATGATTGTTCTCGCCGCACTGGAGCTCGGATTTACCGAATCACTGGCCTCCGCAGTGGTTGGAGTCAATGGATTAGTCGGCGTCATTTCGGCCCCCATCGTAGGAAGCATCCTCATCAGTCGTTCCGAGAAGAAAGCCATGATATTCGCAACCACCATGGCGGTATTAGCGCTGACTGGAATGTTTGTTGCACTACTGTGGGCCAACACCGGGTGGGCACAGCCCATTTATGTTCTTGGTATCGTGGTACTGGCAATCTCCGCGAACGTGTGGTCGCTTGCTCGACAATCCTACGTATCGCTTTCAGTTCCACCTCTTTTCCGCGCCCGCGCCATGGCCACTTTTGGGGGGATGTTCCGTCTCGGTAATCTCATTGGTCCAGCACTAGGCTCAGCGGTTGTCACACTGTGGGCCATCGGCGCAGTTTTTATCCTCCATATTTCAACCGCTCTGATCGCCATCGGCCTGGTGCTGGTTTTCGCTCTGCCTCAACCCCGGATGCTCGCAGTCTCACCATCGCATTCCACCGCAGCATCGGCCTCCGCACCCGCAGCCAATAACGATCCTTTCGAGCGTCCACACTGGATGCCACCACCGCGAGAAACTATCGATCTACCCGCCTCCGTCACTGTGGGAATCAGCATTGTCGCGCTGTCCCTGGCCCGCGCTAATCGCAATATTCTTATTCCCCTGTGGGGTAACGCCCTCGGTTTGGAACCTGAAACCATCTCACTGACGTGGGCTATCGCTGCCGTTGTTGATGTGGTGATGTTTTACCCTTCTGGAGCACTGATGGATCGCTACGGACGTCGCGCAGTTCTCGTGCCAACACTTGGAATGATGGGAATAGCTTTCGCCCTCCTGCCGCTGACATCGACACCGGTTACTTTCGTCCTGGGTGCCTGTCTGGTTGGTTTCGGCAATGGATTCGGTTCGGGAATTATGATGACTACCGGAGCGGATCTGGCTCCCGACCATAACAAGGCGAAATTCCTCGGTTACTGGAATGGTGTATCGCAACTCGGCGCCACCGTCGGACCATTTCTTGCCTCCTGGCTCACCGCGCACTGGAGCCTAACGGTTGCCATTTGGGTTACCGCGGCAATTGGTGTCGTGTCATCGATTTGGACTTTCATTGCAATGCCTTGGGCGTATGCCAGACTAGGAATGAATACCCGTGGAACCAGACTCATTGAAAGGCTTTAGTTATCTCATATGTAGGTCTGAAGTACTTCCTCGACAGATGCCTCTATTTGAGCTTTGCCCAGCCGCACGGAGTTTCGGCCAGACGCTCAAAGTCCATATCGTGCGGTAAATAGTACATCAGCACATAACCGTTGCGTTCATAGCGAAAAGAATCGCCCTTTACCGGATGTCCGTTGGCTTCACCGAAGTGATCAAGTTTCAGTGTGATGTCCTCGGCATCAGGACGTGGAGCCACCTTAAATTGGCTGAATATGTCGCCTGTTTTCTGTGCGACACTCGCCTCACCGATTCCGTGACCGCAAACGCCACCCCAACCACCGGTTTCGTCAATACGCACCGGATCTTCATCAACAATACCGACACTGCGGGCGTAGGTTTCACCGCGCGGCGCAACGCATGAGCTATCAACACTGTCTCGGGGGACCACTACGCCGCTCATGCGGAACCCGCCGGGAATTGCTTGAAGTTGATTAACTGATCCGTAGCAACGAGCCACATAACCGATTACGTCCGGAATGATCACGGCATCACCGGCTTGCGGGTCCCACCGCCACAGCACCACAAACTGTTCCCAGTTCGTGGCACCGATAGCCTGTTTCTCCACAATGGTGGCTGCATCCACGTAGCCATCCCCATTGGCATCAGAATAGACGGTGGCAGCGGATTTCAGAGACCACGTCGAACGTGAATCGGAAGTGTATTCACCGTCGACAAAATCAAGTGTGAATTCTTCGTCACGCAGACGAAACACCCACCTGCGGTTGCCGAGGTCAACATCTTTCATAGCGTCGGCCGCCTCGACTCGGGCATTATCCGTCGGTGAGTTTGCCGTAGCACCGGTGGAGTCCAGGCTGTCATTCTGCTGTAGTGACTGGATATCTGGTTCTTCACCGGCGCGATCTTGAAATGCGATATACGCGCCGACACCACCGAGTGCACACAATAGTACAACTAGACCACTGATAACTGCGCGTTCAATCCACCGCACATCATCAGAATCACGCGCATCTGGGTGGCCCACGTACATCCCTTTACCCCGTTACGGTATGTCGAAACACAGAGGGTGGATAGCCGTAGCTACCCACCCTCCGCACAACTGTTAGAAGTCCCAGTCGTCGTCTTCGGTATCTTCAATATCTCCAATAACATACGAGGAGCCAGAACCGGAGAAGAAATCATGGTTCTCATCAGCATTTGGCGACAAAGCAGCCAAAATTGCGGGGTTCACATCGGTAGACTCCGGTGGGAACAGCGCCTCATAACCAAGATTCATCAGTGCTTTGTTTGCGTTGTAGCGCAGGAACTTCTTGACATCTTCAGTCAGTCCCAGTGGATCGTATAGATCCTCCGTAAATTTTTCTTCGTTCTCGTACAGTTCATCCAGAAGGTCGAATGTGTACTCTTTGAGCTCTGCCTGACGTTCAGGTGAGGACTCTCTGACGGCAATTTGGTATTTATAACCAATGTAGTAGCCATGCACGGCTTCGTCACGAATGATTAGTCGGATGAGATCCGCTGTATTCGTCAGTTTGGCGTGTGCCGACCAGTACATCGGAGCATAGAAACCGGAGTAGAAAAGGAAGGATTCAAGCATCGTTGAAGCAACCTTTTTCTTCTCGGCATCGCAGTTAACGTAGTAGGAATTAATGATGCGTGCCTTGTTCTGAAGCTGCTCATTTTCCTCCGACCAACGGAACACTTCATTGATTTCTTCTGTCGACAATAGAGTGGAAAAAATCGAAGAATAGGATTTCGCGTGCACCGATTCCATAAAGGCAATATTCGTGTACACAGCTTCCTCATGCTGAGTACGAGCATCTGGAATAAGGGATACCGCTCCCACCGTTCCCTGCAGGGTGTCAAGTAGCGTCAGGTTAGTAAAAACCTTATTCGTCATATCTTGCTCGGCAGGGGTCAGTGTATTCCACGAAGGAATATCATTGGACAACGGAATCTTCTCTGGCAACCAGAAGTTACCGGTTAGACGATCCCAAACCTCAAGGTCCTTTTCGTCTTCTAACTTGTTCCAGTTAATCGCCTCAAAGACGTGCTTGTTAGTGGGTTCGCGCACTTACTTCCTCCTGCTATTGGATGCTTCGACGCCCATCATGCCACGAAACTACATAAATGGGGTATTACGCATGGTAGAAGAGACTCAGGATCTGCGCCCCTCGGCATACACCGCAAGAGCACATACCCCACCCAGAATAAGACCCTGTTTAATATGCGGGAATTTCTTTCCCTTGGCCTTCTTTCTCTCACCGCGGTGCAAAATATAGCGTTCGGTCAGGGAGTTAACCCACAAGAGTGCCGATGAGGCTGCTAGTCCGGCCGCTACTTGGACGGGAATTGATTGCTCAGCCAGTCCTATTCGCTTCCACAGCTTGGCTACAGATTTGCCGCTCTCCTCAATTATCTTGTCCGAACCGGGAAGATGGTAAAGGTAGGATCCAACTCCGGCAAGAATCGTACTTTTGCCTATGAAGCGAAGCGTTGGGGAAGAAATAATATCCGGCATGGCGTACCACGCAAAGACAGATAGCCCAGCAACGAGT
Source organism: Actinomycetaceae bacterium (assembly GCA_030537795.1). Taxonomy (GTDB): domain Bacteria; phylum Actinomycetota; class Actinomycetes; order Actinomycetales; family Actinomycetaceae; genus Gleimia. Next base: position 14,642 of record JAUNVE010000011.1, read on the forward strand.
GCATCTGATTCTGCGGGGTGATCCATCGAGTAGTCGTGTACTTGCTCGAAGAATTCTTGCGGTTCGATGCGGATTCCAGGTTCCATAGTGCCTCCCTTGAGCGGTGTTGGTGTCTAGCTTAGTTGAACCGTTACCGTCAGGCGGGCCGGAGAGCGCGCAATTGACCTGGAAGTTGTGGCTCTTGCGCGCCCTCGGCCTAAAATGCTAGGCGTCTATAGCTTTCGCAACGAGATCGACGATCATTGCCAGAGAGGTAGCCCCCGCATCCGGAGTTCCCAGAGACTTTTCACCTAGGGGCCGCGCACGGCCAACTTTAGCGACGATATTCTTGGTTTTGTCAGCGCCTTCACGAGCAGCTGAGGCGGCATCCGTCCACCGTGAAGCTGCTTCCCCGCGGGCAAGGACATCTACTGCGGGAGCAAGTGCATCAATCATTGTTTTGTCGCCAACCTCAGCTCCACCCAGACGCATAACTGCCTCGAGAGCAGCCTTCATCGCTCGGTTGACGGTGTCAGCATCTACCGGCTCGGTATCACCGAGTTCACGACCAAATGCCGTCAGAAGTGCTCCCCAGAGGGCACCCGATGTCCCTCCCGCGGATGCGGACCACGCATCGCCAGCACCTGCCATCGCGGTCGCTGCTCCAGCGCCATCGTCAACCAGTTGACGAGCTTGTTTTGCAGCGGCGGCTGATCCGCGAGCCATACCCACCCCGTGGTCACCATCTCCCGCTACCGAATCAATCTTCCCTAGTTCAGTTTCTTTTTCCGCCATGAGATCGGCGATACTCGATAGAATTTCAGTAATGCGTTGGGCTACTTTACGTGACTCATCCGAGCCTTTTTCCGTCACAGTAACGGGTTCGGGCTCCACTGCGAGTTCTCGCGTGTCAGCCTCCGGTCGTTCCATGGTCCCTTTTCGGTAAGCGGGAGTATCGCAAGGCTCGAACCAGAATTTCTCAATTTCATCATCGAGCCACACGAGGGTGAGAGAGACGCCTGCCATATCAAGCGAAGTAACGAATTCATCGACTTCACCCTCGACAATTTCTAGGCCTGCCTCACGCAATCGGGAAGCAATATCACGGTAGAGGACAAATAGTTCTTCGTATTTGGTGGCACCCAGACCATTGACCAGGGCGATAACCCGACTGCCGGGATTATTTGGTTTATCATTAAGCAATCCCTCAACCAGTACTTTTGCGACATCATCGGCAGTACCGAGAGGAGCGTCGTCCACGCCCGGCTCCCCGTGGATGCCTAAGCCGATGCCCATAGTTCCTGACTCCAGTGAAAATAGTGGTTCATCCGCTCCAGGAAGGGTACAACCGGAGAAAGCCACTCCAAAAGAACGCGTGCGTTCATTGACTTTGTCGAATACGGCTTCTACTTCGTCAATGGAAAGACCTGCCTCCGCTGCCGCTGCGGTCACTTTGAATACCGGGAGGTCACCGGCAATTCCGCGGCGCTTGAGATACTCATCCGGATCGCCGGATGCAATATCGTCAGTGACTGCGAGTGTACGTGCATCGATGCCTTCGGAGCGGAGGCGTTCGACAGCTTGACCAAAGTGCAAAACATCGCCCGCGTAGTTTCCGAAGCCGATGAGAATACCTGCTCCGCGGTCTGCGGCCTTCGCAACTGAGTAGGCCTGTGCGGCAGAGGGTGATGAAAACACGTTACCCGCTACGGCCCCATCGGCAAATCCAGGTCCAACCCACCCCGCAAAGGCTGGATAATGGCCCGATCCGCCACCAACAATGACCGCCACCTTACCGTCTTCGACTCGGGTTGAACGTACGACACCACCGTAAACAGGTTTCACCCACTGGTTAAAGGCGTCGGCAAATCCTTCGAGCGCATCCTGCGCAAATTTCTCCGGGTCATTGGCAAGTTTCGTCATTGTAACCTCATTCTCTTTGTCGACTATTTCGTCACCGGGAAATGCTCTTAACCATAAAGATTGCCCCACAAAATGTGACTCATCCTATACTAGCAACGAGTAATGACAAACATCACAGGTAGGAGATTCTATGCGTGCCGCTATTCTTCGTAAGCCACATGATTTAGCGTTGGTCGATAAACCGATTCCGACGGCAGGGCCAGGCGAAGTGATTCTCAAAATGGAATCGAATACGTTGTGCGGCACCGACTACCGTCTATTTACCGGTGCCAAAACAGCGGGTGTGGCACCAAATGTGGTACCCGGACACGAAATGGCAGGCCGCATTCACGAGATAGGCGACGGAGTCTTAGACATCATGCCCAACCTGGCGGTTGGACAGCAAGCAACCGTTTCAATCGTGGTGTCATGCGGCGCATGTCGTAACTGCATGAATGACCGAGAGCACTTATGTGAGCGCCTCGAATTATTTGGGTACGCAATTGACGGCGGCCTTCAGGAGTACATCACCGTTCCTGAACGAGCTATTCGACGCGGTAACCTGATCGTTACTACCGGTGATTTAGATCCCAAGGCCCTGAGTTTAGCGGAACCAGTTTCCTGCTGTCTCAACGGTCTCGATCAGTACCGAGTTGAACCAGGCGACACCGTGATTGTGCTTGGAGCGGGCCCCATCGGCCTCATCCATACGCAGTTGGCATTACATTGCGGGGCAAAACAAGTTGTGGTTTCTAACCGTTCGCAGCATCGACGCGACACCGCAGAACGTTTAGGAGCCATTGGCATTGATCCCACCACAGAAGATTTAAACGCTCGCGTGCGGGAATTAACTGGAGGTGCAGGCGCTGATGCGGTCGTCGTATGCATAGGTGCAACCGAACTAGCTCACGACGCGCTGGTATTAGCTCGAGACGGTGGGCGAGTCAACTACTTTGCTGGTTTCCCCAAAGGGTCCACGTCGGTGATGGAACCTAATCTCATTCACTATAAAGAACTCGAGGTTACCGGAGGATCAAACGCTCGTCGAAGGGACGTAGCGCGCGCGATCGAGCTACTAGAAGCCGGCGTATTCGCGGTAGATGAGCTGGTAACTCACGAGTTTCCACTGTCACGTATCCACGAGGCATACGAAGCAGTCAATCAGCGCCTGGGAGTAAAAATTAGCGTCGTGCCCGACTAGTGGATACTTACTCATGCCAGGAGGCAACCGTTATCGAAACAGCAGTGTCACCTTAGGCATCGGGATTTGGCCACGGATTTGGTAAACATCCTTGCAGATCCAAGGTTTGTTGGAGCATAACGGGCGCGAGCTTACCCTTCCCGGGGGAAGGAGCGTGCCCGTATCCGAGAGCGTGGCCAATCTCATGTCCAATGACATAACCGCGGTACTGTTCAATAGTGCCACCAGCTTGCATAAAAGGCGAAGATCCGAACGCCCAGCGTTCAATATTAATGACGGTATTGCGGCCGAAGTTGCATGAAGTTTGCCCGTGGGTAGGAATCGGTGAACACAATTCATCCAGATACGCTCCTGCAGCCAGGGTGAGAATCGTGTCAGAGTCTCCAGTCACTTGTTTAAAGTTCCGTCCCCATCCGCGTCGATCGTTAAGGATGGTGGCAACAATGCGAGCGAATTCGGTTGAGTCGACCGGCAATCCATCTTCAATCCGCAGTTGGTAGGTAAATATCTCTCCTTCCCCCTGGGGAAGATCCGCAGGTGGTTCAATAAGTGTTGAAGTTCCCTGCCCCTTTCCAATGACATCGATGGATGTAAGCCCACCTGACAGTGTTTCGGGTTCGCGATAGGAGAAAATCCGGGAACCTTCACCGCAGTGTCCGATAGCTACATAGCGCTGCGAACTGGCTCCTGACAGTTCGGCTGCCGATTTTACGATGTCATCCGTATCTGCAACCGATGTTTCAGGCTCTACTGGAATGAGGGGACCGGTGGCTATTTCAGTTCCGAGTGCGAGACTAGCCGGATCAAATGGTGACGCCACTACTGCTGTGGCATGATCTTCCAGTTGACGCATGGACGCGGCATTCAGCGCTGTTGAGCGCAGGGTTGTTCCACTAACCACCGCCTTTTTACGTCCGCGTGAGAGCGTATCCACGATGTCAGCACCAACCGTTCCGACCGCATACACGTATTCGGGGTCCAGTTCGTCGATAACCTCAAACACTTCATCGCGGCTATCGGAATCAACGAGAAGCACTGGTCCCCTACCCATGGTGCCGGCAATAGCGGCAAGCGGCATGGTATTTTCAGTATGTGCTGCTACCAAATAAACGTCTGCGGCACCGTCGGGGAATAATCCTCGCGCAATCCGGATAGATGAGGTAATCGGATCTCGACCATCCCAGGATTCGACGGTCACCGAATCAATACCTTCGGCACCACTGGTGTTCGCAAGTGCTTGGCCAGCGATCTCTCGTGCTTGGTCGAGTGCTGAGGTCTGGACGTGACCTTGCCCACCGAGAGCCACAATTCGGTGTGGTTGTAGTCGTCCGATTTCTGCCTGCGTGAGTTCAGGGAGCGATCCATCCGCTGCGACGTACAAAATTGGGCCTCGTGCTTCAGATGCGACGGCGGCAACGATTCCGGCCACGGCGGTAATATCTTCGGGGTTACACAGATAAATTGTGTGCGCTCCCGACGGGAAAACTCGCCACGAGGTGTTAATTGATGCATCAACCGGTTCAGCATCGTAACGAACCAGGCTAATTTCACCTCGTTTTTGTACGCGGATCAGCGGTTCTTCCGCGTTGCTACGTGACGTCATAATGGATGCGGGCACGATAAACGCGGCTCCCAGCAATGCAGATCGCAGGAGTGTGCGTCGAGAAATGCCCTCACCAGTCATTGCCTCGTATTATTTCGTGTTTACGTTAAGAAAACAACACTTGAATGTCCCCGTGGAATAAACCTCAAGAGGACACGCGGAGTATCTTCAAAATTGAGTCCTAATGGTGGGCTATTTCTAAGAGTTTCGCAAACACCCGCGCACCGTCAGTACGTAAACCATCGTGCTGGTATTCATTGGTGATCCACGGGGTGATATTTGAAAGTTCCGCGGTTTGTAGGGACAGGTCGAGTGGAACAAACATGTCGTCAGCGTAAACTGCCGCCGCTGCAGGAGTTTCATTATTACGAAGGATTTCTTCGTCATACAGTGTCGGCCACGCGGTTTCTTCCGCCAAGGCGTGAGCCAGTTTCACCATCGGGATGAGCGCTGGATCCTCGTCAAATAACCAGGGATACATGTGTTCTCCGGTCAGGTAAATAGGAGTTTCGGTATCGGTAGGGTCGGGGTCGGGCGCGAACCCCTCGGGAATCGCACTCCCAACCTGATCGAGCAATCGTGCTGCGGCCCAGTTCGTCGCTTTCCCACGCACCGATTCGGTTGCACCAGCGTAAATCGTTTCGTGAAGGAGGGCGTACATGGGCGAATCTCCCATGGATACCTGCCTCCACACCATGTCAAGAAACTGGGTGTTGAGCCGCGTTGTTCCGCGCACCAGAGTAAACGGGCCTTCAAAGAAGTAGTGTAACTGGTCGAATCCGGTCGTAGTACCCAGCAGTATTCCAAGCATGCGCAGACGCTGCGGGGTTAGGCGCTCTCCCGACGGTAACCGTTCGTCATGGGTTGCGAGGTGTGTGAGAAGAGCCCGTAATGTTACTTGGTCTTCCGGAAATCTATCGAAATAGAGTCGATTCCTCGCTTCCGTTGTCCGGTAGGTTCGCCGGTAAATTTCGTCGATGTATGCGAGTCCGGGAATGCCGCCGGTGAAGTAAACCTCGGACAGTGCATGCGGATATTTGCTCATGTAGGTGAGATTGATGAATCCACCGTAGGACTGGCCGAGGCTACCCCAGGGTTTGCTCGCATTCAGAAGGTCACGGAGTGTTTCAGCATCGTTGACAATTGAGTCGGCACGGAAGTTCTTGACGTAGGCAACCTGCTGCTCGACCGTGTCGAACTCGGAAAGTGTTAGTGCATCCAAGCGGGTGGACTGTCCCGTACCACGTTCATCCATAAGGATCACTCGGTGAGTTTTCAACGCCTGTCCGATCCATCCGTCGGTAAAGTTTCCAGGACGGGGCGCGCGGCCCCCGGGGCCTCCCTGCATGAATATTAACGTCGGTTTTTCGTTACATGGGTCGGGGGCGTCGAGGCTGAGTTCGCGAGCAAAAACAGTGATCGTGTCACCGTCGGGTTGCGAGTAATCAAGTGGAACTTCGACACGATGCTCGGTGACGTGGACTCCGTGAAGGCGATAAGTCGTTGAGGTGTGCGTTCGTGTCATTGATGGTGGAATCGTCTCCTTTGGAAATTCCCGACGTGCGGTGGACGCTTCGTGCTCGATTTGCTCGACATCACGAGCATTCGGGGCTGCAAACGGATGCTCAACACGCGGCTGCTGATCAAAAGAAAATAGGTCGAGATCATCTTCGGATTCCCGCACAGAATCGCTACGGGTGTCAGCAGTGGATTCAGCCTGGTGTTCTAAAGGCATCCAGTCACCGCGCAATCCCGGGCCTTCCTCGGGCTCTACCCCATCGCGGTAGGCGGTAGCGCATGCTCGGGCTCGTTGGTCGGCAATCTCATTCAATTCGTGTCCAGAATGTCCACGCACCCACTCAAAACTCACGTCTCGGTCCCGCATCAGATCATCTATCGCGCGGATAAGTTCAGCATTTTGGACGGGTTTACCATCTGCTTTTTTCCAGTTTTTTCGTTTCCACCCGTGAATCCACTTGGTCATCGCATTAATGACATACTGTGAATCCGCGAGAACCTTGATCGGTTGTCCGCTGTCTTTGGTCGCTTCTAGAAGACGCAACACGGCGGTCAACTCACCAATATTGTTGGTGCCCGACGGCGCACCGCCCGCCTGCCAGTTGTCATCATCTATCACCCACGCCCATCCCATCGGGCCGGGGTTTCCTAAAGATGATCCGTCTGCTGCCGCAATAATTGTCATATCTGTATCGTCCCATACCAAGATGAAGTCGTGCCTGAAGTGCTCGGTCGAAGACGCACACTCAGTCCATCCGGTTCACCGCATCGATCGTGTGCAGGAGAAATGCCCACCGTCGAGCTATCTCGTCCCACATTTTTGACCTGCCAGAAACACCGGCGTGCCCGGCGACCTCCTCGATTGCAATAACCACTGGATTATCGACACCCACAACACTGTCTGCTCGCAGGCGTTGCACCCATTTGAGCGGTTCGACAAAACTCACTCGAATATCGTTGAGCGATGTCTCTGCAAAAATAGTGGGATACGGTGCCGGCTGAATATTCTCGTACGGGGAGTATCCGCGCATAACCCGGTAAATCTCTTCGGATTCAATAGGATTGCCCCACTCATCCCATTCGCCGATGGTCAGAGGTTTAGACGGGTCGAGAATTGTATTGAGGGCATCAACGAAAGGCACTTGAGCCGAGATAAATCGATAGAGATCGGGGGCGAGATTTGCGGCTGCCCCCACCAGCAGGCCGCCGGCAGAACCTCCGAGCGCGGCGAGACGGTCCGGCGCGGCCCACCCGGTGTCAACCAGCCATCTGCCAACCGCAACGAAATCTGTAAACGTGTTCGGCTTCTTTTCTAGCTTGCCCTGCTCATACCAGTCACGACCGAGTTCTCCGCCTCCCCTGATGCTGGCAAGAGCAACAACTAAACCGCGATCTAGTAGTGAAATAGTACTCGTCATAAACCACGGTTCGAGCGATACTTCATAGGACCCGTACCCCCATTCAAGTGCCGGATTCGAGCCGTCGGGCTCAATGCCTTTGCGGTGCACGAGGGCGACGGGAATTTGGGTGCCGTCTTCTGCCGTAACCCATTCGCGACGAGTTTCATATTTATCGGGCTCGAATCCGGGTACAACCTGGCGTTTCACGATCTCCGTACCACCAGTTGCCACGATCCAGTCAGCATCGATTTGTGGTAATGCGAACGATTCGACGGTGAACCGTAAGCGGTCAGTATGCCACTCTCGGTTACTTCCCATTTCGATGACGCGCACGGGCTCATCCCATTCCACCCAGCTCATTTCATCGTAAATGCGGCTCAAGTCGCCGGGATTGTCTGCTCGATGCAAAATACGTATCGCACTTTGTCCACTGCTACGCATGACGGCCGCAGTAAAGTCCGCAAATGCTGTCACCGCAAGCAGACGTTCACCATCAGTCGGTGTCCACACCTCGACCCACTGGTCTAACCCACACAGTTCCTCAACGTCGATCTCCTGTCCCAAGGGAACAAAACGAGACCTGTCAATCATCGGGGCTAACGCGAGTGATTCATCCTTGCGGTGTCTATTGTGTGTGATCGCAAAATGATCGCCCGCTGGCTCAACGCGAAATCGCATATCCTCCTGCGCGTTGACAAACGGAAGTGGTGCGGAGGGCGCACCAGTGGGTATCAACCAGCTTTTTGTACTGAGCGTCGATTCTGCTTCAATCACAATCCAGCGACTATCGCGAGAGCGCCGGATCCATAAACCAAATTTTTCGTCAGGTTCTTCCAACACGAGTCGATCCTCGGCTTGGTCCGTACCAATGCGATGAACCCAGATCTGATACGGTCTCCACGCTTCAGTCATGCGCACGTAGTACACCCACGCGTCTGTTGTCGCAATACCGTAACCAATAGATTTCACCGACTCATCAATGATCTTACCCGTCTGCAGATCGAGGATTATTAGGTCAAATAACTCCCCGCCGGTGGTATCTTCTGCCCACATATACCACCGGCCATCGTGAGCGACCGTATGATTAGTGGAAGCGTAAAAGTCTTTGCCCTGGGCACGCCTTGCTTCATCGACGATGAGTTGTTCTGCTTCGCTCACGCGGTAAGGATCGAGAGCCGGCCGCTCACCCTTCACTCGGTAATGCGCCGGATAGTCGATACCTTCGCGGGTACGCGAGTAGTACCAATATTCACCTTCTTTCACGGGTGCCGTGACATCAGTTTCCTGGGTCAGCGACTTGAGTTCATCACGAATCCTGGCCCGTAATGGTTGCGTTGGTGCCAACACCTGATCCGCCCACGCATTTTCAGCGCGAACAAGTGCTGCAACCTCCTCGGACTGCGGGGTGTCAAGCCAGTGCCACGGGTCGGCGACCTGATCTGCGTGAAATGTTCGGATATATTGCCGTTGCGCGGCGATGGGCCCGCGCGATGTCATTCGAATCGGTCCGCGGGAAGAGCTTTTTGACATGCCAGCTACTGTAATCTATTCGCCCTTTCTTTCTCGATTTCACAACGCTCACCGGAGCAAATCTGTGACTTCGGCACTATTCCTCAAACCTCTTCGATATTGCGCGCCTGCACTCCCTAAAATGGAAGAAGTGAAAGGTTGAGTGAAAATGAGTAATGCCGGTGGACGCTACGGAGGCTCGCGACGCGCAGGACGTGGAGCACAACATTCTGGACGTCGCGAGTTTGAGCGCATGAAGGGATCCGATCAAGATTTGATCCGACGTTTTCATGAGATCGATGGCCGCAACTACGGTTCCTACAAGTCGGTGATTGGTGATTATGACTACGGGGACTTCATGCTACACATCGATCGGGTGCAATCGGATCCGTATGCACCCCCATCGATGTTGCGCGTCACAGCGTCACCGAGCGCGATGGGTATTCCACAGGAGTGGTTGGAAACTGCAGATCAGCGCGTAGCGGTTGCCGATTTCCTCGCACGAAACTTTGCTATTCACTCTGCCCAAACGCCGGAAATTCGGATTGCAAAATGCGGCCAGGAAATCCTTGAGCGCTCGTATGCATCAATCTCGCCGAAACTCGTGGAACTTCGTTTCCAATGTCAGTTTCCAGCGCGTGGACGCACAATCCTCGGTCGCTCCATGGCTCGACTAGCTGACGTCGATATTCCATTTGCCGTGATGGACACATTGGACTTCGTGTCCGAAGAGTCAGCCAGCTATCGAGAATCTTTGCGCCGCCATCTTGAAACGTATCTCGACTATTGCGCCTTACAACGGATCGTGGAGGAACGCGGATGGCTTGGTTTCGTCGCTAACGGATCGGTGCTTGCTCGGCGCTCAGGAATTTCGGATCTGCCAATGGATGATGCAGTAGCTTTTGACTCGCCCGCATCCGTGTGTGAGACCGTTGAACTGCCCCACGCGGGTGAAGTCACCGGTTTGGCCATTCACCCCGGCATCACGTTGATCGTCGGCGGTGGCTATCACGGCAAGTCGACATTACTCAATGCTCTCCAACGCGGGGTTTATGCGCATGTTCCCGATGATGGTCGCGAACGAGTCGCCCTCACTCCGGCAGCGGTTAAGGTGCGAGCGGCCGACGGTCGAGCCGTGACGAGTGTCGACGTGTCAGCATTTATTAATGATCTACCCGGGGGAGCTGCAACCACGAGTTTTTCAACGGAAAATGCCTCCGGATCCACTTCACAAGCAGCCTCGATCGTAGAGGCTATTGAAGTGGGGTCACCGCTCATTCTTGTTGACGAAGATACGTCGGCGACGAATCTTATGATTCGTGATGAGCGCATGCGTGCCCTCGTTGCGGATGATAAGGAACCCATCACGCCTTTCATCGACCGTATTGCGGGACTCGCCCAGTCGGGTGTTTCAACCATTCTCGTTATGGGTGGCTCCGGTGATTATCTCGATGCTGCTGACCGCGTGCTGATGATGGACAACTACGAATGCAAAGATGTGACCGAACGAGCCTCAGAAATTGCCTCGCAACAACCGCGAAAGCGTTCCGATTTTGACGATTTCCCACGCGTGACTGCGCGGTGTCCTCTCCCGGGTAAACCGCGCGGCGGCAAAGCAAAAACTAAATCCCGCGGTCTCGATCAGATCTCTCTTGATCGACAAGATATCGACGTATCTGATGTCGAACAGATCGTTGATCCCGGGCAGACTGAAGCGATTGCGTGGGCCATTCGCGCCCTCACCGATCCGGAGCGTTCGACTGCCTTCGACGGTGAGCGCACTCTCGGCGACGCTCTAGATGCGTTGGAGGACGTCCTCACCCAGCACGGCTTAGACGGACTGGGTGGGCCACAAAAGCCCGCGCATCTCGTGCGCCCTCGTCGTGTCGACATTGCTGCCGCCCTCAATCGGTATCGCTCGCTCCGCGTGTCGTAGATTGCCTAACCCACAGGACATAAACAACCAATGCAATGACGGCCACGGCCGCAGCAACCAGGAACATCGCACGATAACCGAGTGGGTCGAGCAAACTTCCCAGAATGACGGGAGCGACTCCGGTTCCAAGATCCACGAGGAGAAAATATGATGAGACTGCCAGCCCAGCTCTCGTTGCTCCTACCGCATGAACAGCCATGGCCTGGCCCGCAGATACGATAGTTCCATATCCCAAACCAAGAAGCGCTGCTCCCAGCAACAGCACTAAACCCGTAGTTGCGTAGGCTGTGACGACCATTCCGGCGGTCAGCGAAATAATGAGGGGAATCATCACGATGTCATCGCCCAACCTGTCCTGGATGACACCCGCTGCAGGTCGCGAGAAGAGAATAACCGCTGAATAAACGACGAAGTACCATTGCGCGGTAGTCGATAATGACAGGGTTTTCGCGTAGCCGTCAAGAAATGTCAGTGTCGCCGCGAATGTGAATGCCGATAGGGCGACAACCGTACCGATGGGGAATGCTCGCTTGTCAATAAAACCATCGAGCGAAACGGGGCGCGGGCGGATTTTTCGGGCTGTTGTCAATCGGACGATCGGCATCGATGTTTCACGTGAAACAATCCCGGCACCCTCATCCACAAAGCGGATACCGATCAGCGCGGTAACCAAAGACATGACTGCAACCGCCGTGGTGGCTAGAAAAACCCCATCCTGCCCCCATGACGAGTTGTAGAGCGCGAGACTGAAAAACGGCGCCAAACCGCTTCCAATACTCATTCCGGTGGTATACCAACCGGATCCTTCGCCTCGGCGCTCAGGAGGCACGTTCGCCATCACCGTTCCGCCTACTGCCGTTTGCGAGAAACCAAAACCCAATCCGTGGACAGAGCGCACCACAAGGACAACGAAAAGGGTGGGCGAAATGATGTAGCTCGCAATCGCCAGCAGATGCACAATCAGGGCGCCAATCATCACCGGTTTGTATCCTTTGAGCTCAATCGCTCGACCGGCTCCAATACGAGCGACCATGGCTCCCAGGATAAAAACAGAATTGACGAGTCCGGCCTGGGGGTTGGATGCCGAAAACTCGGAAACCGCATAGGCTCCCATTGTCGCCATGAGGGCGAAAAAAGCGGTTGCTAATCCAAAGTTGGAAATGGTGAGCAGGATGAAGCTCGGGGTCCATAACGCCGGCTTCTCAGATGGATGACAGTCCCCCACGCGCCCTCCTCCCCCACGTGAAATACCGAGAGTTTAATCTCCATTCTTTTGTGCGACAAGAACAACATCAATAGGAGCCGGTTCATTGTCAGTCCCGGTATCATCTTGGTGTTTAATGGCGCGTCGTTCAATGTCATCACAGAACACGGTCTCAAAGCCGCATGACTCGAGAGTACCCTTGATGCTCTCAGCATCCCACAGGCGTTCTTTATCCCCGGGGCCGGGCACATTCAACCCGTATTGAGCACGAGAATGTCCGACAAGCACAATCCACCCACTTGGTTTGATCCAGGTGGCAACATGGGGTAGGGCATCTTCGATGGCTTCTCCTGCCGGAGGGTGAAGGTAGGCAATGAGAACAACATCAACCTCGGTATCGGGGTCCCATGATTGCCAATCGGCCCGCACCCAGTCGATTGATGTGTCGGGGTGTAGTCTGCGGCCGCTGCGGATTCCTTCTGCACTCGGTTCGAGTGCAGTGACAAAAAATCCGCGCTTGGCAAGATCAGCGCTGTGACGCCCTTCTCCGGCACCGACATCCACGGCACTCGGCCGGTGGCGGCTCAAAATACGCACGTGTTGGAATGCCTCAACGACGGTTGGTGAAGGAGAGGTAGTGAACAGTGTGGTTCCGACTTCAGCAGCTTCACGGTAGCGCTCATCCCATGTGGTCACGGCAACCCTTTCACGAACAGACTCGATTAGTTCTCCATCGACCCGTTGACACTCAGCGCCACATCATAGTGTCGGACGATAGAGTTGGCGTCCACACCTTTTGCTGTTGCGGGTTTGCGTCCATCCGCTCCTGTCTGCGGGTGTGAATGAGTGTAGTGCCTGGAATCGCGCCACGCATGGTAGGCTGCCTCGTCGCGCCACCGGGTAATCACGAGCCATCGATCATCCTCTGGGGACGTGGGGCGGCAGAGCTCAAACCCCTCAAAGCCATCGCGGGTATCAAGCCCGCGGGCATTTTCTTCAAATTTCTTAGCTACGATTTCACCGCGTTCTGATGGAACAGTGATTTCATTCGTTACGATAACACTCATAGCGTTATCGTATACGGTCGCTTAGCGTGGTGCCACGGTCATTTCCCAAAAGATCCTGAAATCAGTGAGCTCTATACGGGCAGTTCAAAGGGTATTTGGATCAACAGCATATCGAGAGAACACGATGACCACACCAGTAGCTGCTAGCACAGTAAGGACTCCTGAAACGACGGGTTGCCACATCAATGTGCCAGTCGGAAAAAACAAGAAGCCCAAGAGTAAACCCAGTGAAATACCGAGTATGAGCGCCGATGCAACTGTCACCAGGCGGATAGCAGAACCATACAGGTCGTATTTTAGTAGCAGTCGCCAGGTAGCAAAGAGAATAATAGCTACTGCACCCCACGATCCGTACTGTGTGATTGCTTGTACTCGGTGGATACGATCCGCATCAAAAGTACTGAGAACAGAATCATTTGCTAAAAGATTACCTGTGCCAGTGCCGGCGACAAACGCCAGAGATATCACAACCGTTGATACGTAGATCATTGCGAGCAGTGCAATGAGTTTCGCTTTTCGCTCCATGTTAAAGGGACCTCGCCGTCAGCTGATGCTAGTACTGTACCAAAACCAGTGAGGTAGCTGAGTCTCCACTGATTGAGTAGAGTTCAGTCTGCTTTTTTCATCCGGTATCGCTTTTCTTGGTAAGCATCGGCTATTTTAGTTTCACACTGACTAATTCCACTGATTGTGAAAGAACACGAACCGTGCCTATAAACGAAAGAATCCGTATTACGTACGCCCTCCCTATAGCCGTAATCGTTGCCTTTATGGGAGTGGGAAGCCTGTGGGTTTCTGGTCAACTTGTGGGCACGCCATCAACTACTGCGGTTCGCACTCTTCTCTACTACGTTATTCCACTGATAGTTGCCACAATTGCGCTCGTTTCGCTTGGACAACGCCAGGCACTGCGAGGCTTGGCAACGAAGCTTCCAGCTGTCTTCACGCTCGGTTGGTACATCATTGCGGCTGGTGTAGTTCTGGGAACACTTTTCTTCTTCTCTATCCCACAAGGGCAGGTGGTTTCCCCGCGTGGAAGCACGGTTGGAATTTATCTCGCCGTCACTTTGACAACTGCGTTATTTGAGGAACTGCTGTGCCGTGGCACCATACAAAATGTATTGGTTGACCGATATGGCGGTTCACCGGCAGGGGTGTGGCAAGCGATTCTCCTGTCATCTGGAATTTTCGCCGTTATTCACTTTGCGAACCTGATTGATAAGCCGTATTTTGTGCTGGGTACCCTGACTCAAGTTATTTATACGTTCTGCCTGGCCACTCTTATCGGTGTGATTTACTACGTGACGAAGGATCTCCTTGTCGCCGTCGTGCTACACGCCATTTTTAACTTCTTCGGAAGCATCACCGACATTGTCACGACCTCCGCATCTCAAGCGGTTGGTCAAACCGATATTCCAATCGGCGGCATGATCATTCAGATACTCATCATGGTGCCCGCAGTGGCCATCGCGCACCATATCTATCGCACGCGAATTGCGAGCGCGTAAAGGCGTCTCTACTTCCTTAAAGGAGCCGTATCGAGGGATTCTGTCCCGAGTTTGCGGAACTCTTCCACGGGGAAATTCCGGTGGAATTTCAACCAGTGCTTTTGGGTTGATAGCCGAGCATACGCTTCTCGTTTAGCTGCTCTGACAGATAGATCCCGTTCAGCAGCATTAAATAGAGGATGAAATACACGTCCCTTTCGGTATAGATAACGAATCTTCTTCGCCATCTTTTCATCCACATATCTCAATACCAGATTTTTCGGTAAATACGAGTATAAAATACGATTTTCAATCGTCTCTAAAGGCACAGACTTACCATAGATTAAATCATCGACTAGAAATCTCATTGGGTTAAGCCCTGCCGCGGTATTGTAGTATAAGCTCCTGCCTATGCGGGGATTGAGCTCAAAGAAATAGGGAGTTCCGGTTCGTGAGTCAACCTTGAGATCGAAATTTGCAAAGCCCCGCCACCCAATAGCCTGTAAAAATGTCTGCACTTGTCGATACAACTTCGGATAGGGCTCAGTGATCATAACTGCCGGATTGCCCAGCGCCGACGGGGAATGATCTTCCATAATTACTTGTGCTGAACCGATCATGGTGACGTTACCGCGAGTATCAACATAAGCGGTGATCAAGAGATTATGTGTATCGTTACCCTCAACACGCGGTTGAACAACGAATCGTCGAGCCTTCGGATGCTGAGCAGTTTGCTCCTCGAGCATACTAATGACCGTCTTAAATTCACTGGGCGACGTTACAGTATAGATCTTTTTTTTACCGGGCCAGGATAGGCGCTCATAGCCATAACCCATCACCGGTTTAACAATCCACGGATAATCATCCCATTGATCAAATTTACGGAGAATTGAAGCAACACCATCATCGAGATCGCAATGTCTCGTTTCAGGAACGTTCAGCCCAAATTCGCGGGCTAGCGGGGGAAATTCTATTTTGCTATTTGTCGTCGAAATCGTCGATAGCTTTGGAAAAGAAAACGTGTAGAACTCCCGAAGTTCGTTCTCGTACTTCATAATGTCCCAAATATTGGAATCGATATTTGCCATGAGCAAAAGCTGCTTGCCGGGGTAATCTTTTCTGAGTGTTGGCCCAAGAGTTAGTAAACCAGCGATGAGCGGTGGAATTTCGTTACTTTCATCAGTTACATCACCTTGTACGAGACGAACATCTAAAATCCGAGAGTTCTGAATCGGCCCTAATATCGAGGTAGTAATCACGGTTGGAATCGAACCGTAAAGCTCATTAAATGAACGTGCGATAGTGTAGCAACCGAGGTCTGTTCCAATAATAACGGGATGGAACGGAAAGTTTGTAATAGTGATGACGACCTCCGGTAACTATAGTTTGGGTGCGATCCAATCAGTGAGCGGACTGAGGGCGCTCGTCATTATGCGAAATACAAGCACTCTCAATCAGTTTCTGATAGACAACTTCATTGTAGACGACCGTAAACGGATCCAAATATTCTACCCACGGGTGTCACCATAACGTAGGTAGCTAGGCATTAATTGTGTCCAGACATTGCGATACAAGCGAGCCATCTTCTAGTCCTAGGACGAATGGATCGCAATTTCTCTTAGGTCGCGATGCATTTTCAGGCGATTTCGATACCATGACAGGAAGCGCGCCTGCGCTCATAACAGACCAACAAGGAGTAACTGTGGTTAACGTTGACCATTTTTTGAGCAAAGCCCACGGCCAATCCGGATATGACGCCTCAATAGAACCTGTATTGACTGTCAAAGCCGGTACTGGTGAGACCATCGGATTTGAAACCGATGATGCCGTGTATGAACAGCTACATGAACGAGGTTCACTCGATAAAGTAACCGCCACCATCAACCCCGTAACAGGTCCGGTATACGTCGAAGGAGCTGAACCGGGTGATGCTCTCGCCGTCACCATTCATGACATCGTACTGAAGGACTATGGTTGGTCGGTATCACTTCCAGGCGCGGGAGCTCTCGCTAGCCGCATGGGTGACGACTCTTTCTCACGCCAAATTCCGATTGACGGTGACACCATCAAACTAACCGATACCATTTCAACCCAAAAGCGACCAATGATCGGTTGTATCGGCACCGCTCCGGGCGAAGGAACTGGTTCCACAATCATGCCGAGTTTCCCTTCCGGCGGAAACATGGATTTGACCGATGCCTGCCCCGAATCAATCGTATATCTTCCAGTCGAAGTCCCCGGCGCACTGCTATCAATCGGAGATATTCACGCTGTGATGGCGCGCGGCGAATCCTCTTTCGTTGCTATCGAAGCAGAAGGAACGGCAATCGTATCTGTCGATGTCATCAAGGGAATGAAACTTCGGGCACCACGCATTGAGACCCCGGATGAATGGTGTTTTATCGGCATCGATAACCCGGTCCAAAAGTCCATTCAAAATGGGTACGAAGACATGTTTGATTTCCTCACTGACGATCAGGGATTCTCCAAGGAGGATGCCTACGTTGTCATGAGCGCCCTCGCCCACTCTGAACTTGGTGGCCCTACCGGAAGTGAGGATCCGGATCCACTCCACCCGTTTAACGCGATCGGTGCGGTAACTGTCCACCGACTTCCCAAATCAGTACTCAAGTAGTCAAGTAGCGAAAGGGGCGGCCAAAATCATGGCCGCCCCTTCGTATGTCGTTTAGTTTTACAGCATGCACGACACGCAGTCGTCCACCTGTGTACCCTCGAGGGCCATTTGACGAATACGCATGTAGTACATGGTCTTGATTCCCTTGCGCCAGGCATAGATATAGGACTTGTTAAGGTCTCGCGTCGATACGGTGTCAGGGTAGAACAGCGTTAGCGACAGACCCTGATCGACGTGCTGGGTTGCTACCGCATAGACGTCGATGATCTTTTGTGGGCCGATTTCATAGGCATCCTGGTAATACTCCAGGTTGTCATTCGTCATATACGGTGCCGGATAGTACACGCGACCGATTTTTCCTTCCTTACGGATTTCAACCTTTGACACGATCGGGTGAATCGAGGATGTCGAGTGGTTGATATAGGAAATTGAACCGGTGGGGGGCACAGCCTGCAGGTTCTGGTGGTACATGCCATGCTCGCGCACATCGGCTGCCAACTGGCGCCAATCGTCCTGAGTTGGGATATAAATCGTTGACTTATCGAGTAGCTCCTTGACTCGATCAGTTGTTGGCACCCATTCGCCCTCAATGTACTTGGTGAAGTACTCGCCGGAATAGTAGGTCGAATCCTCGAAACCGTGGAATGTTTCACCCCGTTCGCGAGCAATCTTATTTGAGGCGCGAATGGCTTGGTAGGTAATGGCATAGAAATACATATTCGTAAAGTCAAGAGACTCTTCCGAACCGTAGAATATCTCTTCGCGTGCCAGGTAACCGTGCAGATTCATCTGACCCAAACCAATGGCGTGAGACATGCGGTTACCGCGCTCAATAGAAGGTGCGGCCGCGATATTAGACAGGTCAGAAACCGAGGTCAAGCCACGAATCGCCGTTTCAACCGTTGCCTCAAAATCCGGTGAATCCATGGTCTTGGCAATGTTGAGTGAACCGAGATTACAGGAAATATCCTTGCCGACGTGTTTGAACGTCAAGTCTTCGTTGTATTCCGAAGCCTCTGAAACCTGCAGGATCTCCGAGCACAGATTCGACATCGTAATACGGCCCTTAATCGGATTATCCCTATTGACCGTATCTTCAAAGACGATGTACGGGTAACCGGATTCGAATTGGATTTCCGCAATGGTTTGGAAGAATCGGCGAGCGTTAATCTTACTCTTGCGAATGCGCCCATCTTCAACCATCTCGCGGTATTTTTCCGTAATGGAAATTTCTGTAAACGGCACCCCGTACACTCGTTCGATATCGTAAGGCGAGAACAAGTACATATCCTCATTCTTCTTCGCCAGCTCGAAGGTGATATCGGGAATTACCACACCGAGAGACAGTGATTTGATGCGGATCTTCTCGTCAGCATTCTCGCGCTTTGTATCGAGAAACCTCATAATATCCGGGTGATGTGCGTGCAGATAAACTGCCCCCGCACCCTGGCGAGCCCCCAGCTGATTAGCGTAGGAGAACGAGTCCTCCAGAAGCTTCATGACGGGTATAACCCCAGAAGACTGATTTTCAATCTTCTTGATTGGTGCCCCGGCTTCACGCAGATTCGTCAATGATAGAGCGACTCCACCGCCGCGCTTCGACAGCTGCAGAGCACTATTAATACCGCGTGCAATGGACTCCATATTGTCCTCAACGCGCAGGAGGAAACACGATACGAGTTCGCCCCGCGCTTTTTTGCCGGCATTGAGGAACGTCGGAGTGGCGGGTTGGAAACGCCCTGCCATGATCTCGTCCACGATATGCTCGGCCAGTGCCTTATCGCCGCGTGCCAGATAGAGCGCCACCATAGTCACACGATCCTCGAACCTTTCGAGGTAGCGTTTGCCGTCGAATGTTTTCAGCGTATACGACGTGTAGTACTTGTAAGCACCGAGGAAGGTTGGAAAACGGAATTTCTTTGCATAGGCGCGCTGATACAGCGCTTTAATAAATGGAAAATCGTACTGGTCGAGAACTTCCTTCTCGTAGTACCCGTTTTCCACAAGGTAGTCGAGCTTTTCCTTGAGATTGTGGAAAAATACCGTGTTCTGGTTAACGTGCTGTAGGAAGTACTGGCGGGCAGCTTTCCTATCGGCGTCGAACTGAATCTTGCCATCTTTATCGTAGAGATTCAGTTGCGCGTTCAATGCGTGGTAATCGAGATCCGGGGTCAATGCCTCTTCGGGGCCGGTATCCGTTAAATTCTCTGCCAAAATTTCTCCAGTCCTTCGCGCACTTTGATCACGTCATCAGACGTGCCCAACAGTTCGAACTTATACATGTGCGGTACTTTGAGCTTCGCGGAAATGATGTCGCCCGCAATGCAATAGGCTTCTCCGAAATTGGTGTTGCCTGACGAGATTACACCCACACAGTGTTCTCGATTTGTTTCATCATTGAGGAATTTGATGACCTGTTTAGGTACTGCACCTTTACGATTGCCTCCGCCGTAGGTCGGCACGATGAGTACATAAGGTTTATTTACGTGTAAAAACTCATCGCGAGCCCGCAACGGTATGCGACTATTTTCAAACCCGAGTTTGTCGACGAACCGTTTCGTATTGTCCGTCGCAGAAGAGAAATAAACGACGTAAACCATGGATCAATCTCGCTTTCTCATCTGTACGTGGACACTATGACATAGGTTTCCCGGTCGTCGTATCCAGACAACCGGGAAGGAGGCTTTTAGCCGTTGACGACAGCTGCTGTTTGCTTGGCGATCTTCTTGATGAGGTCGGGACGGTAACCGGACCAATGCTGATCGCCAGCCATTACGACAGGTGCTTGCACATATCCCAGTGACTTCACGTACTCAAGAGCGTCGACATCAACACTCATATCGACAAGCTCGTATTCCAAGCCCTGCTTATCGAGTGCTCGCTTCGTAGCATCGCACTGTACGCACATCGGCTTGCTGTAAACGGTGATAGTCATCGAGCTGTCCCCTCAGTCTCAGGTGTGTAATTACACGTTTGTCGTTTATTTAAGGCTATCAAAAGGCACCTGTCCACAAACACTACACCTAGTGGTCAAAATAAGAAACCACCACAACATGGCGTGTTTGATTCGACATTTCATCTTCCCTGTGGATAGCCCTACCATTGCAGTGGACACAGCGGTGGATAGACACATCCTCGTTTCTGCGTCCTCCATCCCAGTATGAATTACACCGGTGACATTTGCCGCAGCAGAATATATGTACAGGTGCGCGGAAAAGAGCCACCTCCGTCGCATCCGCATTATTGTGGTCGTCCACCAGAATTTCCCAATGCAGACGGATGAACACAAATGTGGATGACATCTCTTCACACCCTGTGGATATGTGGATAAGAAAGCGAAAGATCGTCTCACTTGGCGAATTCCACGGCGTGTCACCACTGCCTCTGTCGCCTGCCAACGTGAGATGTCACACGCCTGCCACTATCTTTTTGCGATTTTCGCACAGGATGATCAACACTCGACGACGTTAACGGCTAAACCTCCGGCCGATGTTTCCTTGTATTTCGACAGCATGTCTCGACCTGTCTGCCACATTGTTTGAATTGCAGCATCCAACGGCACCGTATGCCGCCCATCGCCCCACATCGCCATGCGTGCCGCGTTAATCGCTTTAACTGCCGCAATCGCATTGCGTTCAATGCACGGAATCTGAACGAGTCCGCCAATAGGGTCACAGGTGAGGCCGAGAGAGTGCTCCATCGCAATCTCGGCAGCATTTTCTACCTGCCGCGCACTGCCGCCGAAGGTCTGTGCCAATCCGGCGGCCGCCATCGCAGAGGCCGATCCAATCTCACCCTGACATCCGACCTCCGCACCAGCTATCGATGCATTCGTTTTAATGAGGGCGCCGATAGCAGTAGCGGCCAACAGGAAGTCACGAGCCGCATGCACGGGAGCATTCCGACCCTCCGGGCAGAACTTGAGCAGATACCCTAAAACCGCGGGAATCACGCCCGCAGCCCCATTCGTCGGTGCAGTAACCACTCGCTGTCCGGCGGCGTTCTCCTCATTGACCGCGAGCGCAAATAGATTCACCCAATCCATTGCCCGGAGAGGATCTTCTACCGTTCCCGCCCACACGTCCGCGCTGGCCGCCTTAAAGGCCCGCCCACTTAAACGGGCGGCCAGAGCCGGGGCGCGACGAGCTACATTAAGACCGCCGGGGAGGACTCCTTCGGTTGCGCATCCGGCATCGACACATTGAGCCATCGTGCGCTGAATGAGATCAAGATATTCGTTCACGGCGGTGCGATCATGTGCCGTCTCCTCGTTAGCACGCATCAGATCTGCTACTGAGAGGTTTTCGCGTTCACACAGGTCAACCAATTCGGCCGCGGTGGAAAAAGGAAAAGGGGCCGGCGTGGCATGTGTTTTGCGCGCATCCGGTGTTGCCAGAGCAATAACATCCGGTGTCGCAGGATCCGGCGATCGATCCTCCATAATAAAACCGCCGCCCACCGAATAGTAGGTACGACATAGGTTGCCATTGTCTATGCGCGCATCAATGGTGAGGGCGTTGACGTGGTAGGGCAACACCGTCATGGGAGCAAACTTGATGTCATCCATCGTGAAGGGCACCTGGGTACCACCCGCAACAGTGAGTTTTCCTGTTCGATGAACTAAATCAACAATTGATGAAATGACGTTAGCCGATACCGTCTGCGGCTCATAGCCAGCCAGTCCCAGTATGATCGCTCGATCAGTTGAGTGCCCTCTTCCGGTGGCGCCCAGCGAGCCGTAAAGTGTCACGCGAATAGCCCGCGGGCTCATACCTTTGTGCTGAAGCTCGGCGGCAAATGCATGCGCTGCGCGCATCGGCCCCACGGTATGTGATGAGGAGGGTCCGATTCCTATTCGGAATAGGTCAAAAACAGATAGTGGCCGAGCTAATTTCGCCGGTTTCGTATGTCCAGATATGAGGCCGGCAGGACTCGCTTCTGCGACACGATCCACCGCCGGAGTATCGCCTTCTGCTGCGCTCATCGCGCCCCCGCCCGTTTCATTGCGCTACAGTTCAACACGTGACCATTGTCATGGTTATTCACACTCTACTGCACGAGGTTGTCATGGACACTACCAGCACATCCACCATCCGCGCGAACAACAGTGTCGCAGTCATTGCGTGCGCAATGGATTTGGAGGCCGAACCGATGATCGCCCTCCTCGATGGTGCGCAATCTTGCACCTGTGGTAACGCGAAATGTACGACGGGGTTCCTGGCAGGTAGACGTGTACACGTCACTGTCACGGGCATTGGACTGGTCAATGCCGCTGTTGCGGCGACGCAAGCTTATTTGACATTTGGCGACTCACTCGCGGCATATCTATGCGCTGGTACATGCGGCGGCCTGGCTGCCACCACCGGTGTTCTCGACGTCATTATCGGTACCGAATTTATCTACTCTCGCGCCGATGCCACCGCATTTGGTTACGCTCCCGGACAGGTTCCGGGAGAGCCCGCCAGTTTTGCCGCCTACGCGCACTACATCGCTGCTGCCGAAACGATGCGACAGAACCGAAACTATCGCTTATTATTCGGGCAGGTCGCTTCTTCAGACGCATTCGTTACAACGCGATCGGTTGAAAAGACGCGTGAGGTTTTCCCGAGTGCACTCGCGGCCGACATGGAGTCGACAGCGGCTGCCCAGGTATGCGCCAAATTTGCCGTTCCTTTCATCTCAATACGTGCTGTGTCGGATCTGTGTGGTCCCCAGGCCGGTCAAGATTTTCACGTTGATGCGGGCGAGGCTGCGGCGGTGAGTGCACGCGCGGTTGCTGATTTTTTCGCGCAACTGTAGATACTATTTCTGGTTCGCTAAGGTTACCGGCTTACGAGTTGTCAGTAGTCCCCATCCAATATAGGCGAAGATCATTCCGATCAGAGGATTCATCAAGTTCAGCCAGGCGTATCCTACGTAATCGACGGTGGGTACGCCTAAAGTTGAGGCAAAAAATACGCCTGCTGTGGTCCACGGAATAAGCGGTGTCGTTAAGGTTGCGCCCTCCTCCAGGCAGCGGGATAGAACTGCTCGATCGATACCCATTTCGTCGTATTTTTCAGCGAACAGTTGTCCACCTAATACGATTGACATATAGGCCTCGCCCATCCCCAGGTTGCCCATCAAAGCCGCAATAATCGTCACGGCAACGAGAGAACCAATCCGACGCACGCGGGCGAGGAGGCCGCGAATGACAATGCGCATGTAGCCGAAGTGGGACAGCATTCCCCCCAGGGACAGCGCTTGCACCGATAGGACAAGCGTGAACCACATGGAGGTCACCCCGCCGCGGGCAAATAGTGAGTCGAGTGATGCGATCCCGGTGTCAACGGTATCTCCGTGCCATAGCGCCCTCATCACGGAGTCGAAGGACGCGCTTTGGATAATGAGCGCTGTGATAACTGCTGTCACAGCGGACGTTGCCATTGTGTACACGGCAGGTACGCGGAGAATTCCCATAACGATGAGAACCAGAAGCGGAACAGTTGTCCACCATCCCACGTGATAGGTGGCGTGGATAGCACTGGTTAGGGTGGTGAGATCGGATTCGGGCAGTGCGTGGGTGTGGTAGTAGTGGCCGGCGACTCCAAAAGCTATCAGGGCAATAAGGAATGCGGGACCGGTCGTATAGGCCATTGACCGAATATGCTTATAGAGGTCGGTTTCGGCCGCCATTGCGGCTAGGTTTGTCGTATCGGAAACCGGTGACATTTTGTCGCCGAAACAGGCTCCCGAGACAACAACTCCCGCAACAATTGGTAGTGGCAATCCCATAGCCGAACCAATACCGATGAGGATTACGCCAGCCGTACCGGCTGTGCCCCACGCTGTTCCGGTAGCAATCGACATCAGACTACAAAGGATGAGAGCGGTGGGCAGAAACCAGGACGGTGCTATGAGTTTTACGCCCCAATAGATGAGGGTAGCAACTGTGCCGGCTTGGATGAGGGCGGCAATCAAAGCACCGATGAGAATAAAAATAAGGAGGGCGGTGCGTGCGCGCCACACCCCTGTGATTATCGCTTGGCCAATATCTGGCAGGCTACGCCGAGCAACCGTCAATGCGCTGACGGCGACGAGGATCAAAGCACCCAACATGAGTGCGTGCAAGTCAGCTTTAAAAACCAGTAATCCGACGGATATGAGCCCGACCACGCCAGACAACGTCAGCGCTGCCCATATGAATGGTGGGTCTTGAAGGCGTTCCGATGTCACGTTTTGACGCTATCAAATGTCGGTCGTATCGGGTAGGTGTTTTTCCGGAGCCAATCCAGCATAAACGCACCCCGTTGCTAGGTCGCGCAGTCCATCGGCGCGCAATCCGGGCCACCCCCACAAATCGGTCAACCAGAATTCTGGAATAGCGGCAAGGCCGCAGGCACCACCGAGGAGGGCGCCTGTCAATGCGGCTACGGTATCGGTATCGCCTCCGCTGCGAATAGCGGACTCTATTCCCACCGTGACGGGATTTAATGACGAGTTACGCTCAAATTCCCACACTGCTGTTTCACAGGCTGCAATCACGCGACGCATCGCCGACACGCCGTCTAAGCCCGCGCCGAGGCCACGTGACCATCCCTGACCTACCCCTCGGTTACTCTCATCACGCAGGACGATTAGTGCGTCGATAACCTCCTGGTTAAATCCAGTATCGGTGACGATTGGGGTGTTGAGACCGTCGATTTCAAGATTCGCAATAACCGATTGTCCGTGCTCAATAACAAGATCGACGAGGTCGCTTATTCGCAGGGCTGAACCCCAGTGAATACCTCGCGCGTAACCTTCAACTACCCGCCGTAAAGTGTGAGCATACACAAGGTTAAGGGAGATAACTAGTGGATCCGTAGTTGTCAAAGTTGTCACAAGCGTAACTGTTCGAGTGCATTCTTCGGGAGCTGTTAAGGTCGCTAAAGCTACCGGCACTGCTATGGCCAAGCTTGCGCTCTCCGTCATCCTGCGGGTGATGCGTTCGGAATTTCCGCGGTATTCAGCGGCCCGACGCAACGCTATGGCAACGCGCACATCGGAAGCCGCTAACTGGCCACACCCGTGGGCGACAAGATCCTCGACGACAAGGGGCGAAGCCAGGCGGGGATTGAGCGCGACGTCAAAAACTCCCTGTAGCAACCGCGGCACATGTTGCGGATTTGATTCGTACCACGCAATGAGGCGCTGAGCGACCGCTTCAATCGCCGAGGCCGTAGCTAACCGACCGGCGCTTGCTACTTCCGCAATGCACAGTGCAATTTGCACGTCACTGCCCCACTCACCGGCAAGAAAACCATCTCGACCAGACATACTCAGCTTTTCTTCGACAGCGGGCGCCCGCTGTAATTCCCACGGAATTCCCAACGCTGATCCCGCGGCGAATCCAGTCAACGCACCGACGGCTGCCAGGGCTAGATCGGCATGTGAACGATCCAGACGCACTGCTGATCCTCGCGACTTGGGGGTGGGGATAGGAAACTGCTCACTCATGCATGCCACGCCTCAGCAAGGAGTTGATACGAGCGTCTACGTAGAGCTGGATCCCACGCGTAGGAAGTCACGATCACTTCATCGAGATCATACGTGTCCACGAATACGTCAATTTCGTCAACTATTCGTTCCGGGGGGCCAACATACGCAGTTGGGTCTAAAACGCTGTTGCCACGGTCGATCAGGTGGGTTTTCTGCGGTCGCATCAGAGGGCCAGCCGAGCCACGACGCAAACGTGCTTTCATCATCTGATAAGACGTAAAGAGTTCATCTGCCTCGCTTTGAGTTGGTGCAACCAGCATATTGATACCTGCCATCACATAAGGCTCAGACACCTGCGCAGTTGGTGCCGTGGCATCAAAATGCGTGCGGTAGACATGTAGCGCTTGTGCGAGATACTTGGGGGCAAAATGCGAGGCGAAACTATACGGCAGGCCGAGTGTGGCAGCCACTTGAGCGCCGCCGGTCGACGAGCCGAGCATCCACAGTGGAATACGCGTTCCTTCACCGGGTATGGCACGAACCCGCGCGTGCAGTTGGGCCGGGCTCGGTTGTATGCCGAGAGCGGCAGCTTCAGCACCTGACAGACGGTTGTCAGAGTTGACTTCAGTGGGAGCCAGATAGGTGAGGAGACTTGCCACATCGGCGGCAAAATCACTGATCTGCGCACTTCCTCGACGCAGCGCAGTGGCAGTCACCGGATCGGTTCCCGGCGCACGACCAAGACCGAGATCAAAACGGGATCCATAAATAGTCGCCAGTGTGCCATAGTATTCAGCCACCATCAGAGGCGAGTGGTTTGGCAACATAACGCCACCGGCTCCCAAGCGAATAGTGCTCGTATGCTCGGCCGCCCTGCCGAGAAGTAGAGATGTGGCTGAAGACATGAAGGTTTGGGAGCCATGGTGTTCGGCCATCCAGTATCGCCGGTAACCGACGCCCTCCGCTAGGACGGCCAATGACAAAGCGTCATCAAGCGCCGCGCGACGCCCCAGTCCTTCCGATGCCGGGGCTAAATCAAGCACCGATAGTGGAACACGTTGCGACATGAGCACCACCCTATCGTCAGAGAAAACATTGCCGGCACTAGCTTACTGTGCGACTTGCACGGGAGCTTGGGAGAATCCATTCATCATGGCACCCACACTTGCGGTCAGCGAAGGTGTCACGACGGTCGTGTGAGTAAAACGATCTCATTGTAATTTGGTACTGCGACATTCCAGCCCAATTCGGTTGTCACGCGCTGTGCGAATACATCTCTTGCTCGATCCTCACCGTGAGTGAGAAATACCGTCTGCGGCTGACGGCTGAATTCGCTGAGCCAGTCAATTAGTTCAGACGCGTCAGCATGAGCAGAGAACTCGCGGTCTTGAACCACCTGTGCTCTGACCGGGATGTACCGTCCGCGAATCTTCAAATTGCGCGCACCATCAATGAGGGCGCGCCCGCGGGTACCGTGCGCCTGATATCCGGTGATAATGATGCAATGCTCAGTCCCGGGCAGGATTCTTTCCAGGTGGTGAAGCACCCGGCCGCCTTCCAGCATCCCTGACGATGACACAATAATGCACGAATGCCGGAACGTGTTGATACGTTTGGAATCATCCGCAGTTCGCGCCTCGGTAAGTTGTGGAATCCCGAGGAAATCATCAACCGTAATGTCCTCTTTGAGTTCCTCAAGCGATAAATCGCGATAGACATCGAGCGCATTGAGACCCATCGGTGAATCGACGAATACAGGTATCGAAGGAATCCTTTTACTTCGGATAAGTTCGGTGATAACTGCGAGAACGGCCTCTGTGCGGTCAATGGCAAATGCGGGTATGAGAATATGACCGCCGCGTTCGACAGTTCCGCAAATTGCAGCCGCCATGGTCTGGTGGGAGATGTCGGGTTCAATATGCTCGCGATCTCCGTAGGTGGACTCCATCACAATCCAGTCTGCTGCTGGAGGCTTGCTCCGCTGTTTCAGCACGGGTGGATGGGGACGGCCGAGATCGCCGGAGAATAAGACGGAGCTACCTGGAGTCTGCACATGGATAGAAGCGGAACCGAGAATGTGTCCGGCTCGTATCCACGTTGCTACTATTCCATCACCCAGCTCAAGGGGTGAACCGTAATCAACGGAACGAAACATTCCGAGCGTGACTTCGACGTCGGCCGGTGTGTAGAGGGGTTTGGGGTCACTGTGTTTGGAGTAACCTCCTCGCTGGGCAGCTCTCGTTTCCATTACCTGTAGGTATCCCGCATCGCGCAACACGATTTCGCTTAATCGGATTGTTCCTGGTGTCGCCCAGATTGTGCCGCTAAATCCGGCCTTAACAAGGACCGGCAAATAGCCGACGTGATCCATGTGGGCGTGGGTGATCAGGATGTCGGTAATGTCGTTCGGAGGGTGGGGAAACGGATCCCAATTCCGCCTGCGCCACTGCTTATCTCCCTGAAATATGCCCGCATCCACCAGGATGCGTCGCTTTCCAATACTGAGCAGGTATTTTGACCCTGTGACGGTATGCGTTGCGCCAAAAAAACGAAGTGTCATATTTTGCGATGACGGTTCCTGATCTCCACCCATGCGTCTAGTATGGCGTAGATCACACACAATGCTTCCGTGCCATTCCGCATACTCACATTGTGGCAGCAGGCGAGCATCTCCCAGTCATCAGTTTCCTCACTCCTATGACCCCGCAACTGAGAACCGCAAAAGAGGGCGTAGTCGCATATTCGCGATAGGCTCACGGTCATGAATACGGTCTATTCACCCCCGTTAACCGGCCCTACATTTCAGCGAGCGCAACACGTTACTTTCATCCAACATGAACCTCGGGTACACGGTGGCCAATTGCGCATCGACATCGAAGCATTAGGTTCCTCGGTTGACGTTGTCAAAGCGTGGACCACACCCCACGGATTCTTTGATTCTTTCGAGGTCGCAGGACCCGTCGTCGTTCTGGGTGGAACTTTTAATGCCTACGCGGATGATATTGCGCCGTGGCTCCCCTCTCTTCGACGGTGGCTTGCTCGCGCAATCCCGGCCTACCGCACCGTATTCGGTGTGTGTTTAGGCCATCAGCTCATTGCTGCTTCTCTAGGGGGACGCGTGAGCGTAGACGACCCTCGCGGTCCGGAAAAATCCATTACTCGAATCAGGTGGAAAAGCGATGATCCTTTTGTCAAAGCAATCGGGTCGGCCCCCATCGCCTTTGCAGATCATGCCGACGCAGTTGTTGACGTTCCAACCGATGCTCGTATCCTCGCTCACTCTGACCGTTACATCCAGGCAATGCGCATTAAAAATGCGGTATCCGTTCAATTTCATCCCGAAATCAATGCCGATGTGATTGAAGAATGGTATCGGGATGATGAACCCGGCAACCTTCCAACATACCGTCGTGACTTCGAAACTCACGAAAAACAACTGCGTGATCTTAGCCGCCGCGTCGCAACCTGGATCGTTAGTCGAGGATAAGGCATTAGAATGGCCGGATCCACAGTATAAAACCCCGGCATTGCCGGGGTTTTGTGCGCGAGGGGGGAGTCGAACCCCCATGCCCGCAAGGGCACACGGACCTGAACCGTGCGCGTCTACCTGTTCCGCCACCCGCGCGAGTGTCGAAGCAACAGTGTTGCTAAACGCGTAGAAACTATACCTATTGCGTAAGCCCTCGCGCAAATTTCCTACCGGCGAATCTCGCACTCGGGCAGCCAGTTGGTTACCTACTAAACCGTACTATGTACTGATTCCGGTGCCGCGTGCATCAACACTGGTGGAGTAGTACTCGTTATATGGCCAACTACCGCTACACTACTGTTGAAGTTACTATGCTCTCATTGGGTTTTTTTGGAGCTACTAAGGGGGTGCCATGGGACTTCTCGATCGTTTTGAGTCAGCGATGGAACGCGGAGTCAACGGTCTATTCAGCCGAGTGTTTCGCTCCGCGGTAAAACCGGTGGATGTCACGTCGGCGGTACGTCGTGCCATGGATGACCACGTTCAGGAGTATGCGCAGGACCATATGGTGGCACCAAATCAATTTACGGTGCGCGTTGCTGCCTCCGATATGAAAAATCTTCAAACCTTGGGTCTCGACGTTCTCGAACATGAGATAGGCAAAGTTGCTACCCGACATGCGGAAGAAAATGATTATGCACTCATCGGTCCTATCGAAGTCGATTTCGACACCGGCGCGGATGAATTGACCGGGCAGCTCGAGATTGAGGCCTCGATGGAACGCGGAGCCGTAGCCCCCGCAACCAGTCAGGTGGCCTCACTGACCCACCCAATTATTGAAGTTGAGGGCGAACGCCTCTTACTCACCGAACCCGTGACCATCATTGGTCGCGGCGTTGATGTCGACATTCGCGTGGATGATCCCTCGGTTTCACGTCACCATCTGGAACTCAGAATCACTCCGGACGGCGTTATAGCATCAGACTTGGGTGCAACCAACGGACTCTATGTTGAAGGACACAAAGTAGACGCGGCTACACTGGTAGACGGTAACCAAATCGTAATTGGCCGCACGAGAATCCTATTTTGGACATCCGGGGCGGAAGAGAGTTCTACCGACTAATGGCATCTGACCTGGCGTTCACGGTTTTCCGCCTCGCGTACCTCGTACTGCTGTGGGTGGTAGCTTTGGGAGCCGTTTCGGTTTTACGTCAGGATATTTTCGGCACGGTTGTGACACCGCGGGGCAAAGGGCGTCAGCGCCGCGACGCACACCGAAAAGAATCACGACGAAGGCAAAAAAATACCTCTGAACCAGCCCGCCCAACTCGTTTACTGGTGACGGGTGGACCCCTTGTTGGTACCTCCATGAAACTAGGCTCGGCAGATATTTTCATTGGTCGATCTCCGGCCTCAACACTGGTACTCAACGATGAGTATGCCTCATCTCGCCATGCTCACCTGTACCGCACACCGGAAAACGAATGGTGGATCGAAGATCTCGGCTCAACAAATGGCACATTCGTTGACGATGAACGTCTTGTCGAACCACGCAAACTTAACGTCGGCGTGATTGTTCGCATTGGTCAAACTACACTCGAGCTGGTGGCATGATGCCGGTAGATTTCCGTTTTGCTGCGCGCTCCGATGTCGGTCTCGTGCGTAAGAATAATCAAGATTCCGGCTATGCCGGTTCGCACCTCCTAGTCCTCGCTGATGGGATGGGAGGGGCCGCTGGCGGAGATATCGCATCGAGTATTGCGGTCGCTCACCTGGCTCCGCTCGACACTGACGACCACCGCGCGGATGACATGCTGTATATGCTGCGCAAAGCGTTAACCGATGCGCATGAAGAACTGGTTGACCGCGCACAGATCGATCCGCAACTGCATGGCTTAGGAACAACCTGTATTGCACTGATGAGGTCGGGGAAAAAACTTGCCATGGTGCATATTGGAGATTCCCGTGCCTACGTCTTGCGAGACGGCACACTGACTCAAGTCACCACCGACCATTCATTTGTGCAATACCTCATCCAAACCGGCCAAATCACCCCCGAAGAGGCTGAAACCCATCCGCAACGCAGTGTTGTTCTGCGAATTTTGGGTGACTCAAGCGCCGACATCGATCCCGATGTTTCCCTGCGTGAGGCAGTTATTGGGGATAGGTGGCTACTGTGTTCAGACGGACTTTCAGGAGTCGTATCGGCGGAGACGATTATTGAAACCCTTGCCGGGGTTGATGATCCGGGCGAATGTGCAGAAGAACTCATTGAACTTGCTTTGCGCAGCGGAGGCCCCGATAACATCACATGCGTTATCGCAGATGTGGTTGAATCTGGCTCCGTGGAGTCGACGCCTCCACAGATTGTTGGATCAGCGGCCATTGACCGATTGCGCCCATCGCGCGGCAGTACCGGTGCCGCTGGACGGGCTGCAAACTTGTCGCCGCGCGAAGAAATCGACGAAACGGATGATGAGGACGATATTCCGGACCGACGTCCGTGGATCCCAACCTTTATCGCCCTCATTATCGCTGCGCTGGTCGGTTTGGGCTTGTGGGCTGGCTACACTTGGTCTCAAACCCAGTACTACGCCCAACTCAAAGACGATAAAGTCATCATTTACCGCGGTATTCCACAGGCGATCGGACCCTGGATGCTATCGCACCCGGTAGAGATTACATCGGTTACGCGATCGGACCTACAACCGGTTGAGCGCGATCGGCTGGCAGAACCAGTACGCCGATCGTCCCGAGAAGAAATTGATGCATACGTCAAACAGCTGGTTTCCGACGCCAATCTTGCCACTCCCTCAAAGGAAGACCAGCGGGATACATCAGATCCGAGTTCAAACGAATCTTCCAGCGACCCCTCACCCGATCCTTCCACGGGAGGCCGCTGATGGCGACAGTGACCATATCACCGCCGCGATCACGCCCCTTCCTCGAATTCCTTCTTCTTGTTCTTGCGATAGCGGCCGGCCTGGGCGGTTATATCCTGACCTCAATTAACCGTACTGACACACTTCCGACAAATGTTGGTATCCACGCGATTATCCTCGTGGTCATTGCCATTATTGCCGACCTCGGAATCCGTAAACTGGCTCCCTACGCCGACCCCGTCATCCTGCCGATAGCAGTGGCACTGTCAGGAATAGGCCTGGCCATGATCTACCGGCTCGATCTGTCCTACGCCATCCTCCAACAACCCGCGAATCCGGTAGTCGGAATCAAACAACTCGTCATGGTCGGAGCCGGCATCATTAGCGGGGCGATAGTCCTTATTGTCATCCGCGACCATCGGATATTACGACGCTATACGTTCACGGCGATGGCCATCTCTCTCGTTCTACTCGTACTTCCCTTCATTCCCGGACTCGGTGTGGAACGCAACGGGGCGCGCATCTGGATCAGTATCTTCGGCGCTTCACTACAACCCGCCGAGTTCGTCAAAATTACCCTCGCCGTATTCTTTGCTGGTTATCTGGTATCCAATCGCGATAACCTCGCCATCGGAGGCTCTAAAATCCTCGGTATCCGATTGCCGCGAGTGCGAGATCTTGGCCCCATCCTTATTGTGTGGGCAATTGCCGTGGCCGTCCTTGTGTTGCAAAGCGACCTTGGAACATCTCTGCTGTACTTCGGGCTTTTCGTCGCCATGATTTATATTGCGACAAACCGTGTGTCCTGGCTGATTATCGGAGCTATCACGTTTATTCCAGCAGCCTTTGTCGCTACCAAACTATTCCTCCACGTGCGCCAACGCATCGATGGGTGGCTCTACGCTTTCGACAACGACATGTACTACCGAATCGGCGGATCTGGTCAACTAGTCGACGGGCAATTCGGGATGGCTTCGGGAGGATTATTTGGTACCGGCTGGGGTCGCGGATATCCACAACTGGTTTATGCGGCCAACTCAGACTTTATTCTTGCCTCCCTAGCTGAAGAACTTGGCCTCACCGGCCTATTCGCCATCCTCATTATGTATCTGGTACTCATTGAACGCGGTTTACGGGCGGCAATAGGGGTGCGCGATGGCTTCGGTAAGCTCCTGGCAGCCGGCATTAGCTTTTCTTTGGCGCTTCAATTATTCGTAGTTCTCGGAGGCATTACGCGACTCATTCCCCTAACCGGGCTCACCGCACCCTTCCTCGCCCAGGGAGGGTCGTCCATGATCGCGTCGTGGATTCTCATCGCGCTCTTGATCCGCATCTCTGATGCCGCGAGGCGTCCTCCTGTTGTCGTCTCCTCAGAAACCGAGGTGAGGACGTGAACGCGCAGATCCGTAAAATATATATCGTTGTCTTCCTCATGGTTATCTCGCTAGCGATGGCCGCTACCTATATTCAGTTTTTCGCGGCCCCCACGCTTAATGCGGATGAACGCAATGCTCGGACAATCCTGCACGCTGCGGAACGCGACCGCGGACCCATAATTGTTTCCGGTACGGCGATCGCCCAATCAATTTCCATCCCCGATTCCTTACGATACGAACGTACATATCCGGGTAAGGAAACGTATGCCTCTGTAACCGGCTGGTTCTCCTCTTCGTTAAGGTCATCAACCGGGTTGGAGGCCGCCGCCGAAAATGTGTTGGAGGGTGACGCACCGTCACTGTGGGCGCAACGCATCCAAAACTTGCTGACCGGTAAGGAACGTCAAGGCGGAGGAATCGTGTTGACGATTAATCCGGCGGTTCAACAAGCAGCGGAACAGGCGATCGGAGGACGCAAAGGCGCAGCGGTGGCATTGAATCCACACACGGGCGCGGTGCTGGCGCTCTATTCCTCACCCAGTTATGACCCGAATACTTTGGCACAAAGTGATTCCACTGCCGCTTTAGAGACGTATCAGAATCTTGAGCAGGATCCTAGCCGGCCACTGATTAATCGTGCCGTCGCAGGTGACCGATACCCTCCCGGGTCAGTTTTCAAACTGATTACGGCTGCGGCCATGCTTGAAAGCGGCGAATATACCCCCGATACGCAGGTCGAAGGCCCGGCCTCAATTACACTTCCGGGAACAGAAACGCAGCTACCCAATATCACGCGCCTTCCGTGCGGCAACGGTGAGCCACCGTTAAAAGAAGCATTTGCCCGCTCATGCAATACCTCCTTTGCCCTCGCGGCGATCGATATCGGCGAGGAACACATGCGGGAAAGAGCCGAAGCTTTCGGATTTGGGCAGTCCCTTGATATTCCACTGCCCGTCACGCCTTCCGTGTTTCCTGATTCCCTCAACGACGCGCGGATGGGTCTGGTCGGTGTCGGACAGGATGATGTGGCAGTTACTCCCATGCAGATGGCAATGGTGGGAGCTGCCATTGCAAATGATGGTGTGTTAATGAAGCCATATTTAATCGAGTCTGTGGTGAACGCCGATTTAGAGCCTCAGCAAACTACTTCTGCGCAACAGCTGGGGGTTCCTATTCAAGAAAAAACGGCAGCGCAATTGCGAGAGATGATGACCGATGTTGTGTCTCAGCCCTACGGCACCGGCAGATCGGTGGCGATGTCTACACCGGTCGCTGCGAAAACAGGAACCGCCGAGACAGGGACGCAAGGACGCACCGTTGCGTGGATGGTTGCATTCCCAGCTACTGACGATCCGCAGGTAGCGGTGGCAGTTGCTATTGAAGGAGATGACCTGAACCCGTATGTCAGCGGTGGAGCGGATGCCGGACCCGTTGCCCGCGCAATGATTGAGGCGGTGTTATCCAATGGCTAATCATGCGGGGAAAGTCATCGGAGGCCGCTACACCTTACTTCGCCAAATCGCGATTGGCGGCATGGGCGAAGTGTGGTCAGCGCGCGACCAGGTGACGGGAAAGAAAGTCGCTGCGAAAGTACTGAAACCAGAGCTTACTGGACAAAGTGTTTTTCTTGCGCGTCTGCGTATGGAAGCCCGCAATGCCATGCAAATTACCCACCCCAACCTCGCGTCTGTACTTGACCACGGGGAGGAAGACGGTATTGGCTGGATCATCATGGAATACGTTGAAGGACGCCCATTTAACCAGTATTTGGCCGATGGAAACCGCCTCTCACCCGATCAGCTGATTCCCGTCCTCACACAAACTGCCTACGCTCTGGCGGCGGCGAATAACCAGCATGTTGTGCACCGCGACATTAAGCCGTCAAATATTATGATTACCGCTGAAGGCATTGTGAAACTCACCGACTTTGGTATCTCAACTACTCCGGATCAGGCCACCATGACCGAAGCGGGTATGGTTATGGGAACCGCGCAGTATCTTCCGCCCGAACAGGCTATGGGTGAATCGGCCACCCATTCTGGCGACCTGTATGCTCTCGGGGTTATCGCTTACGAAGCTTTAGCGGGAAAACGTCCATTTACGGGTAAAACACAGGTGGACGTGGCTTTCGCCCACGTGAATGAAACTGTACCCGCACTCCCCGATGACGTTCCCATCCCACTAGCTCGCATCGTCATGAAGCTACTGCGGAAGAAACCCTCCGATCGCCCAACCGATGCCACAGCTCTGGTACGGGAGCTAAATGCGGCGGCAAAGGAGCTGGACCTTAGCACTACACCGACGCCGATTACGCTTCCCGCGCAACCTCAAAATGACTCAGAACTAACACCCACGTCAACCGCACCTGCTCAGCGCAAACACGCTACGCCTTCGCGCCCTCATAATCTTCGAAGACAACGCGCCGCCGTGCCGCAACGACGTGAAAGCGTTGCCGACCGGACGTCATTTCGACACGCAACCATCGATCCCCACCGCGCTCAGCGACGGGAAGTAGGCATGTTTGCTTTCGTTATTTTCCTCATCAGCCTGCTCCTGTTTTCACTCACCTGTTTTGCATTCAACCGGGCAATGAGCTCGTATCCTGAACCGGATTCCCGCACGCTTTGCGTACTTCAAGGTAATCTGGATTATCACACCACAATGGAGGTACCAGCATGGTCAACCACCAGCCTCACCGCCTAGCAGGCCGCTACGAAGTCCGATCTATGATCGGGCGCGGAGGCATGGCGCAAGTCCACCTGGGCTTTGACATGCGTTTGTCCCGTAATGTTGCCATCAAAATGTTGCGCACTGACCTGGCACGCGATTCCATTTTCCAAACGCGGTTCCGACGAGAAGCACAGGCCGCAGCCTCCCTTAATCATCCCAATATTGTGGCAGTGTACGACACTGGAGAAGAAGAGGTCACTGCCCCTGATGGGTCATCCGTATCGGTTCCCTACATCGTGATGGAATATGTCGAGGGACACACCGTCCGGGACCTCCTCGCCGGCGGAACGCCTGTTCCTATTGATGAGGCCGTCGAAATTATCTCTGGTGTTCTAGCAGCACTTGAGTACTCGCATACTCAAGGTCTTGTTCACCGCGATATTAAGCCCGGCAACATCATGTTGACTAACACCGGCAAAATTAAGGTCATGGATTTTGGGATCGCTCGAGCGCTCACTGATTCCCAGGCGACCATGACGCAAACGAATGCTGTTGTTGGTACCGCGCAATATCTTTCACCCGAACAAGCCCGTGGAGAAGTCGTTGATGCTCGCTCCGACATTTACTCCACCGGTTGCGTACTATTTGAATTACTGACCGGCCAGCCGCCATTTAAAGGCGATACGGCCGTTGCCGTAGCCTACCAGCATGTGTCGGAGATTCCACCGGTTCCTTCGGCCATTACCAATGACGTTCCAGACTCAATTGATCGCGTCGTTCTCAAAGCTTTGGCAAAAGAAAAAGACCAGCGTTACACCAGCGCGCAGGCTATGCTCTCCGATTTGGAGCGCGCGGCTCGCGGTGCCCTTGTCCTCGCGCCAGCTGCCGATTCTTGGGAAGCACCTCCCACGCAGCAGCAGGACTACGCGACTCGCACCATGCCGCTTGCACCGCCACCAGCTCCCGAACACCACACTCAGGTACATCGTCCTCTGGCTCTCACTGACGCGGAAGAGCCGGAAGAAGAAAAACGTTCTCGCACCGGTTTAATTATTGCGCTTACCGTACTCGTGCTCGCCCTCCTCGCAGCCGCCGGATTCGCAATTTATAAGATCAATAATCCTGAGGAACCACCCGTTGAACAGGTGGCGGTTCCAACGTCAATTATCGGAGAAACTCAAGATCGCGCGCGCGAGATTCTTGAAGAGGCCGGCCTCGAATTCGAAATTGCCCCCGAACGACAAGCGGATAAGACCATCGCCGAGGGAAGCGTCGTCAGTTCCGATCCGGCACCGGGCAAAATGGTTGATAAAGGTAGCGTCGTCACTGTGACGCTGTCTTCGGGACCCGAGTCAATCACAATTCCTGACGTATCGGGACTGAGCCAGGAAAATGCACGACGCATGTTGGAAGAAGCTGGCCTCACAGTCGGCGATGTCAGAAGCGAGGATAATCCCAGCCAAGACAAGGATCACGTCATTCGCACCGACCCCGAGGTCGGAACTGAACTGAAAGAGGGCGACACAGTTGCTCTCATTATTGCCAGCGGTAACGTTGTGGTTTCTAAAGATCTGGAGGGGCAGGATCTCGCATCGGTCAAACAGAAGCTCCAGGAGCTGAAGCTTAACTGGTCGGTGCAGGAAGAAGAATCATCCAGATACGCTCCCGGAGTCGTTATGCGATTATCAACGACCGGTACTGTTGAAGTCGGAAGCCATATCGAAATCATCGTGGCGAAAGAGCCGGCTCCGGAACCGGTACCAGAACCCGAACCAGAACCGACTGAACCGTCGACAAATCCGAGTGAAAACTCAGACAACAATTAGCTGTATGGTCAGTTGACGAAGCTCGTGTTATGGGCAATGGCGCGAGCTTCGTCGATTCCCACCATGTCGAGCCAGTTAGCAATAATGCGGTGTCCGTCCTGCGTAAGAATCGACTCGGGGTGGAACTGGACTCCGAATAGTGGCCGCTCACGGTGACGCAGCGCCATAATTTCCCCGTCGTCGGTGGAGGCGGTTACGACGAGATCGTCGGTAAGTGAATGGGGAGCTACCGCAAGTGAATGGTACCGAGTCACTCGAAGCGGTGACGGAAGGTCAGTAAATATTCCTTCCCCGTCATGGGTAATCAGCGACGTTTTCCCATGCATCAGTTCGGCAGCATGGGTGACTGTGGCGCCGTATACTTCCGCAAGCGCTTGGTGACCGAGGCATACACCGAGTAGGGGGATATTCAGGCTGGCAGCGCCCTCAATAATTTCACCGCACTGACCGGCCTGTTTCGGTGTTCCAGGCCCCGGTGAAATGAGGATTCCGTCATACTGCCTCCAGCGTTGTCCTACCTCATCATTGCGCATGACATCGACGCTGGCTCCGAGTCGACTCATATATCCCACGATGGTGTAGACAAAGCTATCGTAGTTATCAACACACAGAATTCGCTTACCCATTATTGGTCTACCGTGTTTTCAACGAGATCAAAATAGTCCTGCGCCCAAGGAAACCCCCACTCAAGTAGGGCATAGACAATGAATCCGATAATAATAGTCGCTTGAATTGCTTTAAGCCACGTGGGTCCTGGGAGATGACGGAAAATCCAGCCGTACATGTTATTCCGCTCCTTCGTCTGCGATTTCTTCTGGCGTACCCGAATCGCGCGGCATCCAGTATTGGAACTTCGAGTAGAGAATGAAACGATGCGAATTTCCAAACTGACCGCCAGTTGCCGTACTACATGTTGTCATTGTCATCAGGCGTTCTGTCGCAGTGGCACCGCGTTCGTGAGGAACGGGGTAAGTGACTTCCGTTGCAGTATCGAGGACAATTTCTGATTTGGCGACTTCATAAACGATCCATGCGTCTTTGGTTTCAACCACCAGTCGCTCCCCCGGTTCCATGGTGTCTATATGGCGGAAGTTATTGCCGTAGGAGCGGCGGTGTGCTGCAATGACAAAGTTTCCGACTTCACCGGCCTGCTGGGTATTGGGATAGTGTCCGGCAAATGCTTGGTCCAACAAGTACTGATCGGTACCTTCAACGATAGGTATTTGCATCCCCCATTTGCGGACGTGGAGGACGCCGATCGTTTCTCCATTTCCGACTTTCTCAAAGGGTGGTGGATCATCGGTGCGGATCTCACCGGTTCCCTGGGTTGGAGGTTCAATCGAATCGTGGAACTGGGAAACAGCTGCCTCTCGCACTCCCTCGACTTCCCAAGAAGTCCAATAGAGTTGCCAGAATATGAATAGGCCAAGAATCAGCGAAATAGTTATGAGGATTTCACCAACGACCCCCAAGAGCGTGTAAAAGACATATCGTGCCGTGCGGGGCGTGCGATGGCGGTGCGAACGGGAATGCCGTGGTGCGGGTCTACTCATTATGCTTTGCTTTCGCGTAGGAAAAATCCGGTGACGCTTCGGTTCTATCAATCACGATATTCTCAGAGGTTTTCACCTTAAATCCTAAACCAAAACGCGCCACATAACCCTGAATGATTTGTATTTGCTCATCTTGTTTCAGCGCGGTTTTCATCATATCGGTTGAACCAATAGCTGAGATTTCATACGGGGGTGAAAACAACTTGCCATTGATGTTAATGACATTTCCAACGCATTGAACTTCGGTGGTGAGGTTCACTTGTGTGCCTTGGATGCCAACAACTTCTGCCCCACCCGTCCACAGGGCATTGAGAACCGCCTCAATATCCTGCTGGTGGATAACAAATACATCTGCACTCAGATCCGGTGGAATAGGGTCTGGAATAGGCGCGTCAGTTAACGTAACGGTGAGCCCCGGTCCGGTGTACCGGCTGATATGGGATGGTTGTGAGACCGGCGAATCATCCTGTTCTGATATCGCGTCAAGTAGCGTATTAACCTGATCCCGCAGGTCGCTATTATCGTTTTCCGCTGCCTGTACTTCGTTTTGCTTTCGTGCGACTAGAGCGTGCAAATTGTCTTCGTAGCGCCCCTGATCCACAGTCTTCAGGCTGGCAGAGGTAGCAAATAGTAAACCGGCTGCCACAAATACCGTAAGCCTGGTCAAAATAGCGACTATTCCGGGACGTCGACGTGGTTGATGGTGGATGTCCATGCGGGAGCGATGCGGGGTGGAGGGCGCACCGGATGCTGGTGTTCGGCTCATTCGCCCTCCTCGATCCCCATTTCGCTCAAAATTGCTCGTGACTGATACCCTAAAACTCAAGTATTGAACGCAATCCCCGCCGATTCAAGTGTGCGCAAGCGCGTGGTGGGGTTCTTAGAAAGGTCTCTTCAGTGCCTAAATCACGCAAGCGCAAGAAGCACGGTCGCGTCGTTGAGGACGATACCAGTATCGCCTCGTGGACTGACGGTATCCCGCTGTCACCGTCGTGGTGGGCTCCGACGTTTGTGACTTTTTTGATTCTCGGACTCATCTGGCTGGTCGTGTATTACATGAGCGGTGCCCTGTACCCGATTCCAAAGATTGGAAACTGGAATCTTGTCGTAGGTCTCGGTCTCATGATGGTTGGTTTCTTAATGACGTTGCGCTGGCGTTAATCATTATCCACAGACCTGTCCACAACTGGGGATAACTACACGAGTGTAGTTTTGCTGGTGGGAGGCCGGATGCCTCTTAGCGAGTCGCTATACGAGAACCCAAGATACTGCGTAATATAACGCGACGATAACCAATGCTTCGGCTATGAATAGTCCTCCCACAGCAAGATGGGACTTCCGTTCCTGCTGCGCATAGGTCAAGTTGGCGCGTGGTTTCGCTAGGCGCAACATAATCCAAGTAACAAGCGCCCCGGCAATCAAACCACCTAAGTGCGCCTGCCACGATATTCGCGAAGCCAAAAACCCGTATCCGAGGTTAACTGCGAGGAGTACGACGATAGATCGAGTGTCGATACCCTGATCTTTTTGCAGAACGTAAATGGCAGCGAACAGCCCAAAGATAGCCCCCGATGCACCCACGCTAACGCCGATATACGAAGCAGGATCCACCAGAACCCAAGCGAGAACAGCTATCGACCCACCTATCGCTGATAGTACGTAAAGCGCTAAGTAGCGCCAGGCCCCGAGTGCTCTTTCAATCGAAGGGCCAACGATATACAGCGTAAACATATTCAGCCCCAGATGGAGAAAACCACCGTGGACAAGAGCGACGGTTAGGAATCGCCACGGTTGCTGAAAACCGAGCACGGGAGCAAACGCAAGTTTGCCCCACAGGGGAATGCCTACCCAGGACATGACGTGCGCTATTAGAGATACCGTGATCGTGACGATGAGTATCCACTGAGTGACGGTATTTCCTTTGAGTAACTGTGGTCGACGTCTTCTCATTACGGTTTGGTGATTCGCGCACTCGGGACACACCGTGCCAACTTCTGTTTGTAATGTGCAGTCAGCACAGGTAGGGCGGTCACAACGCTTACACAGTGAAATAGCGGTCTCACCCGGGTGCCTGGGACACCCGGGTCGCCTATGAGATTCGGAGAATTGTCCGTATCGCGGTTGACTGGTCATCTATTCTTCAATGTCGATCGTTTCAATGATGACGTCATCGACGGGTTTGTCATTCGGACCTGTTTGTACCGCCGCGATAGCATCTACCACGGCTTTGGAGTCTTCATCCACAACGGCACCAAAAATCGTATGCTTACCGTACAGCCACTGCGTCGGCGCAACGGTAATGAAAAATTGGGATCCGTTTGTACCCTTACCCATGCGTTTTCCTGCATTCGCCATGGCGAGGACATACGGCTCATTGAAATTCAGTTCTGGGTGAATCTCATCGTCAAAGTTGTATCCGGGGCCACCAACACCGATGCCCAGCGGATCACCACCTTGAATCATGAATCCTGGAATAACACGGTGAAAGATAACGCCGTCGTAGAG
The DNA here is from genome assembly GCA_030537795.1 of Actinomycetaceae bacterium. Taxonomy (GTDB): domain Bacteria; phylum Actinomycetota; class Actinomycetes; order Actinomycetales; family Actinomycetaceae; genus Gleimia. The sequence continues at coordinate 56,824 of JAUNVE010000011.1, forward strand.
CGGTTTATTTGTTTTTTCCCCGGTTTGCGGGTGGGTCCATTCGCGGGCACCACGAGCCAGATCAGCAAAATTCTTCACTGTCTCAGGTGCGTGATTGGGGTAGAGTTCGATGCGAATGTCGCCTTTATTCGTATGTATCGTTGCTTTCATACATGTAATTGTCCCAGATTTCACCATCAATGTCTTTCTCGCAGTATTTTGGTACCTCTTTTCGGCTGTTGTAGTGCATAAGTTGGCTATTCAAGGCACAATAGTGACAAGTGTTGTTTCCATCCACCGCTGGTTGGAAGCCTATCTTGTCCGATTATCTGGAGGATGAACATGCGGAAAAAGAACCTGGACCCGAAAAAACTGCAACGCGAAAGTGAAGCACTAGCTGACGCCGCTGCTCGCCGTGGAGAGCAACTGGCTACGAAAGCATCAAATCTCGCTGAACAGGGGATTGATTGGGCTAGCCCGCGTGCTCAGAAACTGTGGGATGAAACCGTTAAGGCAACAGCACCGAAGCTAGAGGAGGCCGCGGATAAGGTCCGACCGTACCTCGATAACGTGCATGACAAGGTTGTCGATGACTATTTACCTCGGATTGAAGAAGCCGCCCGCGAAGCGCAAAAAGCTGCGTCGCAAGACGGTTCTATTGTGGAGCGCGCAACTCGCGCAGGGGAGGTCACACGACAAACACTTGCTAAACCTGCCCCGAAGAAACGCCGTGTTGGTCGGGTTATTGGCTGGACGCTAGTTGGCACAGCCGCAGCCGGAGCCGGCTACTTACTGTGGCGTCGTTCGCAGCCAATCGAGGATCCGTGGGCCGAAGAATACTGGGCTGACCTGGATACTGACGTTGACGTTCCCGAAGATCCTGCTGAAGCTGTCGAAGCTGACGATGCCGGTGACGTTATTGATGACGTTAAAGAAACTGTTTCGGACAAGGCACAAGACGCCGTCGACGCCGCTCAAGATGTGGCGGACGATGTTGCTGACACCGTCGATGACGTTGTCGAGGAAGTAAAAGACGACCAGTAGTCATTTACACATCTATCACCATAGTGAGCGATTGAGGGGGCGAGTTTCTCGCCCCCTCAATGGTGATTACGGCACCGAAGTACGGCCTAGATACAATGAACCCCGGCTATTTTGCCGGGGTATTTGTCTTATCGCTACGGTTATGAAACTAATCCTGTGGAGCTAAGGGGACTCGAACCCCTAACCCCCTGCTTGCAAAGCAGGTGCGCTACCAATTGCGCCATAGCCCCGTTAACGATCGAACGCTAGTCCATCGCTTGTGACGGGTCGGCCTGAACTGAATGCCACAGATCGTTGTCATCCGACAGGTCTCGACTAATCTGATAGGTCACCAATCCGACAGTTCCGACGATACCTCCTACTACAAGGTGCCGTAAACTCTCTCGAATCATGCACGTCTCCTATCACCAGTAACGAATTGTCACTGAGTGGGCTTAGCTGGACTCGAACCAGCGACCTCTTCCTTATCAGGGAAGCGCTCTA
>JAUNVE010000053.1 GCA_030537795.1 Actinomycetaceae bacterium
GATTATCACGGTTAAAGTCCCGCCCAGCACGATCATCACGATCGTAGCGCCGGCCTCTGCCTTCGAAATCCCGTCCTCTATTTCGGTTGGGGCGGTTGTCCCACTGCCTGTCAAAATTTCTATTATTTCCGGATCCGTTATCGGTCATTTCGCCTCATTAATCATCAGCAGTGGATTCAACACGCACCTGCGTTCCATTGCACTTCTTTGATCGCCTACCTCAGGCATCAATCTCTCACCATGGTACCCGCAGTCGCCGTGTTATGGCATCGAGTGGTGGTGATTAGTCGATAGTGTCACAAAAAACGCATGTGGTGGCCCGTCTCGTGATGACAATTCGGTCTGGCATTTTTAGGTACGTAGAGGTCATACTCTTGAGTATGAACAGACTTCTCGGCCTCGTCATCGTATTCTTCTTTGCCACCCCCGTGCTGACTGGTTGCGCGGACGATTCGGAGGTGGGAATGGATCCCATGCCCACCGCCACGTCGGAAGCCGGTACCTTAAGTTATATCGATTACGACGCGTTTTCTGCCGATCCCGGTAAGTATGCCGCGACAAAGAATGTTCTGTACTTTACGACGGGTTGGTGCGCTGAGTGCCGTCGCACAGATACAGCTTTCCGGCAAAATCCCGATTTAATCCCCTCTGACGTCACATTGATCCGTGTTGATTACGACGTCTACTCCAATTTGCGTGAGTTATATGATGTCACCATCCAACATACTTTTGTGTGGGTCGACGAAGATGGCAATCTCTTAAAGAAGTGGACCGCTGCTACCCCTGAGGCGCTAGCTGAAAAATTGCAGGAGTAGGAACCGATGTTCATTATGGTGATTCTGTCACTTATCGCGGGAATACTAACCGTGTTGGCACCGTGCGTCTTGCCACTCCTCCCCATCGTGGTGGGAGGTAGTCTGGAGGGCGACAAGAAACGTCCCTACATTATCGCAGGCTCGCTGGTAGTCTCACTTATGCTGTTCACGCTTCTATTGAAGGCGACAAGCACACTGATTCATGTCGATCCACGGGTATGGTCAATCGGCGCCGGGATTCTCATCGTGTTTCTCGGTGTCGCGATGCTCATGCCAAATGTCTGGGCACGCCTGACGTCGGGATCTATCTTTGAGAAAAAATCACAAGAGATGCTGCGATCGGCGCAGAGCCAAGGTAATTCGACTCTGTCTGCCGTGTTAACAGGTGCTGCACTCGGCCCAGTATTCAATTCATGCAGTCCCACGTACGCATGGGTCGTGGCGACGGTGATACCGTCACAACCAGCGGTAGGGTTGCTATACCTGACCGTCTATTGCATAGGCTTGGCGGGGGCTCTTTTGGGAATATCACTTTTTGGCCGTTCCCTCATTTCAAAATTAGGCTGGGCTGCCAACCCGTACGGGCGTTTTCAAAAGCTACTGGCAGTTCTTTTCATCATTGTCGGTCTGTTAGTAACCAGTGGTCTCGATCGAAAGGTTGAAGCGTGGCTGGTTTCTTGGGTTCCGTCTTTTACGCAGATTGAACAGGAGCTCTTACCTTCGGGCAACGCGTCATTACCCTCAGGTGAGACATTGAAGTCTCGTGCACCTGAATTCACCGATATCGACGGATGGATCAACAGCTCTCCGCTCACTATGGAGCAATTGCGCGGAAAGGTGGTTTTGGTTGATTTTTGGACGTATTCCTGCATTAACTGCCAGCGAACCCAGTCCCATCTCAATGCCTGGTATGACGCCTATCAGTCTGAGGGTTTTGAAGTGGTGGGAATTCATGCGCCGGAGTTTTCATTTGAGAGAAAGACTGAGAATGTAAAGCGAGCAGTGGAACGAGCTGAGATCTCCTACCCTGTCGCCCTCGACAATGAGTTCTCAACCTGGAATGCCTTCCGTAACCAGTATTGGCCAGCCAAGTATCTCATTGACCGCGAAGGGTATATTCGTTATACACATTTTGGTGAGGGCGAATATGAAGAAACAGAATCTATGATTCGCACTCTTTTGGACACTTCAGTTCCTAAATCTCGCCAACCAGTGAGCGTCGATCAACCTTCTCGTAGACAGTCTCCCGAAACTTATCTGGGCTATCGCCGGGCCGACGGATTTGTTGGCCCAGAGAGTTTTGCGTCGGGAGAATCTACATTTGTGGGTGCGCCGACTCTGAGAGATAGTGAGTGGACGCTTAGCGGCACCTGGAGGGTAGATGATGAGAAAGTGACTGCCGTAAGTGAAGGCGCCACTCTCAGCTACCGTTTTTCTGCTCAGCACGTCTATCTGGTTCTGTCAGGTAATCCGGGAGCGCGAGTACTTGTTGATGTCGATGGAGTCGCCGAGCTAGGCAGAGATGTTGATTCAAATGGCTACATCAACCTCGATAGTGACCGTCTCTACGAGCTCGTTTCCCTACCTGAGTTTTCGCCTAATATTGACATACACTTAACTTTTGACGAGGGCGTCAGCGCCTACGCGTTTACTTTTGGTTAGCGGCTCTATGCCCTCGAGCTGACAGTATTCCGAGTAGCTCAACGTTTCAGCAATTCAACCCAGGCGCGCAGATGCTCACTGGGGTTTATGGCGCCACAACCGTCACTGAATGCAATGGAGCCACCACGTAATCTTCCGCCCTATAAAACAGTACTCGTCACCGTCTACGCAGGTATGGGTAAAACTAAATCGGTGCAGAGAAATACATCTTTCTCTGCACCGATTGATAATTGGATGCGGTTACATCAGGCCGGAAATAGTCGGCAGCCACAGTGAAATCTGCGGCACGAATGCCACTACAAGTAGCGCGATGAGGATGCCGATAAGGAACGGCCATAGTCTCTTAATGACAGTTTCCACACGCAACCCCGCCACCTGTGAACCGACAAACAGGACGTTACCCACCGGCGGTGTGATAACGCCAAGCGACAGGTTCATGACAACCATAGCGCCGAAGTGGACCGGATCGATTCCCAGCTCAAGGGTGACCGGGAGGAAGATCGGAACGAAAATAAGGATCGCTGGCGTGGGATCCATAAAGGTTCCAATGACGAGCAAAATCGCCATCATAATGAGAAGAATGACTACGTGATTTTGCGAAATTCCGAGCAGAGTGTCGGCGATCATCTGTGGGATGTGGGCGAAGCTCATAACCCAGGAGAGGGCAGAAGATACAGCGACGAGAATCATGACGATCGCGGTTGTACGCGTTGCTGTCAGGAGAATGGACGGTAGATCACTGACGTGCAGATTCCTGTAAGCGAATCCGAGAACGAGGCAGTATACAACTGCGATTGCCGCTGATTCAGTAGCAGTAAAGTAGCCGGCGAGGATGCCGCCAACGACAATGACAATCATCAGTAGCGAGGGGACTGCACGCCAAATCGTCTTCAGTGCTAGCCCGAAGGAGGGACGATCGAAGGTACGGGTGTATTTCTCTTTCCGCGCCATGATGACGGCCACGGTCAAACAGGCAATAACCCACAAAAGACCTGGCCCGACCCCCGCCATAAATAGTGCCGCGATTGAGGTCGACGACACTAATGAGTAAACGATGAAGGTGTTGGAGGGCGGAATAAGCATACCCGCAGGAGCCGAAGCAACGTTTACGGCTGCTGAGTATGAACGAGAATATCCGTCATCTTTCATCCGGGGTGTCATGACGGTCCCAACGGCCGAGGCCGCTGCAACAGCCGCTCCGGAAACAGCGCCGAACATAGCGTTTGCGACAATGTTGGTTTGCGCCATAGAAGCCGGCATCCGTCCGACAAGAACTTTTGCCGCGTCAATGAGACGGGTAGCGATGCCACCGGAGTTCATCAGCACTCCTGCGAGTACGAAGAATGGGATGGCAAGAAGTGAAAAGGAGTTAGCGCCGGTGAACATCCGTTGAGATACGGCTTGAACAGCGTTGTCGGGCCCCAAAACGGCCATGGCGGCGAGGAGTGACGGTAAACCGATGGCTACCGCGATAGGGGCGGATAAGAGAATAAGGAAGACGATTCCGATAAGCAGAATGATTGCTGCAACTGCTGCTGGTGACATGTCTAAGCCTCCTTGGTTTCTACTATGTCGCGAGGCTCGTCGCCTTCGTCGATCTCGGGATAGGGAGGCTCGTCTCCCTTGAGTACGTTAATAAGGTCGATCAGCGCGAAGAATGCGATGGCGATTCCAGCCACAGGAATGACGATATAGACCCAACCGATTGTGAACGGAAGGGCGGTCAGGTTCTGGTTCCACGCAATTGAGGCAGCGCGAGCTCCACCCCATACCATGCCAAGTATGGCGAAAATCAGGATGGAGACTTGCACAAGGCTGGCAAATACACGCTGAATTCCTAGAGGAGCTTTGCGCGCGAGGAAGTCCACCGCGATATGCCCTCTTTCTCCAAAGACGAATGCGGCGCCGAGGAACGCCAACCACACGAAACAGATTTTCGCGAACTCTTCAGACCAGGTAGATGGAGAGTTGAGAATCTGACGAGAGAATACCTGCCAAACGGTCGTGCAGACGAGGACAGCGAAAATCACAACGCTCGCCCAGCCGAAAACTCGGCTGAGGATATTTTTCACAGATTGCATAGCTTATTTCTTTCCTCCCGCGTCAGACGTGTCCGCAGCGCGGATAGCGTCGAACAGCTGTTTTTGGAAGTCGGTGGTAAGGAATTCATCCTTGATCGGGGTGAGCGCTTCGATGAATGCTTCTCGGTCGACTTCGTCGAAGGTGGCGCCAGTTGCTTCTGCTTCCGCAATGGCTTCCTTGGTTTCTTTATCCCACAGCTCAGTATGCTCAACCATGGCCTTTTCCCACTCTTCATCGAAGATAGCGCGGTCTTCATCGGTCATGGCCTGCCTCAGGTCGTGACGCATGATCATATAGTCGAGGCCGATAAGGTGGTTGGTGTAGGAAAAGTAGGGCGCCACTTCCATATGCCGCTGGGTTGAGTAGGACACTTCGTTGTTTTCCGCCCCATCAAGTACACCTGATTGGATGGCGGTATAAACCTCACCATAGGACATTGGGGTTGCTGAGCCGCCCATCAGCTCGATCATGCGGATATGCATTTCTGACTCTTGGACGCGGATTTTCTTCCCTGCCAAGTCAGCGGGAGTTTTAACGATTCCGAAGGAGGTATACACGTTTCGAGAACCCTGCGTGAAACCACCGATAACGCTGATATTGTCCGATTCTTCGAGAGAGGAGAATACTTCACCAACGATTTCTGGCTGACGAATCACGTCCATTTGGTGTTCGACGGAGCTAAAGGTCGTGGGCATATTGAGAACTTGGAAGTCTTTATTGAGGTTCTCTAATTGCGTTCCGGAGACAATTGCCATTTCAATGGCTCCTGATTTCACGAACTGAAGGACTTCCTGTTGTGACCCCAACTGTTCATTTGGGTAGATGTCGATCTTCCACCTGCCGTCGGTGCGTTCTTCAAACCGTTCGGAGAGGTGATCAAGTGCAATATAAGACGGGTGGGTTTCCGTCTGGTTGAGCGCAAGTTTCACCCAGGTGGTTTTACCTTCTTCACCTACTTTATTCAGATCGAGGCCACCGAGGTTACTGCACGCTGACAGTGACAAGGTGACACTAGCTATCGCTGCTATGGCAGCGCCTATACGTAGTCTCAATTCGAGCTCCTTTGCCTATACCTTGCTGTTGGGATGATTCGCCAGCTGCGGAGATTCATCGCCACCTGTGTAACACACGTTACACTTGCGGTTACTTTCCATTATGGGCATAACATTTGCGCTTACAGCAAGTTACCGTTTGTTTCCATCAGTTGCCTAAGTTGCCGAGACTCCCTATTTGCTCAAATCGCATTTTTGTTCCGTCTCTCAGTTGAAGGACAACCGACACGTACACTGATGGAGGCGTACGAAGTGCATCTTCGACGCAATTAGCAATTCGGTTGCCGTGTCATAAGCTATTCGCGAAAGAAGGCGCTGACCTTTTGAATTGCGCAATCAAGCTGTTCTTGTAGTTCGAGGACAACTCCGGAATACTTCCCTTGCTCCAAATGTAGCCATCGAGCATCATCGTCCTGGTCAAGATCAATCACTAAGAAACGGGTATGTGTACCCGCGTGGAGGGCAGTGAGCCAGGCTCCTTGAGCTTTGGGGTCTGCCATATCTGCGGCCACCACAGTTTCACCGTGACGAGACAGCAAATCGATGATGGCGTCACGTTTACTGGGATAGGTGGCACTATCTTTGAGGACCACCGTGGTGAGTGTACGTCCTCTTTTTTCCTCGTAGTCACGGATATCGTCGAGGTGTGTTCCGGCTAAGTCTCGAAGTGCTTTCTTAGCGTCATTCACTAGAAGTACCGGCACAGCTCGCTGTTGCAGGCTCTTTCCTAGCGAGGTTACTTGTTGGCGCGCACTATCTTCATCGGTCGCAATCACCGCCGTTGCTCCGCGCCGCAATGCTTGCGCAATTTTGTCATGCTGGGAATCGTCCGCAACAAATATTGTCGAGGCAGTGACATTTTCGATGTCATTTGTGGCGCCAAATAATAGAGCAAAAGCTGGGAGCGTGAAAAATCCAGTCAAGTCATTTCCGCGCGGTGACACATATATCAGACGAGCTCCGGTGGCATTAACTGCACGCGAGATTGTCATCAGAAGTCGTTGATCGCACAGGCGCGGGTCATCGTCAATGATGGCTGCATACAGCGGGTCGTCGTAGAGACGTCCGGTTTCGGGTTCTATCTCGTATCGACGCTGAAGCATCCGTCGGGCGGCGTGAGCATCGAGCAAGAAGTGATCGTAACCATGAATGACTTGAAGGTCTTCGTGTCCACGCCCTAGAAAGACAATAATGTCGTCAGTATGGGCGTCACGGATCATTTCCCACATAGCGGTTTCTCGAATGGATTGAACGTCGTAGTAGAGTTGGTATCCATCGTTGACCGCAAGATTAATGCCTCGCGAGATTGCTTTGCGCACCTCTAAAGGATCGTCATTGTACGGGGTATCGTCACATACGTGAATGATATCCGCCCACTTCGCGGCGGCGTATCCCATATGCGGTCGTTTTTCTACATCTCGGTCACCATTGGCCCCCACAATACAGACGAGTTTACCGCGGCAACGCTCGCGTAGCGTCGCAAGTGTCACGTCGATTGCTTCGGCGGTATGGGCATAGTCGACGTAGACTTCCGGCGCATCATCGGGCAGCCCGTCTATAAGGATGCGCTCCAATCGCCCAGGTACAGCTATGGTTGTGGAGGTGGCGTCGGCCGCTTCCTTCAGGTTAAATCCCAACTGACGCAAACACAGTATCGCCATCATCTGATTTTCGATATTATGCTCACCCGGTATCGGACAAGACGAGCGCAACTGATTGCCTTCTGGGCCGTAAATGGTGAATTCTTCTCGCCCCAACCGTTCATTATAGGTAATATCAGACACCCAATAGTCGACACCATCAGGCCGCTCATTACCAACGGTCTGCCCATCGTAGCGCTGGAACATAGCGTAAGTCAGAATCGGGATACTACTCTCTGCGGCCAGCCGCCGGCCCCAGGCGTCATTCACACAGATCACGCCGCGCTGTGCTTGACCGGATAAGAATGGCTCAGCTTTGGCCTGATAGTAAGCTTCCATCGTGCGATGAAAATCGAGGTGATCATGCTGCAGATTGAGGAAGCCAAGAACAGATAACCGCGTGCCGAGTATGCGATGAGCGGCAACGCCGTGGGATGAGACCTCTATGGCAGCAAATTCATCTTCATTTTGACGCCACCGATCCGCAATACTCTGCATCTCAGGGGCTTCGACTGTAGTGTATTGAGATACCGCCGTCTCACCACCGATGACCGTGTGGATAGTCCCCACCAGACCGCAGTTGCGCCCCAAATGCACTAAAGCATTGCGAATCATCATAGTGGTGGTTGTTTTGCCATTTGTCCCGGTCACGCCAACGATCTCAACGTCGGCGGAGGGATCGTCGTAAATCCAGGCTGATAATGTGCCGATACGATAGCGCACGTCATCGACGGTAATAACTGCAACAACCAAAGAATCAATGTCGTCGCCTACAGCGCTGGCGATGTCGGCCGGTGAGAGCTTCCTAATAATCTCGAGACCATCGGTATCGGTGATCACAATTCGTGAACCGCGTCGAAGCACGTCGACAGTGAAATTGGCGCCATGGAAAGTCGCCCCTGGCACCGCGAAAAACACACTGTCCTTATCCACTTTTCTTGAATCCATTGTTGCCCCGCTGGCGCACAGGGCAGGCATTTCTCCGGTGTCGGACAATTGTTGCGAAAAATATTCAACCGAGGGGTCACAGTGCCATAGAGGCCCCCGGAAAATAGTGCATTCCGCAGCCGGATAAACTCTGCGGCAAAACTGGAATAGCTCGGGTAAGGTGTGATCGCTGATCCGGCGTGATGTGGTTAACGTCATGCCTTTCACTTTACTGACCGAGGGCCACGGCGTGGGTGTTTTGTGGGGGTGTGTGAAATACCCGGCACCCGCCGTGGTGTGG
>JAUNVE010000054.1 GCA_030537795.1 Actinomycetaceae bacterium
GATTCACCTGACTTTATGAGAGCAGATTCACCTGCGGTAAGGACGCCGGGCCGCGAAGCAGAGCACAAGCTTGCGTCAAGTTTGTTGTCAGCCTCCGATTTCGCTCCGACGTCTGAAGCCATTGGCGCGCCGATTTAGCGATTTCCCCCCCCCCAGCCGCTTACCCGATGGTCAACCCAATAGCTAAGACATTAGTCTGTGGGCTAACGCGGCTAACAAACGCCTCTCTGCACGACCACACAAACTTTTAGGAATGGTAAAATTGACAGTACTCGTGACTGGCGTTGCTGGTTTTATTGGAAGCTCGATCGCGGCCGCCCTTCTATCACGTGGGAAGACCGTAATCGGAATCGACTCTCTGAGCGACTACTACGACCCGCAGCTCAAACGACGTAATTTACTTCGCCTGCAACACCCCGAGTTCCACTTCATTCACGCGGACCTGAACGAATATGATCTCTCGAACCTGCTCGAGGGGGTTGACTATGTGTTCCATCAGGCTGGGCAGCCAGGAGTACGAAAATCGTGGGGCGAGGAGTTTGGAACATATTTGTCCGCAAACGTTTCTGCCACTCAACGACTGCTTGAAGCTTCCAAAGGCAGCTCAATTCGCAGATTCGTTTATGCTTCGTCTTCGTCCGTTTATGGTGATGCTGAAACCTACCCAACCGAAGAGTCATTTCTGCCGCGGCCGCTCAGCCCGTACGGCGTTAGCAAGTTGGCAGCCGAACATCTCTGCAACCTATACGCTGCGAATTTCGGAGTTCCAACGGTCTCCCTTCGTTACTTCACCGTCTACGGTCCTCGACAGCGGCCCGATATGGCGTTTACCCGATTCATCCGTGCCGCTCTGCTTTCGCAGCCAATAGAGATCTACGGTAACGGAAAGCAGGTACGCGATTTCACCTTCATCGACGACGTTGTTGAAGCCAATCTTCTTGCCGCTGAGACCGATCACGTCGGCTCGGGCAGTGTTTTCAACATTGCTGGAGGCAGCAGTGTGTCAGTGAATGAGGTGCTGGATCTGATCCGCGAAATATCTCCGCATCAACTGGACGTGCGATATACACCTGGCCTACCTGGCGACGTAAAGAGAACCGGAGGGAGCATCAGTTCCGTGCAAGATGATCTCAATTGGTTGCCCAGGACAACAATCGAGGACGGAATCCGTAGGCAATTCCAGTGGGGAATCGATCAGTTTACTCGCGAGGCCGAAGGAAGACCAACAAATGCGAACGATTTCTGGGGTTGATCCGAACAAATGGTATTCTTAACACAGCAGGTGGCTGGCATTCCATTCGCCGTTGCCAAGCGCCACGAAGCCGTCGACTGGCTTCTGGAGGCCGCCTCCGCTCGACGAGGCATCGCAGTGCGACTGTCAAATGCCTACTGTATAGACGTTGCATCAAAAGACAAGGCCTACAAACAGGTACTCCTTGACGGCGACATGAACTTTCCTGACGGGACACCCGTCGTGTGGGCCATGCGTGGAGCCTCGAGATCTCAGGCATCACTCAAACCCGAGCGAGTTCGCGGCCCTTCTTTTTTTGTTGATGCAATCGAAATGTCTCAAAATACCGCGCTTTCACATTTTTTTCTCGGGACGACAGATCAAACTTTGGAGCTCCTAGAGACTTCTCTGCTTAGTCGCTTTCCTCAGATTAGGATTGCTGGAATGCACTCCCCCCCCTTCGGCGATCTGGATAATGAATTCTATGCATCCTCGGAGAAGCACATTCGGGACGCTAACCCCGATATCGTATGGATAGGGCTAGGAACGCCGAAACAAGATTTCGCGTCTCAACAACTCGCGCGGTCGATAGGTGTGCCGTGTATAGGTGTCGGCGCAGCGTTCGACTTCGTTGCAGGAACTGTGCGCGAGGCGCCCGCATGGTGCCAAAAATTCGGTTTCGAATGGTTGTTTCGACTACTCAGTGAACCACGTCGGCTCTGGAAACGATACTTGTTCGGTAACGTAGGGTTCACAATTGAATGGTTTAAGGGGCTCAATAATGGTTGAACACTTCCCTGCGGTTAACCGAATGATTATCGATCAAATAGATCCCCAGCGTCTTGTTCCTGGCGGGACCGATACTTGTATCCACGATCTTGTCAAATATGGCAAGCCTGGATCGGTGGGTATAGTGGGCGTTACTAGTTCCTCGACACTACCTCTGGGGCGGTGGACCGAGATCGAATTTGCGACGAGAACCATTCCTTTCATGCCCATAGCCAGATTGGACAGGAATCGCAACAGGGGGTTCAGAATTCCACATTCATTGCAGCTCATGATCGGGTTGGCTCGATATCGGCGAAAGATCCCTGATGGCACGGTCCAGGCCCACCGAATTGAAACGGGAGCAGTGCTGCGCCTTTTTGGACGTAAGTTGATTGTGCAGTACATCCACAACGACTCCAATGGTTTGACGGGCACCAACTCGGACTCATTATGGAAATATTTTGGTCCCATTTACCGAGGCCTCGAAGGCCTAGTTTTTCGGAGTGCCGATAGTGTGGTCCTTTTCAATCGGACCGATAGTGAAAGAATTGCGAGAAGGGTCGAGAAACTCACTGTAGCCGAAACTTGGTTCGACCCAGAGATTTTCCTTCCCAATCATAGGACATGGAAAATGGGTGACGAGATCCAGCTGTGTTGGATCGGTCGATTTGAGGCTCAAAAAGACCCCTTGCTCGCAGTAGAAGTCGTCGCCGAGCTAACTTCGCTGTATCAGGATTTTCGTTTAGTCATGGTCGGGACCGGAAGCCTCAAGCCTCTCCTTGAAGCAGAGGCTGCGCGTCTTGGCGTGGCTGACAAGATCGAGTTCACAGGCGCCCTGAACCGAGCGGGAGTGGCTGAGCTAATGGCAGGCTCTACGGTCCTGCTACTCACCTCTCACTATGAAGGCTCTCCTCGGGTCGTCGCAGAGGCAGGTGCTACTGGACTACCCATCGTGGCCACTATCGAAGCCGACACAGACAGGGTGTTAGAACGAGGCGTGAATGGCGCGCGCGTAGCGGGACGTGAGCCTTGTGGCTTGGCGCACGCCATTATGGAAGCGGCAGCGTGCGAATCACAGGCCTGTATCGCCAGGGTGCAGCATCGGGCTGCCCCTCAAGCAGTCCGTCGGCTCCTCGGACAGGACGAGTCAGGAATATGAACGTCGGGACTGCGCTGGAAGACTTTCGACGAACTAACCAGCGAGACTTGGTGATGCAGAATCTCTCTAAGTTTCGACTTCGGTACCGATGGACAAGGCCCGAGGTTCACATTGTTAGGGCGCTCCGGAGAGCTGAACTGTTCCGGGAATTAGCAGATTCAAATCGCTTATTATGGCCTTTTTACTTGCTGTCGAGATGGCGTTACCAGAAATTGACGTCGCATCTCGGGCTCACAATTCCACTGGGTGTTTTCGCCGATGGTCTTTCTCTGGCGCATGTAGGCACGATTACTGTGAACAAAGACGCTAGCGTCGGCCGAAACTGCAGACTTCACCCTGGAGTGACGATTGGCGCGACCCGCGGCAATGCACCTACTATTGGCGACGATGTCTTCATCGGACCCAACGTTGTGATCGTGGGAGACATCCATATCGGCAACCGGTGTCACATCGGTCCAGGATGTGTTGTGAATATTGATGTTCCACCGGATACGGTCCTTCTTGCGCAGCTGCCGCAACAAAAAAGTCGTACGCGGCCGACATGGCAGTCTGAAAGATACAGCAGAACGTCCCCGAACTAACCTAGAACAGCTAAGCCGAAAGAATGACAGGGAATCGCCATTGAAGGTTGCAATACTTACACCGAGCCTGACCGGCGGTGGAGCGGAACATGTGGCGGTCCGTTGGGGCGCTGGACTCTCCCACCTGGCCGTAGACGTGACGCTGATATTGACACATGGAAATGTGCCAGACGATCCGGTATGTGAGACCCGGAAACTTTCCACTACTGCAAGCGGCTTCCTCCCACGGATAGCTGCGCTGCGAAACGAACTAAATCAGCATCACTACGACGCAATTGTTTCACTCATGCCATACTGCAATTTGCTCGCCCTTCTCGCAAACACTTGGCGCCGTAATTCGCGAACGTTGACAATTATTAGCGAACATACTATTCACGCTGAGCTGAATCGAACTGATCGGCTTGCCCAGAAGATTCAGTGGAGCATGGCCCGATTGTTTTATAGATTCGCCGATGCTTGTGTTGCTGTTTCACACCCCGCCGCTGCGGACATCACAGCAAGTTGCGGGATGTCCTCCGCCCGGATCTGGGTTGTTCCAAATCCCGCTGCCGAGGGAGTCTCTCGCCCACTCACACACACTGATACGGAACGATATCGAGATTCTATCGCCGTTGTAGTCGCATCGCGGCTTGTCCGACAAAAACGCCTGAATCTTGCGATAGAAGCCGCACATCGCGTCCAGGAGGAGACTGGGAAAAGGGTGCGGGTGGAATTCTTTGGCACAGGCCCCGAAGAGGAGGCTCTGCGAGAGATGGCCGAAGGGTATGGAATTGAGGCAGTGTTCCACGGTTGGGTTAATAGGTGGCATGACCATATTCCCGAAGATGGGATAGTACTTTCGACCTCGAGAACTGAAGGTTTTGGCAACGTCCTTGTTGAGGCCGCGGCCAGATCCGTGCCAGCCGTCGTATCGTCGAAGGCTCTTGGAGTGGCAGATGCCTGTATACCAAACGTGACTGCGAAGCTAGTCATGGGGAATTCATCGGATGACTACGCTAAAGGATTAGTCGCTGCCTCCCGAATGATAATTCCTGATGTTACAACGTGGTTGGACCGATTTACCGATGAACATGCTTCCAGTTTGCTCATGCACGTTATCGAGGAATCATCTATCCGCCGCCCTCATCATTGTATGAAAGATTTGAATTGGTTGCCATCATCTGATGTTCTATCTGTTCATGTGACCTCCGATCGGAAGGAATAGCTTGTGAGGACTGCTCCAAGAATTAGTGTAATTACGGTAGCTTTGAATGACCTCGTTGGCATTAAGATGATGGTTCATTCACTTCAGGAACAAGACTACCCAGATATCGAACACGTCCTGGTCGATGGTGCCTCGACAGACGGCACCCTATCTTGGCTTGAATCCTATGCGCCTAGCTATGCCAATCGTTGGGTTTCGGAAAAGGATAGGGGAATTTTCGATGCGATGAATAAAGGCGCCTCGCTTTCCACCGGCGATCTGATGGTATTTATGAATGCCGGCGACTCATTCAGTAATTCGGAGGTACTTTCAGATATCGCCGATCTTTGGAAGTCTGAAACTTGGCGATGGGCCTACGGCCAAATGCAGTATGTCGACAATGATGGCGCCGGCCGCGGCTTCACAAAGCAGTTTCCTCATGCTCAGCGTTCCATCGAACTGGGGACAAGGTTCGCTCCTCACCAGGCGACGTACGTCAGCCGAGATCTATTCGACCACTTGGGTGGATTCGATCTCTCCTTCGACTACGCCTGCGACCAAGAGTTTGCTATTCGGGCAGGTCAAATTTCGGAGCCGTACACATTTGGTAAAGTAACTGCTCGGTTCCTAGAAGGCGGCGTACATAGCCAAACCACCTATTGGCGAAGGGAGAGGATCTATCATCGAATGCGAATTAAGAACGATGTACTTGCTTTCAACTCGTTGCCGGTAGACAGGACCTACACAGAGGCGATGGCTCTCTACCGAGAAATCCGCGAGTTCGCGGGAGCCCTCCTGGTCAAGGTTGGCCTGCGACGCAGTACCGGGACTGATCATGAACAGGATTAAAGGATTCTTCGTCACAGACTTGCATCGCTACTCCAGTAATACGTGGCCTTGGGGCGTGCCTGGTGCTCTGCTCAGACACCCCGGGTATGGTGCTTGCATATTGATTCGGATACAACAATTCGCAACAAGTCAGAGGGCCGCGTGGATGGCTCGAACCCTTCGAGCCGTCGCACTTTCATGGTTCGGCCTCGACACTATTCCGGGGAGTAACATCGGGCCGGGATTGCTGCTGCCTCATCCGAATGGGATTGTTATTGGCAAGGGAACAGTGATCGGTTCAAATGTCACTATTCTGCAACAGGTGACGTTCGGCGAAAAGTACATTAGCGGTGACTCTAATCACGGATATCCGGTCCTTGATGATAACGTTACCATTGGCGCTGGTGCAAAAGTGTTAGGGAACGTCCGTCTGGGTGAGGGAACGACCGTAGGGGCGAACTCAGTTGTTCTCATTGACACCCCAGCTCGATCTATGGTTGCAGGCTCGCCAGCACGTGTCATCCGTATAAATGGATTACCAGACCCTATTCAGGAAACGCCAAAGGCAAAGACAAAATTTTCCCTGCCATTAGTGGACCAAGGTTGAAATACCTGGCAAAACTTTCAGCAATGGGAGACTCACTCGGATCAATAGCAGCTCGGACGATCGTCCTCCCAGTCACGGGTCTATCAACGATTTTTAGTGCTCGGATGGTCTTGGACTCGACGGGTTCAGTCGGATTCTCGTGGTTTTCTCTCCTAATTTCACTCCCGCTCCTCATTCCCATCTCCGATTTTGGCATCGCGGCCGTCTTGACCGATGTTGCGGCTAGCCATGGAGCGGGAAGTGACGTTTTTCGCAGGACCGCGAAAAAGGCGATCCGCTTGCTTTCCCTAATCTGCATTGCGGCAATCCTTGTCGGACTTACTTTGACAGCCTTTGGTGTTTGGTCGACGATCTTGGGACTACCGCCAGGGCTTGAAACCGAGATGTCGTGTCTGGCACTAACCGCAGCGATGGGTTTGGGTATCCCCTTGGGCGCCGGCCAGAGGATCTTGCTCGGTTTGGGGAAACAGACGTTATCGACTCTAATCCTCGGAATCGGCGGGATACTATCCCTTGCAAACGTGAGCATCGTGCATGCGGCGGGTCAGGCAAGCTTTGCTTTATACGGAATTGCTTTTGCGAGCGGCCCTCTGGTGGCTCAATCGGTCGTCGCATTCGTAGCCTGGCGGCTAATTAGGCAATATCCACGTGATAGCTGTCAGAAGCCGACGACCGAAAACATTCATATCAGGCGCGTGGCACTTCCAATGGCAGTCATCGCAATTTCGCTACCCTTAGCCTACCAGTCTGACAGGGTTGTGCTATCTCATTTCAGTTCGACTGAAGAATTGGCGATCTATTCGGTGGTGGCCGTGCTCTATTCACCGTTATTGTCGATAGTCAATGTGGGAGGGCAGACGCTTTGGCCTATGTTCATTCGAACTACCGAAATTAGGAAACGTCGCGCATTTCATAGGCAGTCGATGTTTCTATTTGCAATTCTTGGCTTTCTTTTGGCTCTTGGGCTCACACTATTTGGGCCATTTGTGGCCTCGTTCATGAAGTCCGGAGTGGCTTCGATGAACATAAGTGAAAGCACGTACATTGTCTTCTCTTTACTACTTTTCATGTTTGCTGTGCACACAACGAACGGAATGCTTCTCATGGATGCCAGCGGCCGACGGATGCAAGCCATAGGATCGTTTGCACTGTTATCTATTAAGATTCCACTTTCAGTGTTGCTTGCGACGAAAATTGGAGCAAACGGTGTCGTACTTGCGAGCATAATTTCGGCAATGTTGTGCCTTGTCATTCCCGCCGTACTTGCAGTTCGTCGGCGCCTCAGACCACCCCCCTGCATCTCCGCGCATTCGCCCGAACCTAGCTTGGATTTCCGAGTGTAGTGGCTCTTCGCGTTTCGTGGTGAATACCAGCCCGCTGAGATGAATTCATGCCACCGTCCGGGCGGCACTTCTTAGCAGGATACGCGATTGATAGTTGATTGGGTTACGGAACCCGCGGGCAATCCGGCTCTTCCGAATCCAGAGTGTAGTCAGGGCAGCCGCGTGTGAATTCCGGGGCGGAGAGTTTGGTTCGGTGTAGGTGAGGGCCTTGTTAGAGAATTAGATTGTCTAGCCTCGATCTTGCATGAGGCCGGGATTCTGGTGGATCAGGGCTGACTGTCTGCCTGATGGTTCTGATTTTGGCATGTGGGTGTGACATTGCGACCGCTGACCGTGTGGCGGTTGTCGGTGACGGGTTCCACACCGGTCACGGTGGTGCTGGTTTTGTTTTCTGTTTGAGTGCGGAGAGATGGCGGTTTTGCCTATGGTGGGCTCAGCGCCGTGATCCGCTGCAAGCCTTTGATCAGGAGTTGCACCTCTGGTGCGGTGGAGGCCAGATGCAGGGTGACTTGGCGGGCGTGGGTGGCGATCTTCCCGCCAATTTCAAAGAGCCTGGCCCGGAGCTT
>JAUNVE010000012.1 GCA_030537795.1 Actinomycetaceae bacterium
CAGACGCTGCGTAAGCGGAAATAGTTGATAGCGGGCTCACAATGAGCATGAATGCTATCAAAAGGAAGAACACGGCCTTCGGGCGCTGAATAGTCACTGGATACCTCAAGGTCGGAACTAGTTAATAGGGACGAAATAGCGCGTTTCACATGAGGAAACCACCGGTGAAATTACGCATCGATTACCAACTATAGACTAAAGTCCTAGACCGTCAAACTACTTTAGGTTTTTTCGGACCTGCTCGAGCTAACAATCAACCCCTTTCCGACTAGGCAGAATAGAAGATTTCACTGTTCATAAATATTTATTTCAAATCCACACATATAACGGCACCGCGCCTTAAGTCCCAGTTTGTCTTTTCGGCCGGACGTTTTCCACATATCGCGAATCGAAGACTCGCCTCGTGTTTATATGCAAAATCATTGACATACATACTTGCGGCTACAGTCAGCTACTCATGTGACGGCGATAATATCACTCGCCCAGCGCTTGAATGCAAAATACTGACCCGTACGCAATTCAGTATCTATTGATGAGCTTGAATCAGTTCGTTACAGTGACCTTATGGCTATCACACATTTCGAAGGACAAGAAACACCGACATCGGGAGAACTACCGAAAGTCGGCGATAAACTGACTGATTTTGAACTGGTGGGCCTCGATATGGGGCCGGTCAAGCTGTCTGATTTCGCAGGCAAACGCGTAGTTCTCAATATTTTCCCATCCGTTGATACCGGCGTCTGCGCCGCATCCGTGCGCCATTTCAATGAGGCGGCGGCAAATCTCGATGACACCGCGGTGATATGCATCTCGAAGGACCTTCCATTTGCACTGGCACGCTTTTGCGGTGCCGAAGGTATCGACGATGTGACAACAGCGTCGGCGTTCCGTTCGAGTTTCGGCGAAGACTACGGCATCGTTCTCGAAGGGAGCCCGCTCAAAGGTCTCCTCGCACGGACAGTGATGGTGGCAGATGCCGAGGGCACGATTACCCACGTCCAACTAGTTGATGAAATCAAGACGGAGCCCGATTACGACGCTGCGCTTGCCGCCCTCAACTAACTACTCGCGGCAGTAGAACCGGCGAGGTGAGACTAGGTGCGGCTGTGGTCTGTGCACCCCCAGTTTCTTGATCGCCAAGGTTTCTTAGGGACCTGGCGGGAAGCGTTGCTTGCACAGAAAGTTCTCGCGGGTCTTACTCGCGGTTATACTCGGCATCCTCAGCTTGAGCGCTTTCGCGCTCAAACGGATCCACTCGCGTCTATTGGCGTGTATTTGAGCGCATTGGCAGAGGAGGCCGATGCCCGCGGTTATCGCTTTGATCGCAGCCGCATCATGCAACCTGCTGACGCAGTTACCCCCATGGAAGTCACGCGCGGTCAACTCGAATACGAATGGGCACATCTGCTAGTTAAGGTACAGACCCGCGATATTGATCATTTCGAAAAGATTCGAGATTGCGAGCCACTCCCCCACCCGCTATTCACGGTAGTTGCGGGACCGATGGCTACCTGGGAAAGACCCAGTTCCTCAACCACCTGAAACGAAGACCTCATTTGTCGGTGCTTATCGCTACAGTAGTATCCAAGCAGATAACCGGAGGTCGATGTGCTCAGCTACGCGGAACGACAGCGAGCCGCTACCGAATTCGCTCACAAGTGGGCTAACCGCGCCTACGAAAAAGGGGATACGCACAGCTTTTGGCTCGAACTGTTGCGCAATGTCCTCGGCATGACCGACGTGACCACCAAGTGCCGTTTCGAACAGCCGACGAGTGCGGGCGGGTTCATTGATGTGGTCATTGCGGAAGCAAAGACCATTGTGGAACAAAAGTCCGGTAGCGTCGACCTCGATAAACGGGAAATACGGCAAGGCGTCATGGTGACGCCTTTTGAGCAGGCTAAGCGTTATGCCGACTCGTTACCGAATGTTCAGCGACCAGACTTCATCATCGTCTCGAACTTCCACCGCTTCCGGATCCACGACCTCAATAAAACAAATCCGCGCGATGACTACGTCGAGTTTGCGCTGGCCGAACTACCCGAGCAGTTCTACCTGCTGAATTTCCTCACCGATCCAGCTTTCAGTCGCTCCAGACGCGAAGAGGCCGTATCGATTGAAGCCGGTGAGCAGATTGGGCGGCTTCACGCGGCCCTGTCCACCCAGTATATCGACCCCGATAGTGACGAGAGCCAGCATAATCTCAACGTGCTGTGTGTGCGATTGGTATTTTGCCTATTTGCCGAAGACTCGGGCCTCTTTACTCGGCGCGACGCTTTTCTCCACTACGTCCGAGAGTTTTCCGCTCAGCAGATGCGCGGTGCGCTTCTCGATCTATTCGCAGTTCTCGATACGCCGGTGGAAGACCGCGACCCGTATCTGTCAGATTCCCTGCGAGCTTTCCCCTATATCAATGGAGGGCTCTTCAACGGCCGCGTTGAAATACCGAATTTCACCGATGAAATCCGCTCTCTGCTATTCGAAGTAAGTGAACAGACGAACTGGGCAGAAATCTCCCCCACGGTTTTTGGCGGAGTTTTTGAAAGTACCCTCAACCCGCACACGCGGCGCTCCGGCGGGATGCATTACACCAGCCCCGAAAATATCCACCGCGTTATTGATCCACTATTTCTCGATGATCTGCGCGAAGAACTGAATGATATTTTGACCGAAGAAGGGCTAACGGACCGTCGTCGCCGCAATCGACTACTGAAGTATCAGGAAAAGCTTGGTTCGCTGGTATTCTTCGACCCCGCCTGCGGATCTGGAAACTTCCTTACCGAAACCTATATCCACTTGCGCCGCCTGGAGAACTCGGTTTTGTCGCAGCTGGAGTCGGGGCAAACATCGTTTGAGATGGAAGAAATGGGCGCGAGCCAAATCAAGGTTACTCTCGATCAGTTTTACGGCATTGAAATTAATGACTTTGCCGTCAATGTTGCTCGCACGGCACTGTGGATTGCGGAGCTGCAAGCGAATATTGAATCCCAGTCGATTATTCTGCGCGACATTGATGACTTGCCGCTGTCAGACGCGGCCACCATTGTGACGGGTAATGCGTTGCGCATGGATTGGAATGAGGTCGTTCCCGCCGCAGAGTGCGACTACATTATGGGGAACCCGCCCTTTATTGGATATTCGAATCACACGCGAGAACAAAAAGAGGACCGTGCCGAGCTTTTCGGTCGCGCCGGCGGCGTCCTCGACTACGTGGCTGGCTGGTATAAAAAAGCCGCTGATTACACGGAGGGATTGCAAACCCCGTGCGCATTCGTCTCGACCAACTCGATTTGTCAGGGCCAGCAGGTGACCCCGCTGTGGAAGCCACTGTTTGAGCGTGGCATATCTATTGACTTTGCCCATCGATCTTTTGAATGGGGAAATGAAGCCTCAGACCACGCGCAAGTTCACGTCGTTATCATCGGATTTTCCTACGGTACTCGTAAACCCCGCCTGCTCTTCGACTACCACCGCAATGAGCTGATATCCGTCACTGAGGTCAAGGAAATCAATGGCTACCTCGCGGATGCGCCGAGCGTCTTTATTGAACGCAGGCGCAAGCCACTGAGCGCCGAGATTCCGATGATAGCCGGTGGTAAGCCAACGGAGGGAGGTTTTCTCCTATTAAACCGTGAGGAACGCAACGAGCTCATTGCTACCGAACCAATAGCTGAAGAGTGGATTCGTCCCTTCTCAATGGGCCAGGAGTTTATTAACGGCGTCGATCGCTACTGTCTATGGTTGGTCGATGCGAGTCCCAGAGATTTGCAGGCCATGCCCCTAGTTCTTGAAAGAGTGCGCGCGGTCGCCGAGTACAGAAGCAAGTCAAGAAAAGCTGCGACGCGACGAAAAGCGGAAACTCCGTGGCTCTTTGACGAAATTCGACCCGCGGCTACCGGAACCTATATCGGTGTTCCAAAGGTGTCTTCTGAACGCCGGAGGTATATTCCGATGGGGTTTGTACACAATGGAATGATTCCCGGGGATAAGCTCTATTTTATTCCCACCGGTTCGCTCTATGTATTTGGCATTATGATGTCGCAGTTCCACAATGCCTGGATGCGCGCTGTCGCGGGCCGGCTAGAGATGCGGTACAGCTATGCCAATACCATTGTCTACAACAATTTCATCTGGCCAAATGCAACAGATGACCAGCAACTCCGCATTGAACTGTGTGCGCAAGCCGTCCTCGACGCCCGCAAGCAATATGAGGGAGCGACCCTGGCCGACCTCTACGATCCCGATAATGACTTCCTCTACCCCGCCCTCGTCAATGCTCACAACGCCCTCGACCAAGCAGTTGAAGAAGCCTACGGCGTTGACTTTAACGGCGACGAAAAGAAAATCGTTGCCCACCTCTTTGAACTGTACGCCCAGGCAACCTCCCCGTAGAAAGGCTCTCCCATGACCGAATACAACTTTTCCGGCCGCACTTTCGCTCGTATTATCGAGCAACTACCTGCCGAAACCCCGCTGTACAGGAAGTTTGAACCGCCGACTCTAGACGAGTCCAATAACGTGTGGTATCACAGCCAAAAAGAACATCTGATGGGGTGGTTTAGCCACCTCGCCGGCGCCGGAGCGTACAATCGTAAGACGCGCGGGCGTCGCGCCAAACAGGGATACAATAGCTTCCAGTGCGCGATGGGTCTGATTTGGCTGGCGGAAGCACTGGGGGAAGACCCGGATGTCATTATTGCGGCGGCACATGAATCATTTGAGCACACCCACACGGCGGCCCAATGTGCGGCGGTGCGTCGTCACATTCCGTGGGACCGCATCGTTGAACTCATCGTCGCTCAGGGGTTGCATAACCCAGCCTCCGTCAAGCGAAATTCTAAATTATCTCGCCGCCACTAAACGTGAGCGCAACAGGTCCGTGGTCGACGGAATACTACAATCGACTCGGCCAGTGCGACGCCGTCCAATAATACTTTGTGGATCAATCAGTAGCGAGAACCTTGCCGCCGGCCTCTAGGATGGTGGCTTCGGCGAGGCTAGCCAGAGAATCAACTATTGGTCGCCCGCGGTCACCCAGTTGTTCAACGGCCACAGAAAGCTCCGTACAACCGGTGATAATCACCTCAGCACGCCGAGCTGTCAAAGTATCGCACAAGCTAAAAAACTGCTCTTCGTTAATCGGCTGATTAGCCTTGACCTGCCGATAAATAATGTCAGTAACCTGCTGCTGTTCTACCCTGTCAGGTTCAATTAGCTCAAAGCTATATTTTTCAGCTGCTTCACGGTACAAACCACTTGCGATCGTCCCCTCTGTTGCCAGTAGAGCAAGGGTGGAGGCCTGCGGATAACGAACTCTTGCTGCTTTGACAGTTTCATCGATAATACTGAGGAAAGGGACACCGTGGCTTTGCTCCGCATCGGTTAGAAACACCATTGAAGAGTTGCATGGTGCGGTTATGAAGTCAGCACCGGCATCTACCAAAAGGCTGATATCACGGTTGAGACTTTCTTTTGGAGACGGCCCCTTACCCTGAATTGCCGCTGTTCGATCGGGGGTTGATGACCGTTGCGTGATAATCAGATCAATGTGTTCTTGATCTGTTTGAGCATCCGTCGCCAGTACGATCCGCTGCAGAAAATATGCTGTTGCTAGGGGGCCAAGCCCGCCAAGCACTCCACCTACCCGACGATGATTCACGTCGCCCTCCTTCCCAGAACTTTACACGGTATAACAGGCTAGCAGTCCGCCGTTTCTAACCGAGACGCCTAGCTACTCGCCACCCTTTAAAAGCAAATACCAAAAGCTTCACATCAACGAATCGAGTTGACGCCGGCAAACTGCCGATGCACACATTTTATCGTCATATCAAGTGCCACTGTTATTTTGATCAGTGTCGGGCTTATCGCACGTTTGTTTTAGATCAGGCCCCGCCGTCGCTTGCACCTCGCTGTCTTCCCGACGTTCTTTTTCGCTCAGTCGCACCCCGTATTTGGGCTGCTCATCCGGCCGTGACCCGAACGCGGTGGGCCCGGATGTATGCATCGGCGACCTACGCTCCGCAGGGCGCGTTAAGTTGCCGGGAGAATTCGCCAGTATCTGGCGGAATTGCGCAATATTCTCGTTGGCCAGCACCGCATAACGTGACGCCACCACCTGGGTGGCCGATGTGAAATCGCGTTCACCGCGCCGCAATACGTATGGGACAACATTGAAAATAATGCCGAATAGGGCGCCCATCGAAACACCGATGGGAATAATGACCAGCGAAGATTCGGACAGCCATAAAGCCATCAGAATAGTGATAAATAAACCGAACCACATACCCGACAAAGCACCCGACAGAATGACTTTCCCCAGCGTTAACCGACCGGTAATGCGCTCGACTAAACGAAGATCCGTTCCCACGATAGTGAGGACTCGAACTTCTAGCTGACGATCAGACAGATGGTCGACAGCCGCCTGTGCTTCCGCATATGTTCGATAGGAAGCAACCTCAGTTCCGCTCGGAGGAGTCGGTAAAGCCGTGATATTCGGGGACTGTAAATTCGAACTCATATCCCCATCCTGACATATTCACGGCCCTTCCCGTATACCGCAACATCAATTTATCTCGTGGCGCAAAACTAGACGCCTGCAGACAACATAACGATAAACTAATAAGATAGAAACTATCCCTATCCCATCCTCGCAGACCCCTCAAGGACTTCCATGAACAGACCCCGGTTTATTGCTCGCATATTTCTCGGCGTCAGTTCCGCATGCGCTCTCACATTCATTAGCCTGCCCGCTTGCAACGCGAACGCAGTTGAGGCGGGCATAGATACCGAGTTAAATCACGCTGTCCACCTGCAAATCGATCACCGCGAATGTGCGATTGATATTACGACTTCCGGTCTGAGTGAAGCGGGCGACTACGCGGTGACCATTTCTCACTCCACCGCTACTATCGACACCTACCCCTTCACAGTTGCGGAAGGTCAAACAAGTGGCGTCGTAACCCACCCCATGGACGGTTCCCTCAACGACGATGCTTTTACTATTGAAGTCTTGCGACTGAGTGAATCTGAACCGGAAACCATGGTATCGACCGCGTATTTCTTCGACCCTGAGATCTTTTCCGGTTGCGTCCCACCAGCGGATGAGGGCGAAGGTAGTTCCGACGAAACTGAACCGAATGACACTGCGGACACCAGCGACAGCAACTCGGCGCCGGATGAAACTAGCAAACCCGAGGAAGATCACGTCGACGCGGAGCCGCCCGGCGCGGGTAGTACAGTGCCCACCAAGCCTTCTGTGTCCCGCCCTCAAGCGCCTCGCACGTCATCGGTCACCAGGGCCGCTACGCCCCTCGAGGCGCGGTTGGAAACTCCGCGAGTTGCCACCACGCAACCACCGAGTCAACCTAGTGACATTCCGGAAACCGAACTCAAACCCCAAAGCGATATCCCCTCAACCGAGGAGGATACCGATCCAGGTGAAGTTATGGTTGGAAAACCCAAGGCAGCTCGCGACTCTGCACAGTGGGCCGAATCAGATAACAATATTGGCAGTAGTTTTGACTCCGATTTACTGACGATCGCTGGATTAGCCGTCGCATTCTTGGCGGTCGGAGTCGCATCCATTGCCTTCAGTGTGCGATATAAGCCGCGCTAATCGTCATTCGTCGGCATCGGCGGGGAGCCCCTCGTATCGCGAGAATCTCGCGTCAATGCCGCTAGTCGAAATCTAGTGATTGCGTTATTGGGTTCGTGCAATCATGTTTTTTCTCTGTCCACGGTTTACGCTTAAGACGTGAATACTGGAGCAAAAACCGTCCGCACACTCGGCACTAGAGTTTTTATCGCACGACTGGCCGGAACCGACGTCTTTGACCCCATCGGAGATAAAGTGGGGCGAGTCCACGACGTGGTTTCGATTCTGCGCGTTTCAGAGGCGCCAAGCATTGTCGGCCTCGTCGTCGAAGTGTCCTCACGCAGACGCGTCTTCGTTCCGTTTTCGCGCGTCACCTCCATCAAACCCGGAGCCGTCATTACCACTGGTTTACTCAATATGCGGCGCTTCACCCAGCGCCCGGTAGAAACACTCGTCGTATCCCAATTATTTGACCGGGTAGTTACGATGAAGGATGGCTCCGGGCCCGTCCGTATCGCCGATATTGCCATCGAACAGCGACTGCCTAAAGAATGGCGTATCACGCAACTATTCGTCGAACGGGTACGCAAATCAACTCTCGGGATTAAACGCTCCGGCGAAACCATGCTCGTTCCACTGTCCGCAGTATCCAGTCTGATTAGTTCTGCCGGCGTCCAAGACGCCACTAGTCTGATAGCGTCAACCCACGATCTGAAAGCGGCTGATCTGGCTGACTTACTGCAAGACCTGCCTAAAGAACGCATGCTGGAAGTAGCTCAACAACTACCCGATGAACGCTTAGCTGATGTCCTCGAAGAACTTCCCGAAGACCGATCTATCGACGTGCTCGCCGCCCTCGAGCCGGGACAGGCAGCAGATGTTCTTAACGTCATGCAGCCCGATGACGCCGCCGACCTCATCGTTGATATGCCGTCAACAGTTGCCTCCAACCTGCTGAATCTCATGGAACCAGATGAAGCAGAAGACGTGCGACGCCTGATGAAATACGAAGAGCATACGGCCGGCGGGCTGATGACCACAGAACCGGTTATATTGCCACCCGACGCAACCGTTGCCCAACTTCTCGCCGGCGTCCGGCGTGAAGATATCCCACCCGCGCTGGCGGCACTCGTCCTGATCGTCCGCCCACCGCTGGAAACGCCAACCGGGAGATACCTCGGTGCCGTCCATATCCAACGAGCGTTGCGTGAACCTCCGCAAACGCTTTTAGGAACCATCCTCGATACCGACGTCGACGCGGTTGCTCCCGGCGCCACCATCGGCACCATTACTCGCCTGCTGGCAACGTACAACCTCACTGCTATCCCCGTTATCGACGAAAATAGACATTTACTCGGAGCCGTATCGGTGGACGATGTCCTTGACAATCTCCTGCCGGACGATTGGCGAGACCAGGACGCTGAAATCACAGACGCTGAAATGGAGGACCGCTACGATGGCTGACCGTCTCGATACCCCGCTCACCCGCAGGCGCCGACTGCCTCGCATTAATCTTCAATCCGAAGGCGTCGGCCGGGTTGCCGAAGCCATTGCTCGGTTTTCCGGCACTCCCCAGTTTCTGGTATATCTGTCGGTCTTCGTATTCGCCTGGCTCGGTTGGAATACCTGGGCTCCCGAATCCATGCAGTTCGACAAAGCTGAGCTCGGTTTCACCGCCCTCACACTCATGCTGTCACTACAGGCGTCCTATGCTGCCCCGCTGATTCTGCTGGCCCAAAATAGACAGGACGACCGTGACCGGGTTACCGCCGAACAGGATCGGCGCCGCGCTGAACGCAACCTGGCCGACACCGAATATCTGACGCGCGAAATAGCGGGTTTGCGTCAAGCCCTCAACGACGTGGCTACCCGCGACTTTGTACGGTCAGAGTTGCGTGAGTTGCTGGCAGAAATCAATCGAGACAAACCCTCCGACAACGAATCAGAACTTCTCTAGAGCACCGACTACCAAATCCGCGTATATGTCCCCGCCCTGGCCGTCGGGGTGAACGTAATCTGCCGCCAAATGCTCGGTGTGATCCGAAATTACGCTCGCCCAGTCAGCCACTTGCACGATGTCACTGTGAGCATTCGCGACCTCAGCGATGGAATTATTGGATACTCCGATCCAAGTCAACCGTTGCGGACCAAATCCAGTAACCAGAACTAGGCGTCGTTCCTCGCCGATCAAATCAATAATCTGTTCAATCTGATCAGTCGTCATCTCAGAGTTTGCCGCTAAAGCCACGACTACGTAGGGACGCAGCGTCCCCTCATTGAGTTGCTGCTCAATGATCGAAATCCCGGCGTAGATTGATCGAGATACCTCGGCATCGATTGTCACCCCAGGTAATTTCTCTTGCAGAGCAGGAGAAGCCGCTACCGTAACGGAATCTCCAATTACCGTTACGTGTTCCCCGGTGGGAGGAACATCCGGTCCCGGAGTTTCTTCCACCGCAGGCTCTTCCGGTTCAGGGCTCTCTTCGGGCTGGATATCTGCCTCACTGGTTGGTGCGGGGTGAGATTCTTGCTGGGCAGTATTTGCTTCACCCCGTTCAACCGCCAGTTGCGCCCTCGTTTTATCGGGTGAGGACAGGAGCATGCCGATAACCGTACCGACAACCACCACCATGAGCAGACTCGGCATAATGAGGCGAATATAGTCACGAGGCCGTGGGAGTGAGCGTGCCCTGCCCGTCGGGTCGATAATGTGCCACGATGGCCCCAACCACGCACGCAGTGTCGCCCCGATCCCGTTGTAGCGCATCGGTGTTTCTACCAAGGTAAACGATAGATGAGCGGTCACAATCGAAATAGCTGCCACAATCAGTGCTGACAGCCCCACCGACATTTGGGGGAACTGATTACTCATAATGACAAGTACCGGCCAATGCCACAGATAAATGCCGTATGACCTCTCCCCTAACCACACCAGCACCCGTGAGTCCAGCGCCGATGACAGCAATTGGGCGGGGCCGAACTGCGCGTCGATGCTGGGGAAGAATCCCTGCATCAAAGCAATCATGCCGACGCATACGATGAGTGTTCCCCACGGGTAGACCCACGGTTGATCATCTGGAATGGTGAACCATCCGCCGATGACAACGAATAAACCGACCCATGCCAGTAGTCCGCGTAGCCAGACTGTGCGCCGAGAGGGATCTTTTTGCGGATGCTGGAGCGGACGGTGCGCGACGAGAGCGAGCAAAGCCCCCAGCATTAAACCGAAGGCGTGGGAATCGGTGCCCTGATAGGCGCGCGTATAATCATCTGCGCCTTGAATCAGCCAAGCCATCAGCAGCGAGGAGGCTACCGCCAAAGCGGCGGGAATCATCCACCGGAATTTTTTCTTCAGTGCGAGGATACCTAAAACCACCACCGGCCAGACGAGATAAAACTGCTGCTCCACCGCGAGCGACCATACGTTGGTCCATAGATGCGGATTTGCCTGATCGAAATAAGATGCTCCGATGGCGATCTCAACCCAGTTGTAGGCAAAAGTGATGACTCCCAGGAACTGCGGCAAAATACCCACCAGGAGATCGACATTCAATAGACCTGCCACGATCAGCGTCACTGTTGCCATGAGAGCGACGGCCGGAAGAAGACGACGGATGCGGCGTATCCAAAATGCGCGCAGATTAATTCGACCATTGGCTACGTGTTCGCGAACCAGTAGCGCCGTGATGAGAAATCCCGACAGGACGAAGAAAACGTCTACCCCGAGAAAGCCGCCGCGAACTTCACCTGGCACCAGATGGTAGAACAGGACGGCTGCCGCCGCGAGGGCGCGCATTCCATCTAAACCTCGGATTCGGCGGACCGGAGGCCGCGCGGCTGCGGATCGCGCAGGTGTCGAAGCCTGCTGTGCAGTCGGAGCGTGCTTGGACTTCACTTTTGCCCTTAAAACTCGAACTGTTAGAACCATTACGAGCCTACCCTCAACGAGAGTTTCACTGATATATGAGACTAGGATAGGAACTATGAATATGGTCACCGAAGAAATAGTTCGCGAAGCACTTAACGATGTCATGGATCCGGAGATCCGTCGGCCCATTACCGACCTCGACATGGTCGATACCATTACCGTGGAAGGGACACACGTCGAGGTCAACGTTCTTTTGACCACCGCCGGATGCCCTCTCAAATCGCGTATCACAGCCGATATTGAAGAACGCCTCAAGAAGATCGAGGGCGTCGAAACTGTGAGCGTTGTCATGGGGGTTATGAATGACGAACAAAAGAAAGCCCTGCGAGAAAAACTCAACGGTGGTGTAGCCGAACGAGAGATTCCTTTCGCGCAGCCGAATTCCCTCACCCGAGTGCTGGCTGTTACCTCCGGAAAAGGTGGGGTCGGTAAATCCTCCGTCACCGCCAACCTCGGTGCCGCAATGGCGAAAAACGGACTCAAAGTTGGTATCGTCGACGCCGATATCTACGGATTTTCGATTCCACGCATGATGGGAGTCGAACACGAACCGACGGTTATTGACGGCATGATTATTCCGCCGGTAGCTCATAACGTCAAGGTTATCTCCATTGGCATGTTCGTTCCCGAAGGTCAGGCGGTTGTATGGCGCGGGCCCATGCTCCATCGAGCCATTCAACAATTCTTGGCAGATGTTTTCTGGGGTGATCTAGACGTACTTCTACTCGACCTGCCTCCGGGGACGGGAGATGTGGCGATTTCGATTCCGCAACTCATTCCGAACGCCGAAATCCTTGTCGTTACCACCCCGCAAGTAGCTGCCGCTGAAGTGGCGGAGCGGGCCGGCTCCATTTCCGCGCAGACGCGCCAACGCGTGATTGGCGTGGTGGAAAATATGTCTTACCTGCCGCAACCGGATGGCACTCAGCTTCATTTATTCGGGCAAGGTGGAGGCGAAACAGTGGCGGCTCGTCTATCTACTCACCTGGGATACGAAGTGCCGCTACTTGGCCAGATTCCTCTCGATGTCGATCTGCGCGAAGGCGGAGATGCCGGCCAACCGGTAGCTCTCGCCAGCTCACCGGCTGCCGACGTGTTGAACGATATAGCGCACACGCTCGGAAAACGCGCTCGTGGTCTCACCGGCCGTCAGCTGGGCGTCAGCCCCATCTAAGGCAGAGCCTACTGCTAGCCAGGATTGCGGGCACAGGAGGCTGAGTCGTCCTCCGCCCGCCTCTGCCCGTGGCAAGAGTTGCGGTGACGCGCGGTACGCATGCGTTTCGTGGCGGCACGCGAGGTCGGCTGTTGCGATACCCACCAATGTGAGACCCGGCGCGCCGCCGGTTGCCTCGCGGCCGAAAGGGTGGATCGGCGCTGTGCCGATATGGCGGTACCGTCACAATGGTCTGATGCGCCGGCGGCGAATGTATCGGCGGTGACTGACTGTTCGGTAGCAGGAGTATCGGATGGGGTACCCAACGGGCGGATGAGTTCTTTCCATTCGTCCAACTCTTCTTGTACCGCCTCGCGAATCATGCGTCGAGGGTCGTATTGGCGCACGTCGAGCTTAGAAAAATCGAAATCCTTTAGCTCATCGCCTACCTCGTCGTCGAGCGTCGCCCGCAATTTCGCCAATTCGCGTCGCGATGCCTTCACCCATCGCGATATTGTCGAGGCCACCGCAGGTAGACGAGAAGGGCCCACAACAACCGCCGCTACAAATAAAATGACGAGCAGTTGAAGGCCGCTGACTGGAAACATGTAAATATTCTACCCGCCAGAGTACGCAAACTCTGCACCGGGACAGATAAGCTAGTGACAACGAACCCCCAGCACGCTCAACGTGCGCGATGTGAAAGCGAGACGACCATCAGTACGGAAAAAGCCCTCAGTTGGTCTTACTGTGAAGAATTCGTTCCCGAAGGCGACGTTCTAACCGCAGCTCGCCTACAGGCTCACGATCTCGGGTGCACGCCGGTTTCCCCCGGCGTTGGAGCCACCTTGCGCACCCTGGTAGCAGCCTGCGGCGCTAAAGCCGTCGCTGAAGTTGGTACCGGTACCGGCGTATCCGGTTTGTGGCTCCTGGCAGGAATGAGTGATGACGCGGTACTGACCACCATCGATATTGAAGCCGAATATCATCGCAGCGCACGCGCGATATTCTCCCGGGCCGGAATGAGTCCGCCGCGTACGCGCCTGATCACCGGGCGGGCACTCGATGTTCTCCCCCGTATGGCCTCGCGCGCCTACGACCTCATGCTCCTGGATGCTGACCCGGAAGAAAACCACGAATACGTCACCCATGCAGCGCGGATGCTGCGTCCCGGCGGGGTACTGATCATCGCGCATGCCCTCTGGCACGACCACGTTGCCGACCCCGCCCGACGCGAACCCGATACCGTGAATATGCGTCAACTCATCCGCGACCTGGCGGAAAATCCGCAGTTCCTTACTCACGTACTTCCGGTGGGCGACGGACTGGCGGTTGCAGTGCGCACCTCCTAGCGTTGGCTCACGTAACAAAAGGCCGAGGTCAATGACCTCGGCCTTGGGAGATGAAACCGATCGCTATGCGATTGCTGCGGATAGTTCCTCCGCAAGGGTCTGAGCCTCATCTGGAGTCAGCTCGACAACGAGGCGGCCTCCGCCTTCACTGGGGATTCGCATGACAATGCCGCGTCCCTCCTTGGTCGCTTCCATCGGACCGTCACCCGTGCGGGGCTTCATTGCAGCCATACTGTACTTCCTCTCTCGGCGTACTCGTCGGTTCGCGATCGTTTATCGTGTACCGTTTGCCGTGGCTTTACCCCCCATTCTACCGAAGTCACGGGCAATGAGCACCATAGAGCGGTTTTGAAACCCCACCGACTCCTCTCAAACGGTGATTTAGCAATCTCCGTTATTTGTTTCGCGACAAAACTTCCGAATTATTTCCGTCGCCTCCACCGGTGTTTCTACCACGTGAATCAGATCAACGTCGGAGGAGGAAATATTCCCCTCCGCTAACATCGGGCCGCGCACCCAGTCAACGAGTCCACCCCAGTAGGATGAACCCACCAATACAATCGGGAAGCTCTTGATCTTATGCGTCTGCACAAGTGTCAGTGCCTCGAATAGCTCATCCATTGTTCCAAAACCGCCCGGCAGCACAATAAAGCCAAGCGAATACTTGACAAACATCATCTTGCGAGCAAAGAAGTAACGGAAATTGATGCCCAGATCAACCCATTTATTCATCCCCTGCTCGTGAGGTAACTCGATGCCTAAACCCACCGAAGTGCCGCCAGCTTCCACCGCGCCTCGGTTAGCGGCTTCCATGACGCCGGGGCCACCGCCGGTGATAACCGCCAAGTTCATTTCGGCCAACAGGCTGCCGATCTCTCGCGCGAATGCATAGTACTGATGATCTTGCGCCGTGCGAGCCGAACCGAAAACAGAAATTGCCGGCCCCACGGTCGCCAGAGCCCCGAAACCTTCAACGAACTCTGCTTGAATACGCATAACGCGCCAAGGATCGGAATGAAGCCAGTCAACGTCCTTCTGTTCTTTCAAAAGCCGCGCATCCGCGGTTTCTGTGGGAATCTGTTTGCCGCGCAGCAAAACCGGACCTTTGCGATATGTGCGTCGACGGATTGGTGGCATCGTTCTTATCCTTACTAGTGAGTACTCTCATGGTACGAGATCCCAGCAAAGGGTAACATTGCGCCCCGCCGCCCTCACCGCATCAGTGCAAAATACGCGCCACTTCAGACAGTGTGCCGGAAATCGACGGATACACCGTAAACGCCGATGACAGTTGATCGACAGTCATCCGGTGAGTTACAGCTAGCGTAAGGGGGAAAATCTGTTCCGACGCGCTTTCGCCCACCATCACGCCTCCCACGATTACACCGGAATCAGCTTCGGCAAAGATTTTGACGAAACCATCTTTCAGGCCGTGCATTTTCGCCCGTGGATTACGCGCGATGGGGAGCTTCGCCATTTTAATGTCGAGATCCGATTTGGCGATATCAGCTTCGCTCATACCGACAGTGGCGACCTCTGGAAGCGTGAAAATCGTCGACCCAATACGCGTGGTATCCAGCGGCGTCACCGCGTCTCCCAGCGCATGCCACATGGCGATCCGCCCCTGCTGCGCGGCCACAGATGCCAAAGGCAGCACTCCCGTGCAGTCCCCCGCCGCGTAGACGCGGAATGCGGAAGTGCGCGAAACATTGTCGACCTCAATATGTCCGCGGTCGCTGAGGCGCATTCCCACCTCTTCCAGTCCAATGCCTGTGGTAGATGGAATAGAGCCCACTGCCAGGAGGCAGTGGCTTCCGGTGAGAACTTCCCCAGACTCCAGATGCACCTCAACACCATCAGCCGTGCGATTGGCAGACGTCGCCCGCGAACGCGACTTAATAATCATGCCGCGGCGACGGAAAATATCTTCCACCAATACGGCGGCTTCGTGGTCGGCACCGGGGAGCATATGGTCGCGCGAAGACACCAGCGTCACCTGTGAACCGAGCACCTGATACGCTCCCGCCAGCTCTGCGCCGGTCACGCCGGATCCCACGACGATGAGATGTTCGGGAAGTTCATCCATGTTGTACAGTTGCGCCCAGTTAAAGATGCGCTCACCATCGGGTTCTGAACCGGGCAGAGAACGCGGCTTCGCACCGGTCGCGATGAGGACGACCTCTGCCTCAAAATACTGCGTACCGTCGGCCGTTTCAGCAGAAACGACGCGAGTACCCCGGTCACCAAACCGCGT
The DNA here is from genome assembly GCA_030537795.1 of Actinomycetaceae bacterium. Taxonomy (GTDB): domain Bacteria; phylum Actinomycetota; class Actinomycetes; order Actinomycetales; family Actinomycetaceae; genus Gleimia. The sequence continues at coordinate 16,282 of JAUNVE010000012.1, forward strand.
TTCGATGCGGCCTCGCCCGTCGATAATTTCGACCCCGAGCCCTTCCAAACTGGCTCGAATATCGCGGGCCTGAAGAGAAGCGAGTTCACGAACCCGTTCGTTAATTTTTTTCAGATCCGCGACCGGCTTTGAGGCTCCCACGTTAATGCCCAGTTCTTCCGCCTGTTCGGTCTCCGTTAACCATTCGGCGGTGGCGATGAGGGTTTTAGAGGGAACCACATCGGTCAATACGGCGGCCCCACCCAATCCTTGATCCTCAATCAATGTCACGTGTGCGCCTAACCGAACCGCAACGGTGGCGGCCTCATAGCCACCGGGACCACCACCGATAATGACAACGCGTGAACCTTCGCGTACGGGTGATGCCTTGGGTTCGGATCCGCGGCGTTTTGAATAGCGCACGGTTTCGGCAATGGATGCGTCCTTGGCCGCGTCTGTCGACGACGCTGACGGCAGATTAAACGGGTCTGTTTGCATACTTCATTCTTACCGCACTTCCGCTACCCGCGCGTGCTCCTGAAAGCCTAAGATAGAAATAATGAATATCAACGATCATTTCTCTGCCTCGTCCCAAACGCCGCAATCTCTAGCAGAACAGGCCGCGCAGACCATCCGCGAGCGCTCCCGCATCGAAAGCTACGACATTGCGCTGGTCCTCGGTTCCGGCTGGGGAAAAGCAGCCGATTTAATTGGCGAAACCGTCAGCGAAATACCTGCCGGCGAGATTCCCGGGTTCAGCGCACCCGCCGTCGCCGGTCACGGTGGCACCCTGCGAAGTATTCGTACACCATCGGGGAAAATCGCGCTGGTACTGGGCTCACGCACCCACTATTACGAGGGTAAAGGCGTGCGCGCCGTCGCTCACGGTATGCGAACTGCCGCCGCGCTGGGGGCGCAGACTGCGGTCTTAACCAATGGCTGCGGAGGGCTCGTTAAGGAATGGAAACCCGGCCAACCGGTGCTCATACGTGACCACATCAACCTCACCGGTGCTTCCCCATTGGAAGGCGCCACCTTCATCGACCTCACCGACTTATATTCTCAACGCCTGCGAAATATTGCGCACCAGATCGACCCGACGCTACCGGAAGGGGTATACGTTCAATTTCGCGGCCCCCACTACGAAACGCCTGCCGAGGTGCAGATGGCGAAAATTATTGGCGGCGACCTGGTTGGTATGTCCACCACCCTGGAAGCGATCGCCGCGCGCGAAGCCGGCATGGAGGTGCTGGGCATTTCTTTGGTGACGAACCTTGCCGCCGGCATTTCTGCCACCCCGCTTTCACATGAGGAAGTACTCGCAGCCGGAGCCGCTGCCGGCCCACAGATTTCACAACTGCTCGCACAAATTGTCGAGCGACTTTAGCGCCCCGTGTCATAGGGCGCCCCAGCGCATCGCGCTGTTACCTGGAAGGACCACATATGACTACACTCGACGAGGGCATGATTGAATCGTGGATCGCAGATGATCCCGATGAAAATACGCGCACTGAGATCGAGGAGCTGCTGCGCGCTCACCGCGACGGCGATGCGTCAGCAACACAGGAACTGGCGGATCGATTCAGTTCTCCTCTGACTTTCGGCACAGCCGGTTTACGAGGTCGCCTCGGCGGCGGTCCGCACCGTATGAATCGCGCGGTCGTCATTCGCGCGGCCGCCGGCCTAGTCGCGTTTTTACAGCAGCAGGTCGGGGATGATTTCTCGCTGGTCATCGGCTATGACGCCCGCTACGGTTCCCGCCAGTTTGCGCAGGATACTGCCGCTGTGGCGGTAGCTGCGGGCGGGCGGGCTCTCCTTTTTGACAGAGCCTTGCCCACACCTGTTACCGCCTTCGCGCTTAAACATCTGGGGGTTGACGCCGCAGTTGTAGTCACCGCCTCCCATAATCCGCCCGAAGACAATGGTTACAAGGTATATCTCGGTGGCCGAGCCGTCACCGACTCGGGGCAGGGGGCGCAGATTGTTCCCCCCTATGATGCGGAGATTTTTGCCGCTATCCAGGCGGTAACCGCGGTAGCTGATGTGCCACGCGCCGACAGTGGGTGGACGATCATCGGCGATGAAGTAGTCGAAGCCTATCTTTCTCGCGCCGTTTCACTGGTGCCCGCAGGCGAAAAGGACTTAAGAATCGTACTCACTTCGCTCCACGGTGTCGGCGGCGATATCGCGCTCAAGGCGCTCAACCGAGCTGGATTCGCCGACGTACACGTTGTCGCTGAGCAACACGACCCCGATCCGGACTTCCCCACCGTGTCTTTCCCGAATCCCGAAGAGCCCGGAGCTCTCGACCTGGCATTTGCCTTGGCGAAGAAAATCGATGCCGACATTATTGTGGTCAACGATCCGGACGCCGACCGGTTTTCCGCCGCTATTCCAGACCCGCGAGGCGAAGATGGATGGCGGCAACTAACCGGTGATGAAGTCGGTGCCCTCCTCGGCGAAGCGGTTGCTCGCTCTCACGGTGAGGGATCTGCAGTACTGGCAAATTCCATCGTTTCTTCCCGTTTACTCGCACAGATTGCCCATGCTCACGGGGTGTCACATCGCGCAACTTTGACCGGTTTTAAGTGGATTTCGCGCGTCGACGGCATTGTATTCGGCTATGAAGAGGCCCTCGGATACTGCGTTGATCCTAACTATGTGCGCGATAAAGATGGCATCACCGCCTGCCTCCAGCTGGTCAATATGGCCGCCCAACGCAAGAGCGCCGGCTCCTCACTGCTGGCCGAGCTTGACGACCTCGCCTGTACCCACGGTCTGTACGCTACCGCCCCGCTTTCCATTCGCGTTGCCGATCTGTCGCTTATTGCGCAGGGGATGGAAAACTTACGCAGTGGCCGCCTCAAGTCGCTGGCCGGGTCACCGCTGACTTCAACCGTGGATCTGTCCGAAGGCTCCGGTGATTTGCCGCCCACCGACGGCCTCATTTTCACCTCGCAACGCAATGACCGAGTGGTGGCCCGTCCCTCGGGTACGGAACCGAAGCTCAAGTGCTACCTCGAGACCATCGTCGACGTTCCCGAAGCCGCCGATCTCGATGCGATCCGCAATGAAGCCGCCAATCGTCTGCAAGCAATGAAGGCAGATATGAAGGAAGCGCTGGGCATTTAGCCAAAGTTGCCCGCGGTGAGGTGGTGAAGGTGCCGGTGGGTGATCAGCATACGCTGAAACCCCATAGGCTCTGCCTTGCGCGCCTAGGCTCTGTCTCACGGCCTCCGATTAGGTAAGGCAGAGCCTTTGCCAGCAATCGTTACGCCAGTAACGCGGCGATGGCCATCAGCGAGGGCGTGACAAATACCGTTGAGGCTATCACCGTGCCTCGCGCAATGCGCTCCCCGGTTCCGGCTTGGAATGCGGCGAGATAGGCGTTTTGTGCCGTTGGCAATCCAGCCATGCACGCAAAGGCAAATAGTTGGGGGCCCGTGGTGTCAAACACAAGGTATGCGAATGCCACCGCCACTGCCGGTTGGAGGATCAGCTTAAAAGCGGTTGCTAGCGCAATCGGCACCATATATTCGCGCATGGCTCGGAGGTTCTCTCCCGCCAATGAGATCCCAAAAGAGATCAATATGCACGGTACGGCCGCTCCCGCAACGAGGTTGAGCGGATCGGCTATCACCGGTGGAATAGTCCATGCTGCTAAAGAAATAGTCGTCCCCGTGATTGCGGCATATACCAGCGGATTGCGGGCGATAGTTCTGATAACTCGGCGCGCAGTAACTTCCCCCTGCGGGGATGCTAGGTCGGCCAGTACGAAAAACATGGGAGAGAAGAATCCCAACTGAAAAAGGAGCACCGGGATTACGTGCGTCGATGATCCGAGAATGTAATGCGCCAGTGGAATCCCCAAATATCCCGCATTTGTCAAAGCAGAAGCCATCGAACCAATGACCACATCTCCCCGGTGCAGATGGAGAATGAAACGTGCCAGGAGGGCGAAAACACTCGCCGTAACAATTGCTGAAACAGCGGCTACTACCAGCGGCTGTGAGAACATCGCGCCAACATCCGCGCGCGCTAACTCCAAGCCGATGAAGGCGGGAAGACAGACGAAGAAAACCAGTCGGTTCAGTACCAGTTGAGCTGATTCGCCTAACAGGCGCGTCAAGCCCAATATCCATCCGAGGATAATGACGGCCCAAATGACGCCAAGCCCTGACACCACTGCGGCCATAGCGGTACTCCCTTCACTGAACACGTGACGCATCTGCTGCGAGCACATCGGTACGCACTGATTCTACGCTTCTTGCACGGCAACGAATGCTTCGGCCCGAGCCACTCTAGCGGGCATAACTCTATGCCGGCGCACTTCGGTGCCTGAGCTCAGAGTACTCGCCTAGGTTTTCACACCGAAGCGGGGCAACAGCAATACTCACTGGGATATTGCCGCTGCCCCGTTTCCAATATCGGTTGCGCCGTCAGATCATCGGCCGGGTAGTTTAACCCACTGCGCTAACGGTCGATCTGATCGTTCAATAGTCAACCGAATGATGAGTCGTCCCGTCAATCATTCGGTTTCTGAGTCGTCCATGCCCTCGAGAATCGCCCGGGACGACGATAATCCGAGCCGATTTGCCCCCGCTTCGATCATGGCCTGGGCAGTGGCGGCATCACGGATTCCCCCCGATGCTTTCACGCCGAGGCGGTCACCCACCGTCCGTCGCATCAGCTCAACTGCGTGGGTAGTTGCCCCACCTGCGGGGTGGAAACCCGTTGACGTTTTCACAAAGTCTGCACCCGCCGCTTCACAGGCGCGGCAGCATGCCACAATTTCTTCGTCGGTGAGGGCGGCGGATTCAATGATGACCTTGAGCAATGCGCCGGAAGTCGCCTCGCGCACGGCACGAATATCTGCTTCGACGTCCTCCCATGCGCCCTCCTTGACGAGCTTGAGATTGACGACCATATCGACTTCATTGGCGCCAAGTGCTACCGATTGGCGAGCTTCGGCAGCTTTCACCTCGGGCTGGTGAGCTCCGGAGGGGAATCCGCATACCGTGGCTACCTTAAGAGATGCCGGAACCTCAACCGGTAGTTGGTTGGGACTGACACATACCGAAAAGGTGCCGAGCTGCGTTGCTTCCTCCACCAGGGCTCGCACGTCCTCAGCGGTAGATTCAGGCTTGAGAAGCGTGTGGTCGATAATGGCGGCTACATCTGAGCGGTTCATAAATAATCCTTAATCGTGTTTATCGGGTATCAGGGCGAGCGTCACGCGCCGCCAATTTCCAAATGCGGGAACTTTGCGAGGCGAGCGGCTGAGATCAACGAAACGATCCCAGGACATGCGGTGATCGGTGCCGGTCGCCGGATCAAAAACGATGACGCCAGTTCCCGCGCCCGCGCGTAGTGTCACCACGTGCCGCGAGACAATATCGAAGCGAGCCAGCGTCGCGGGTAGCGTATTGCCGCCGGTATACAGCACGATATCGTCCTGCGCGTCGAGGGCGTTTCGCACCCGCCCAATCGTGTCCCTATTCCACAGGTAGGGTCGGTAGCGCCGTCCGGTTGCCGTTTCCAGCATATGTTGGAGCGCCCACGGCGCAGTTCCCAGTTTTTCTGGCCAGTGCGCCCCCATACGTGTCGCGGCGAAGGCGTGTAAACGCTTCTGCGCAACTTTTACCCGACTGGAATCTGCGCTTGTGTACCACTGCATTTCTCCGCGATGACGGCTAGCAATGGCAAGCGCGGCGGCAATCCCGCAGGATGAGGGCGTCATCTGTGCATGCATAGTTACTCTCCGGCGATGCGGTCGAGCACCACTGATTGACGCACTGCCGGTTTCTCTTCGCAGATGTCATACCCACCTTCGAGGGCATCAATGGCACGGTCAAAGCGCTCTGGGGTAGCCGTATGTAAAGTCATGACGGGTTGGCCACGCTTCACGCGGTCGCCAGGTTTCGCGTGCAGTTCTACGCCCGCAACGGCTTGCACCTGTTCTCCCTTACGGGCTCGTCCAGCACCCAGACGCCACGCGCTGATTCCCACTGCTAGGGCGTCCAGACGCGATAGATAACCATCGGTTTCGGCGACGATATCGTGGGTGTGTTCCGCGACCGGTAGTGGCGCATCGGGGTCGCCTCCCTGCTCGCGCACCATCGCTTTCCACCGATCCATTGCCCGACCATCCGCCAGGGCGGCTTCCACATCAACATCCGGTTTACCGGCGGATGCCAGCATTTCGCGCGCTAAGGCGACTGTCAATTCGATCACGTCGGCAGGGCCGCCTCCAGCCAGCACCTCGACGGCTTCGCGCACTTCCAATGCGTTTCCGGCAGTGAGGCCAAGCGGGGTATCCATATCGGTTAAAAACGCGGTGGTTTTCACCCCGTGATCCGTACCGAGAGCCACCATTGTGGTCGCCAATTCCCGGGCTGAATCGAGATCTTTCATAAAGGCACCGGATCCGACTTTAACGTCGAGAACAAGTGAGTCTGTACCTTCCGCGATTTTTTTCGACATGATGGAGGAGGAAATCAGCGGCACGCAGTCCACAGTCGAGGTGATATCGCGCAGGGCATATAGTTTCTTATCCGCCGGAGCCAATCCAGCACCAGCCGCGCAGATAACCGCCCCGGGCCCGGAGCCGAGCATGTGCATGATTTGCTCATTCGGAATTTCCGCCTGCCAGCCGGCAATGGCTTCCATTTTGTCCAAAGTGCCGCCGGTATGTCCGAGGCCGCGTCCCGACAGTTGCGGCACCGCCACGTCAAATGCCGCCACCAGCGGCGCCAGCGGTAGCGTGATCTTATCGCCAACTCCCCCGGTGGAATGCTTATCGGCAGTCGGTCGTGGAAGTGACGCAAAATCCATCGTCTCGCCCGAGTCGATCATGGCTTGTGTCCAACGACTGATTTCCGCCCGATTCATTCCGCGAATGAAAATCGACATTGCCAGGGCAGCCATTTGTTCATCACCTACCGCGCCGCGCGTATAGGCATCAACTACCCAGTCGATCTGCTCGGGTGCGAGCTCACCTCCATCGCGTTTAGTGCGGATGACGTCAACGACGTCGAATGGTTCAGTCATGAAAAGTCTCCTTGATTTCTTCCAGGTCGTGTCGCCCAAAGGCTTCGGGGAGGACCTCGCTCATCGCGTGAATTCCGCTGGGAAGATGCAGCTGAAGCTCATTCCCACCGTGTTCGTAGAGCAGCTGTCGGCAGCGGCCACACGGGACGAGGACGTCGCCGTTTTTATTGACGCATACGAATGCGCGCAAACGCCCTCCGCCACCGTTTATGAGGGTGGAGATCACCCCGCATTCGGCGCAGAGAGTCACGCCATAAGCGGCATTTTCCACATTGCAGCCCGTAATGATGCGTCCGTCATCGACGAGGGCTGCCGCGCCGACAGGATAGTGAGAATACGGACAGTAAGCCCTGTGCATGGCTTCAATAGCGTGTTCGCGCAGGTTATTCCACACGTTTTCGGTCAGATCACTCATCACGTCGTCCTATCAGTTGGTGTGGCTGATACGCCCTCCATTTCAGAACAGAGGGCGCCAGCCAGCAGCATTTACGGATACGGTTTACCTTCGGCTGCGGGCGGGCGAACCGAGCCCACGAATCCGGCAACCGCAAGGATGGTGATGATATACGGCGTCATGAGCAAGAACTCGGCCGGAACGGAAGAACCAACCGCCTGCATGGTGGCGCCGAGATTAGTGGCGAATCCAAAGAGGAGGGCGGCTGCGAAGGCGCCCTTCGGGTTCCACCGGCCCAAGATCATAGCCGCCAAGGCGATAAAGCCGTTGCCGGCTGCCATATCCTTCGAAAAGGCCAGCCCCTGTCCAATAGTGAAGAACGCGCCTCCCAGACCGGCAAGTGCGCCGCCGAGTAGTACGTTGCGCCACCGGGTCACATTGACCTTAATGCCCACTGTGTCGGCAGCTTTGGGATGTTCACCGCAGGCGCGCATCCGCAGTCCCCACCGAGAGTTGAAAACCAGATACTGCATAACAATCACCGTGATGAACATCAGGTAGATGAGCACGGATTGATCAAAGAGTACCGGCCCGATGACGGGGATCTTCGACAGCAATGGAATCTCAATGGAGGCCAGACGCTCCGCGGAGTTCAAGGTGTCAGCGTTGTATTTCAACACCGTCGAAAATAGGAACGACGTTATGCCGACCACCAGCATATTCAATACCACGCCCACAATGATGTGGTCCGTTCTGAAGTTGACGGTGAACAGCGCCAGCAGCGCAGCCACCAGCATTCCCGCGATGGGAGCGCCGATCAGGCCGACGTAGGCGTTGCCAGCCACGGAGGCCGTGACAGCTCCCAAGAAGGCGCCGAATAGGAGCTGCCCCTCGATGGCGATATTGATGATGCCCGACCTCTCACATACAACCCCCGCCAGGGAACCGAAGACGAGCGGGGTGGCAAATGCAAGAGCTCCAGTCAATAGCGCCGCCACCGGCAGGTGTGCCGAAGTCTTACCCGCCACGGTCGAGATCAGGAAGGATAGAACGAAGGCAATACCGGTGATGATCAGTAGCCAACCGTTGGCATCTCTGCGCTGCGCCCACGCCCACCAAATCACCGCCGTGCACGCCAACGCTATAACTGACAGCACGAGGGTGGTTGCGAATGCCGGAACATGCAGTTCCGGAATCTGGAATAGGAATGTTTCGTCGGTTCCCCAGGTAATCCGGGAGTAGCCGCTGGTTGTCATCGAAACGAGGACGGTCAGTAGCGCCATCACACTGGCCGCGATGGGGTCACGCAGTGACTTTTTAACGCGGATACCTTCAGTAGCGTTAGCTACTGTGCTATTCGTAGTCTGGGTAGTCACTTCGCCTCTCCTTTCACCGTAGCTGCAGATGTTTTTGCGGCAATCTTGCGGCGGTAGCGATAGTAGCGCACGGCCTCCGATGCCGCGATCAGTAGCACGATGATGGCCTGGGTGATCTGCACGATATCAACGGGGATGGAAGCCGATGCCTGCATCGTCGACGCCCCCGCCGCGAGCGCTCCGAATAGGATGCCCGCAAGGACGGTGCCCAGTGGCGTTGATTTGCCCAGCAAGGCAACCGTAATGGCATCGAATCCATAGGATCCGGCAGATCCGCCGGTGAGGAATCGTTCGGTTCCCAACACCGGGGCGGTTCCGGCGAGTCCTGCGAGAGCACCGGAAATCACCATGGTGAGGAAGATGACTCGGGTAACTGAAATACCGGCGGTGCGAGCGGCTTCCGGATTGGCGCCGGCGGCACGCAATTCGAAACCAAATGTTGAGCGTTCAAGTAGCCACCACACGAAAATGGCGGCGAGGATGGCAATAATAATCGAAATATCGAGGCGGAAACTGCTTCCGAGCAATTTCGGATAGGTAGCCGTGTCAGCAACATACATCGATTTGCCCGATACGCCGTCGCCATGCATGAACTCGCTTTGCAAAGTCCACGCCAGGAAAAGCAGGGCTATCGAGTTCATCATGATTGTGACAATCACTTCATTGGCCCCGAGTTTGGCTTTGAGGAAGCCGGGAACTCCGCCCCATAATGCCCCTCCCACAATCGCACAGATGATGGCAACCAGGAGGTGGAGGCCGGCGGGAAGATTGAAATGTATCCCCGCCACCGTTCCGGTGAGGGCCCCCATAATGAACTGACCTTGCACACCGATATTGAACAGGCCAGCTCGGAATGCAACTGCGATGGCCAAGCCCGCAATGATGAGCGGTACCGACCGAGTCAGTGATTCAAACAGCGATTTGATTCCCGCTGACACTGTCGCCGCATTGTAGTCGTAGATGGCGCCGCGGAATAAAGAGGTGAAGAAGCTCTGGAAGGCGGCGGATGCTTCGGCAAAGAAGTCCGAAGGGCGCGCAAAAAGATAGCTCGCGGTTCGCTGTACATCTTTATCAAAGATAACCACAATGAGGGCGCCAATCAGCAGCGATGCCACAATAGCGCCAAATATCACCGCGGTATTCATGGAAAACACTCTGTGCAAGACGCGATTGGCCCACGGTGGTGTCTGAGAAGTCGGCCGGTCGGACTTTTGTGCCGGTTCGGGCGCCGGTTCTACCTGCGGTTCGAGTTGGCCCGGCTGTGGTGTCGTGTCACTCATCGGAAACCTCCTCAAGAACAGTAGGGTTTGCGTCTGCCTGCATCTGGGCTTCTTCCAGCGGTACCCCCGCCATCATGAGGCCGAGGACGTCGCGCGAGGTTCCCGCCGGCACGATCCCGACGATACGCCCGCGATACATCACCGCGATCCGGTCGGCCAGAGCATCAACTTCGTCCAGTTCGGTTGAAATAACGAGTACGGCTGTGTTCTTATCGCGTTCTTCCACAATGCGTTTGTAGACAAACTCAATAGAACCAACGTCCAGGCCGCGCGTCGGTTGCGATGCGACCAGGGCGTTGAGGGGACGCGATAGCTCACGCGCCAGAATCGCCTTTTGCGCATTTCCACCTGACAGCGTGGAAATGGGATCGTGAATCGACGTGACACGCACATCGAATTCATCGCGAAGTTTTTCGGCATTGGCTTCCACAACCGATGGTTTCATCGATATGCCATTGGCGAATGGAGGCCGGTCGTACTGGTCAAGGATCATATTTTCAGCAATAGAAAATGAAGCGATCATGCCGTCGGTTGAGCGGTCTTCGGGAACAAAACCCAGGCCATTTTGTAGTCGCTTCTTAATCGATTGTCCCGCGATATCGGCCCCGTCAATGGTAACTGCCCCCGAATTTGGTTCCCGCAAACCGAGAATAGCTTCGGCTAGTTCCGTCTGACCGTTACCCTGCACGCCGGCAACACACACGATCTCGCCGCGTTTTACGTCAAGGTTCACGTGGTCAAGAAGTTTATGTCCAGTTTCTGATACCACCGACAGGTTACGAACAGCCAGTCCCTCTTCCCCCGCTTTGGCGGGATTTTTCTCCACTCCCAGGTGGACCGGACGGCCAACCATAAGGGAAGCGAGTTCTGTTTCGGTGGAGGTCGGTGAGGCTTCCCCCACCACTTTTCCGCGGCGAATCACTGTAATGCGATCAGCCACCGCACGTACCTCCCGCAACTTGTGGGTAATGAAGACGATAGAGGTGCCAGCCTCCTTCAGCTGAACCATGATCTCCATCAGTTCATCGGTTTCTTGCGGAGTCAAAACTGCGGTTGGTTCGTCAAGAATGAGAACCTCCGCTTCCCTCGACAGTGCTTTGATAATCTCGACACGCTGTTGCGCTCCGACTGGGAGGTCTTCAATATAAGCTTCCGGGTCAATGTCGAAACCAAAGCGTTTCGACAGCGTATTGACGAGATCCTTGGCTTTTCTGTGTTGAATGATGCCCATTCCGTTCGTCGGTTCGTATCCGAGCGCCACAGATTCGGCCACGGTAAAGACTGGAACGAGCATGAAGTGCTGGTGAACCATTCCGATCCCCGCGGCAACTGCGTCGCCGGGACCCTTGAAGTTCACTCTTTTATCATCAATGAGTATTTCCCCATCATCGGGGTGGTAGAGGCCATACAGTACATTCATCAAGGTTGATTTACCCGCGCCATTTTCCCCCAGGAGAGCGTGAATCTCCCCCGGTTCAACAGTCAAATCAATTTGATCATTGGCGACGAGCGGGCCAAACACCTTGGTGATGCCTCGTAATTCGAGTTTCACAAGTGTTGTCCTTTGTATTCGGTTGTTCCAGCACAGACAATGCAAGGCCCGTGCCGATGGCGGCCGGGCCTTGCACCGTTAATGCTGAGCTATGTCAGTATTACGGCTGGTTAGTGGTTTCAACCGTGATATCACCGGAGATGATTTGCTCGCGAACCTTGTTCACGCCATCCTTCAGCTCCTGCGGAACCTTATCGTCAAAGTTGTGGAAGGGAGCCAGCGAGACGCCACCGTTTTCCAGGTTTCCAACATAAGCTTCGGAGGAGAAGTCGCCGTCAACAACAGACTTAATCGCGTCAAATACGGCGGCGCCGATTTCCTTCACTACGGATGTGAGGATGAAGTCCTGGTATTCGGGCTGGGTTTCAAAGCCGTCAGCATCTACCCAGACGACGGTTACTTCGCCTTCCCCGGCGTCCTTAGCAGCTGCCAGTGCACCTTCACCAACGGGGCCGGCGACCGGCATGATGATGTCAACACCCTGCTCAATCAGTTGCTTGGAGAATGTCTGGCCCTTGCCAACATCGGAGAAGTCACCAGTGGCCATGCCGTCCTGGGCTGCCTTATCCCAGCCAACGAGGCCAACATCGGTGCCATTTTCTTCGTTGTACTTCTTCACACCATCTTCAAAGCCGTCAGCGAAAATCGCGGTGGTAGGAATATTCATTCCGAGGAAAGTTCCCACCTTACCCTGGGACATGCCGGCGGATAGATAGCCCGCCAGGTAGGAGGCTTCGGCGGTGTTAAAGACGAGGGCCTTGCCGTTTTCGGGTGCGGATTCAAAGCCGGCGTCTACCAGTGCGAAGTTGACCTCCGGGTTATCCTGGGCTGCCTTGTCGATCTGATCAGCCATCTTAAAGCCAACACCGATGATGATGGTGCAGCCATCTTGAATCATGGCGTTAATATTCGGATCGTAGTCGGCATCCGAGTTCGACTCTGCGGTCTTGATTTCGACACCGAGTTCTTTTTCTGCACGCTGCAGACCTTCAAAACCTGACTGGTTGAAGGATTTATCATCAAAGCCGCCTTCGTCAGAGACCATGCAGGCCTTAACGGATGAGGCATCGCCACCGGGCTTGGCGGCGTCATCGGAGCCGCCGCTGTTTTCTTCCGGGGCGGACCCGCATGCGCCGAGCATCAATGCTGCCGCCGCCGCTAGGGCCGTGACCTTAATCGTTTTCTTCACAGTTCCTCCTGTGGGGATGTACATACGGTTTTGTACGAGTCTCCCCCTATGTTGTCGGAGGGGTCCGCTCGCGTGCGGATTCAGTGTATCTAATGATCTGGGATAACTCTAAGCGATCGGCAGTTTGTAACCTCTCGGTAATAATACGGAGTGCTTTTACATTAGTTCAGATCAGGATGGCCATTTTCTTTCAGTTGCGCCGGTATTTCTTTCACTTTCTGTGAAGCCTCAGCAGTGGTTATCAGCAGGGCATCTGCGGTGTGAACGATAATGCAATCGTCGATTCCCACCACAAAAATCGGAGGTGTTTCAGCGGTGCCGTATGCATGCGGAGACCGCGCGTCCACAGCAGTAGGGGTCGGTAGCTCATACGCTCCCCCACTGTGGTGGGTCAGTGATTTGAAATCCCCCAAATCAGACCAGCCAACCTGGGCTGGGGCTGCCACCACGGCGACATGACCGGCGCGGGCGGAAGGTTCTGCCACCGCGTAATCAAATGCGATGGCCGCCAGTTCGCTCCAGCGTTCGGTTTTTTCCTCCTGGTTGAGGTCGTACCACTGCCGCGCGAGTTCAGCAAGCAACTTCCCGAGCTGTGGCTGATGGGTAGCTAACTCTCGATGGAGTGCTCCTGTTTGCATAATGAAAATACCGGCATTCCACAGATAGCCGTTAGCGAGGAAGACTTTAGCTCGCTCGACATGAGGTTTTTCCACAAATTCCTGCGCCGCGCGCACGCCCTCCATCACGGTGGCGCCGGGTTTGATATAGCCAAATGCGGTAGACGGATGTGACGGTTCGATGCCCAGGGTCGTGATGTAACCGCGTTCGGCCGCCCCTACTGCGTTATGCACAAGTTCGCGAAATAGCTGCTCATCAGCAATCACGTGGTCCGCGGCGAATGAACCGACAATGGCTTGCGATCCAAATTCGAGGCGAATAAGCTCACTGGCGATTCCGATGGCGGGCATCGAGTCTCTCCCGGCTGGCTCGCTGAGAATGCGAATATTCGCATAGTCAGCGACTTGGGCGCGCACAGACTCCTCGTGAGACTGTCCGGTAACGATGGTGATGGTGTGCGCTAGGGGTGCAAGACGTTCAACGGTGGCTTGCAATAATGAGCGCTCCGGCCGACCCAACGGTAGCAGGAATTTCGGGTGGGATGCCCGCGATAGCGGCCACAGTCGCGTCCCTGCGCCACCGGCAGGAATAATGGCATGTAGCTGAGTGTCACTCACAGTTTTCACTTTCCTTTTGAACCGGTATCGGATACGCATTGCTGGCGATCCATGAAGCGCGAGTCACTGCTATAACCCACAGTGTCAGTATGACATTTCGGGCGGCCACAAGGCCGCTACCGACCACGAGCCCCGCACCGGCGCGAGAACTTAAGAAATAGGGGTAGAGCGTCGGATATACGAGCTGAGTGAGCGCGGTCGCAACAATGAGCACTGCCGTCATGGTATTGAGCCAACGCACGGTTGGTCGGTTGCTTGACGGGGAGCGTGCGGCATGGGAGAGCACAATTGTCCATGCCGGAAGAATCCAGATCATGTATTGCGGTGAAAACACTTTATCCGTCACGATAAACAATCCGATAATGCTCACGGCTGCGAGCGATAGTGTCACGGCATTCGTCAAGCGCCGACGCCACAGTCTTATGGTGAGCGCACCGATCCACACAAACACCCCCACGCTCACCAGGGAAACAACATGGGTCGTAGTGGTTACGCCGGGTCCGGTGAAATCAACCGAGTTGTGCTGCGAGAGCGCATGTTCCCACCGGTGTGGGAACACCATTCGAGCCACAATAATCCACGTCGCCGCGATTGATTCGGTATGGAGACCGCGTTCACTCTGCCAAGTAAGGGGCGAAAAGAGGCGCTCCCACCCTCCGAGCATCACGCTGGCGACGATAAAAACGGCACCGGATGCCGCGTAAATTCCCCACGCCCGCCACCGGCGCGCAAATCCTGACACCAGGGAGATAACGATGACGGGCCACAGCTTCAACGCAGTCCCCCAGGCAACGAGATGCGCAAACAGAGAGGGAGATGACGCCACAACCGCGAGCGCCATTGCCACGCATAGCGCGGGAATCAGATCAAATCGGAACAGGATAATCGGTCCCATAGCGATAACGAGAATCGCCCACGTGACCGTGGGGCTCCATATTGCGCCCGATTGTTGGGCCGAGCTTCCGGCAGATAGTGAGCTGCGGGCGGCATTCGGTTGGCGACTTTCACCGCGGGCGAGAACTATGAACCAGAACACTAAGAGGGACACCATCCCGGCGACATAGGCCACCGCGTAGGCGTCACGACCAGAACTAAAAAGCAACGGTATAGCCAGCGCCAAAACACCGGGCAACGGATACTCGACAAGTACCGTATTGAAATTCACGCCGCCTCGGTAAGTCAACCAAGCGTGGTAGTAGTTTACGTCGGCAATGATGGTGCCGGACGGGAGCACGGTGTATATCAGGTATAGCCCGCCTAGGGTTCCCGCTACTAGTGCGCCCACCCCTAGCGCCACGCGGTGCTTTTCGTTCATATCCCGTTAATTATCACAATCGGCTCGGCACCAGGTGTGCCGAGCCGATTGTCCACCACTGTTTTACTCGTCGGAGTCGCCGGAGTCTTCGTCTTCGGCGTCCTCTCCTTCTGCTCCTTCTTCGCCTTCGACACCCTCGGCATCTTCTTCAACCGGGGTCTCGGGAATCTCTTCCGGAATCACGATGGAAGCCAGGACCGTCTCTTCATCCAGATCGGTAGTGACATCCTCGGGAAGTGTCAACGCGGAGGCCAGCAGCTGTTCGCCCTCGCCAAGTCCCTCCACGGATAGTTCGACGCTTTCGGGAATAGAAATGGCCGGAGCGGACACGAGAATCGTGTAGTACTCCTGGTTGACCACGGTGCCGGGCTCGGATTCGCCGACCAGCACCAGAGGAATCTCAACCTCAACCTTTTCACCGCGCTTAACAGCCAGCAGATCCAGGTGAAGAATGTCGCGGCGTACCGGGTGACGTTGAATATCCTTCACCAGTGCGAGCTGATCATCGCCCTCAATATCAAGATTGACGAGGGCGTTCAGGTTGTCTTTCACGAGTAGGAAAGCTTCGTGACCGGGCAGGTCAACGTGAAGGGTTTCTTCGCCGCTGGAGTAAACAACTGCGGGGACAAAACCTGCGCGGCGGGCGCGACGAGATGCGCCTTTGCCGAATTCCTTGCGGACTACCGCATTCATGCGGGTAATTTCTGCCATGATTCCTCCTGGGAAATCTCGTATACATCGGACCCCGGGGGACGCAAGGTAAACCACACGCCCAGTCGATAACGGCGGAAAAACCGCCCTCGCCGAGGCAACAGAAAAATACTAGCGCATATTAGGCGACGCCGTCGAATAGAGAGGTCACTGAACCATCGTCAAATACCTCACGTATGGCGCGAGCAAGTAGCGGGGCAATCGACAAAATCGTGAGATTCTGGAAGCGTTTATCGCTGGTAATCGGAAGCGTATTAGTGACTACGATTTCGCGTGCTCCGCACTCCTGCAAACGCTGCGCCGCCGGATGAGATAGCACGCCGTGAGTGGCCACCACGATGACGTCCTTTGCGCCGGAAGCGCGCAGTACTTTAACGGCTTCGGCGATAGTGCCGCCAGTATCGATGAGGTCGTCCACCAGGACGCATTGGCGTCCCGCCACGTCACCGACTACTCGATTGGCCACCGCCACATTGGGGCGCGTCGTATCGCGGGTCTTATGCACAAAAGCCAATGGACATCCGCCCAGCTTATTCGCCCATTTCTCGGCTACTCGGATGCGACCGGCATCGGGAGACACGACGGTGACGCGGCTGAGATTCACGCGAGTGCGCACATAGTCAACGAGCACCGGCATAGCCCACAGATGATCGACCGGGCCGTCGAAGAATCCCTGCGCTTGCGCGGCGTGCAGATCCACGGACATCAAACGGTCCGCCCCCGCGGTCTTATATAAATCAGCCATCAGACGTGCGGAAATGGGTTCGCGCCCCAAGTGCTTCTTATCTTGGCGAGCGTAAGGGTAGAACGGAGCAACCACGGTTATGCGCTTGGCACTGGCACGCTTGAGTGCATCAATCATAATCAGTTGTTCCATCATCCACTGATTGATGGGATCGGTATGGGACTGCAATACGAATGCGTCGCAGCCGCGTACCGACTCATTAAAGCGAACGTAGATTTCACCATTGGCAAAATCGTAGGCGGTGGTTGGCAGAACGCCGGTCTGGAGTTCCTCCCCCACAGCTTCGGCTAGCTCCGGATGAGCTCTGCCAGAAACGAGCACAAGTCGTTTTTCTCCAGTGGTGATAATGCCAGACAAATCTATTCTCCTCGGTCGGCGCTGCCGTGTTGACTATTCGAGATTGGTTGATTGGAGTTGGGGAAGTGGGAACTATCGGTTGAGGTGAGACTCTGCGGACCGATTTCAGTAAACGGATCCACAACGGTGCCCGCCGGCACCCGGGTATCGAAGGCAAAACCGTGGGGAAAAATCACGCCCTCTTCGATATGAGTATGGCGAAGCGTAGTATGCGGGCCGATAACGCTGAAGGGTTCCACGACGGTTTCGCCCTCCAGAATGCACCCCGGCTCGATGCGCGCATCCGCAGCGATGGTGACGTCGACATCGACGTAGGTGGTAGCCGGCGAGATAATGGAAACGCCGGCACGCATATGTTCGTCAAGAATACGGCGATTCATTTCATCTCGTAAATCAGCTAACTGAACGCGGTCATTACAGCCCTGCGCCTGCCACTGATCCTCCAGTACAAAAGCGCCGCATTTTCTAGCCTGCGCGATGGCGGCGGCGATGGTATCGGTTAAATACACTTCGCCCTGATCGTTGTCTGTGCCCAACGTCGGCAATGTTTTGCTGAGGAATTCGGCATCGAAGGCATAGATTCCGGCATTGATTTCGGTAATGGCAAGCTGTTCCTCGGTGGCGTCACGGTGCTCCACAATTGCTGTAACCTCGCCACCGGTACGCACAATTCGCCCATATCCAGTGGCGTCTTCGACGATGGTTGTCACCACCGTCACCGCATTTCCAGCTTCTTCATGTGCGCGCGTCAGACTGGTCAGCGTCCGCCCGCTCAGTAACGGCACATCGGCAGAAGTAACCACAACGGTGCCGACGCAATCACCGGTCTGGCGGATTAGTTCTTCTAATCCACACTGGACTGCGCGCCCTGTTCCCGGAATCTCATCTTGGTCAGCCAAGATGACGTCGGGGGCAAAGTCGGTAACCATTTGTGCTACGCGATCACGTTGATGGCGTATGACAGTAACGATATGTTGCGCTTCAGATTCTTCGGCGGCAACAATAGCGTGCCCAAGAAGCGGGCGCCCACACATATCGTGGAGCACTTTGGGGGTAGTCGATTTCATTCGGGTGCCCTGGCCTGCAGCAAGGACAATGACGGCATTCGGACGATTCACAATACCTGGCTTCCGGTCAGCTGTCTGATCCACTCACGTGGCTACCACCATCGATCATAGTAGGTCTGCTCGCTTTTCGGGAAAAACCGAGGTTTCTCTTCACCGGGTGAGGTTTAACCGCTGTGGAGATGTCGATCTTCTTCATAAAAAGCGCTAGCGCCGGCATTTGGCGCATAAAAAGTTCCGCCCCCAGGATTCGAACCCGGATCTCAAGGCACCAAAGGCCTGCGTGCTGCCGTTACACCAGGGCGGAAAGCAACCATTATTGTGCCATAGTTTCCGATCGGATACACAACTGAGATGCGGTTAAGATAGTGGTACTGAGTAAAGGATCACGATGACATCACCTAAACGCACGCGGATGACCGGTATTGAACGTCGCCAGCAACTCATTAATGTAGGCCGTTCGCTCTTCGCCTCCAAGGGGTATGACTCCACCTCGGTTGAGGAAATTGCAACTACTGCCGGTGTCACTAAACCCGTGGTATACGAACATTTTGGCGGCAAAGAAGGATTGTATGCGGTGGTGGTTGATCGCGAGGTACTGCGCCTAGTCACCACAATTTCTGACTCTCTGTCATCGGCGATCCACCCGCGTCAACTCGTTGAAAATACCGCATTGACGCTACTGGAATATATCGACAATCACGAAGATGGGTTTCGAGTGCTCGTACGTGACGCACCATCGGAACACTCGGCGGGCTCCTACTCTTCGGTGATCGGTGACGTAGCCAGCCAGGTCGAACACCTGTTGGCATCACGTTTCGCGGATGTGGATATTGATGCCAAATGGGCCCCCCTGTACGCGCAGATGCTGGTTGGATTGATTGCTCAAATCGGTCAATGGTGGCTGGAAGAAAGGGCATTCGATAAGGAAACGGTGGCGGCACATGTCGTCAATCTCACGTGGCTGGGATTGCGCAATCTCAAACCGGACCCGCGGTTGTTAAATCATCAGCCGCCCCAGACTCCAACTCATGCTGAGGCGACTGACAAGCAAAACTCTTCGCCGCATGAATAGACTTCTCAAACATTAAAAACGTGAGATAGGCGACAAAAGTCTCGACTTCAAGTATCTTATTCATGTGAGCAAATCAGATCTTCAACACGTGACCACAGATGAGGTTGACCGGATTGTCGCTTCGTGGCGAAAACAGCGCCCCGATCTCGACACCTCACCCATGCTCGTGTTTTCTCGTGTTAGTCGATTGGCTCGACACCTAGACTTGGCTCGCCGAGCGGCTTTTCTCACACATGATCTCGAGCCTTGGGAATTCGATGTTCTATCCTCATTGCGTCGCGCCGGAGCACCGTATGCTCTAACACCCGGCGTTTTAATGGCTGAGCTCCTAGTTTCTTCCGGCACCATGACCAACCGAATAGACCGTTTGGAAACCAAAGGCTTGGTTAAGCGCTCTCCCTCCCCCGCCGATCGACGCGCTGTACTCGTCACCCTCACCTCGCAGGGACGCGCGCGGGTAGATGCCGCTCTTGCATCACTTCTTGAATGTGAACGGCAGGCCCTGATCGCCCTTTCGCCCGAGGAGCAAGAACGTCTCGGCAACCTTTTGAAACCACTTTTACTACCATTCGATCAATCCGGCGAAAAAAGTAGCGACGATGCCTGATCTGCGACCGGAAGAATCCGACGTTTCTCTGACCAACAGTCATTGTCCCGAACCTGCCTCCGCCCCGTCTGCTCTCCCCACATTTACGCACTATCTTGAACAGCACGATCTGCCCGCCCTCGACCTACGGCATCTCGTCAAAGTCTTTGGAAATACCGTGGCTGTTGGTGACCTCAGCCTGTCCATCCCCCACGGCTCGTTCTACGGTGTCGTCGGACCTAACGGTGCGGGAAAGACGACCACGCTCCTGATGGCAACCGGGATGCTCACCCCCGATCGGGGAACCTCGATCGTGGACGGCATCGATATCTGGGCGCAACCGCAAGCAGCTAAAAAGAAACTCGGGGTGATGCCGGATGGATTGCGACTATTCGATCGTCTGCCCGGTGCCGCGCTTATCGCCTATATGGGAATGATCCGAGGGCTAACAAAGGACGTTGCGCAAGAGCGCGCCCACCAGCTGATGAATGCGCTCGGGTTAGCGGAAGCCGGGAAAAAGCTCGTCGTCGACTATTCTCAGGGAATGACGAAGAAGGTGGCGCTTGCCTGTTCGCTCGTGCACGCTCCGCGAGTCCTGGTACTCGATGAGCCGTTTGAAGCCATAGACCCGATTTCTGCGGCAGGGATCGAAGAGATTCTGCAGGCCTTCGTCACTGGCGGCGGCACTGTCGTCCTCTCGAGTCACGTGATGGCCACGGTGCAAAAACTCTGTAGCCACGTCGCCATCATCGACCACGGTCGCGTACTCGCAGCCGGGACAACGCAGGAGGTCGGCGCCGGATCCGATCTCGATACGCGTTTCCGAGAGCTGGTAGGCGGTGTCACGCACGCGGAAGGTCTCGAATGGCTCCAACACTAATCGCCATGAAACTGCGAATGATGGGGGCGGGCATCATTCGCGAGTGGTGGAAAATCCTTCTGTTTGTATTCGCCGGAATCTATTTCGGCTTTCTTTATCTCGGACTCCACCTACTGGTGGCGTCGGCAATGAGCGCCGGTAATACTGCATTTTTAGGAGCCGTCACAACCGTGGGGGCAACGACCCTGCTTCTGCTGTGGATGATTGCTCCGATTGTCGGTTACGGATTCGATGACACCTTAGACCCGCGTCGCTTTGCACCGTTCGTTGCCGCCAGCGATTCCCTCGCGCACGCCCTCATCCTCGCAACAATGGTTGGCGTGGGAGGGTTGGCCACAGCGCTGATCCTGCTACTGCCGGTCAACGGCTGGATTGCCGCGGGACACTGGTTGGCTGCGTTGATAACAATCGCAATTATTCCTGTGGCCCTGTATTTGTATTCACTCGTGGGGCGGCTATTTTCGACCTGGCTGGGGCACGCCCTCGTCTCCTCTCATAAAAGACGCGATCTGACCAGTTTCATTTCGGTCCTCCTATTTGTCGCCGTCATGGCCCCAATGGGCATTTATCTGGCGATGCTCGGTCGCTTCCTCACCACAGATGCGGTATTTTCTGCCGCGCGAGTATTGGTGTGGACACCCGTTGTGACGCCAATCGCGCTTCCCTGGCTCATTGATTCGGGTCAGTGGGTGGCGGCTGGCGTGCAGGTCCTCTACACCGTCATCCTCATTGTCGGTTTACTCAAGCTGTGGAAGCGAGTTCTTCACGATGCCATGGTGGGGCGCCCGACAGCTATCAGCTCAGAAGTACGCAACGCGATTGATCAGGGCCGCCACATTATCGACGAGTCGATAATGGAAGTGGTTGACTCAACCGCGCCCTACGATGTGGCAATGGATCTGCGAACGATCAACCTGTGGCGCACACTCGGATGCTCACCGGCCACCTCCGCAGTGGCGGCGCGGACGGCTCGCGAATGGATCAGAGACCCCCGTTTATCATCATCTCTAGCCAGTTTGCTCCTATTCCCAGCACTGCTCATCTTCTTACCCCGCTTTGCGCCGGTAAACGATATCGGCTCCAGCTCTTCCGCCGTGTTGGTGCTCATCCTGTTCATACCTCTCCTACTCGGATTAACTGTCGGCGTACACGTGTCCTATGACTCCACAGCATTGTGGATGCACGTGTCATCCGGTATCTCCGGTCGGGCGGATAGGTGGGGGCGTTTTCTCGGTTCACTTCCACTATCGGTTCCGCTTCTGCTACTTGTCGGTGCGTTTATAGGCTACTTTTTCGGCGAATATTCCCCGATAACGTGGATTTTCTTCCTCTTCGCGGTCTTCTTTATCGCCACCGGGCTGACATCGACTTTTACCGGTTATTTCAGCATCGGCGTGCAACCGCCGGGAACAAATCCGCTGTCCTCCAAGGGAAACGGTAATCTCCTTGCCTCCTTTCTAACCATGGGACTGCTCGTAATCGGTACAGTCGTATTTCTTGCGCCAGTAGGTATCCCGCTACTCATCTGGTCAAATACCTCCGGCGAGATCATCGTGGATGTCATAGCAGTCATCTGGTCCGTGATTGTGCTAGTCGGCGGCATGGAAATTGGATCGCGCGTTTTCGACCGCGGCCAAGTACATCTATTGGCAGTAATCCGTTCGTGGCCGGGGCACTAGGGGCATTCGACCTACGCGTGGCGTTCGGCGATTTCGGCCGCCTCCAGCCACTCGAACTCGAGTTCCTCGTGTTCCGCACGCAATTCGGATAGTGTCCGAGAAAGCTCAGTCATCCTCCGCAAATCGTCATCGGAGGGCTGTCCGCAGGCCGATAACTCACCGAGTTCGGCCTCAATGCCACCGATCTGTTGGCTCAGTTTATCCATCCTGCGCTCAATACGGCGCGCCTGACGTTGTGCGTCGCGGAAGGTCTGTGCATCGGATGGCCCGCGCTCGTCCTGCCCGCTATCGGCCGAAATACTGGAATTGGCCGCCTGTTTTGCCGCTGCTCTTTCAGCCACATACTGCTCAACTCCCCCCGGCAGATCACGAAGTGCGCCGTCACCGAGTAATGCCAGCTGATGCGTCGTTACTCGCTCCAACAGGTAGCGGTCGTGCGAGACTACAATAATTGTTCCCGCAAATGAGTCGAGAAGGTCCTCCATGGCCGCGAGGGTATCGGTATCGAGATCGTTGGTGGGTTCATCGAGGAGGAGGACATTGGGTTCACTCATGAGCAAGCGGATGAACTGAAGCCTCCGGCGTTCTCCACCGGAAATATCCGCGACCGGGGTCCACGCTCTATCCTTGGTAAATCCGATGCGTTCGACCAGCTGGGAGGCTGTGACTTCCTTTCCGCCAATCATCACCGACAAGGCGACCTCGGCGACTGCTTCCACTACCCGCAAATGCCCGATTGCATCTAGCTCACGGGTGTCTTGCGACAAGGTGGCAAGTCGAACGGTCTTGCCGCGTCGTATGCGACCCGAGGTCGGCTCCAGGGAGCCTTCCAGTAAACGCAGAAGCGAGGTTTTGCCGGCGCCGTTAACTCCAATAATGCCGACGCGCTCCCCCGGGGCGAAACGGTACGTCACATGATTCAACAGCGTCACAGCATTGGTGCCTTCCCCGAAGGTCAGCGTCACGTCCTCCGCGTCAAGTACCTGTTTCCCCAGCCGAGCACTCGCCATGCGTACAAGCTCAACCTCGTCTCGCGGTGGAGGTTCATTGGCAATGAGTTCTTCGGCCGCGTCGATACGAAAACGCGGCTTGGAAGTGCGGGCGGGGGCTCCTCGACGCAACCATGCCAGTTCTTTACGCAGGAGATTTTCTCGTTTTTGCGCCGCCGCTTGCGCGATGCGCGCACGTTCGGCACGAGCGAGAATATAGGCGGCATAGGAGCCTTCGTACACCTCTATCCGCCCCGGAATTTGGGGGCGTCCGTAGCCGGGATCCACCCCCGGAATAACTTCCCATACGTGGGTGCACACGGCATCTAAAAACCAGCGATCGTGTGTCACCACGATAAGCGCTCCGGTTGCTCCACCCGCCCGTGGCCCAAAACGGTTGGACAAATGGCCCGCTAACCAGGCGATGCCCTCCACATCAAGATGGTTGGTCGGCTCATCTAAGATGACGACATCAGCCGGATTTTCCTCAATTAACCCCTGCGATAGAACTCGTGCAAGAGACACTCGGCGGCGTTGCCCGCCCGACAGTTGTGTCACGGGAGTTTCGAGTGAAATGTCAGCGAGGAGGCCGGAATGAATATCGCGAATTTGTGCGTTAGCTGCCCACTCATGCTCCTCCCTGCCCGGATGAATGGCTTCCAGGACGGTTGGAGCCTCCTGCACATCCCGTTGAGACAAGTGCGCAAACTCCAGGCCATCACGCGCAATAATGTGCCCACCATCGGGTTGGCGAGTCCCCGCGAGTAAGTTGAGAAGTGTTGATTTTCCGGCACCATTGGGGCCGAGAACTCCAATGCGGTCACCGTCTTCTACCGACACATTAATGTCGTCGAGGATGATGCGAGAGCCGCCGATAGCTCTGAGATTCTGCGTTCCAAAAAGATGCGCCACGCTATCGATCTTCCAATCTGGCTGGCTCAGCAGGCCCGGATGTCACAATGGTTTGCGCCACGCTCGGTTCGCCCTCCAATTCTTGCGAAAGACTGTGCGCGTGGGTTTCGTCACGCGCTAAAACCGCGATTGTCGGCCCCGATCCAGACAGTACTGCACCGACCGCATCGGTAGCTTTAATGGCGTCAAAGGTTGCCTCCAGATCCGACCTCATGGCGCGAGAAATATTCTCCAGGTCATTATCGAGCAAATCGGCCAGCGTCTCGGCGGGTGCCATCGCGATCTGTGAATGTAAGGGGGTAATGACCTGCGGAAGTGAGGATCGGCCTTCGCCGCGCCGGTCGAATTCTCTGAAAACAGCGGGCGTCGATAATCCTTCATATGCGAGTACCATCACCCAGTGATGCGTCGGTGTGGCGGGCGTATCGAGGCGGGTTATATGGTCACCGTAGCCAAAACCGATATTCAATCCGCCGGCGACACAGGTCGGCACATCTGCGCCGAGGCTACGTGCCAGCTGGTGAATAGTCTCGGCATCCAGTTGCGCCTGAAAAAACTCATTTGCCGCTATGAGGGCGGCTGCCGCGTCAGCTGACCCGCCGGCCATTCCCCCGGCAACAGGAATCGTTTTGCGAATCTCAATGGCTGCCCCCGGAGCGTATCCACCTTTTTCCATCACCAACTTACGCACAGCGTCGACCGCCTTCCACGCCAGATTACGGCGCGGGTCGAGTGAGTTAATCTCTCTAGCCACACGCGAATTTGTAGCTGCATCTGCAACGTCAACAACGGTGCGTATCGACACCTCGCAAGCGCTCGGCGACGCAGAATGCGCGGCAGTATTTGCCGTTATCATCACCGTTTCGCGCATGTGGAGCGTCTCAAAAATCGAGTACAGCGGATGGTATCCGCGCATATCGGGGCGTCCCGACCACAGCACGAGATTAACCTTGCCCGGTGCGCTAGCAATTACGCGTCGAGTCATACGGTTGCCTCTGCGCGAGCTAGCGAAATGAACTCCTCCACCGACAGGGTTTCGCCGCGCCGCATCGGATCAATGCCTGCCGCTTGCAGGATCTCTTCTGCCCGACTGGCTGAACCGGCGCGATGTTTGAGGGCGGCACGCAATGTTTTGCGGCGCTGCGCGAAGGCTGCATCAACGAGAGCAAATACGTCCTCCCGGCGTACGTCAACCTCCCGTGGGGCAGTTCTTTCAATCCGCACCAGTGATGAATCCACATTCGGCACGGGCCAAAAGACATTTCGGCTAATCGATCCGGCCATCGTCGCCCTCCCATACCAGGCGACTTTTACCGTCGGCACGCCATAAACGCGCCCACCCGGCGTGGCGCATAACCTCTGCGCCACTTCAGTTTGAACCATAACGAGCAACTCGCCAATGGTTGGAAAATGCTCGAGAACCGAGAGGACGAGAGGGACGGCAACGTTATACGGCAAATTCGCAACCAGTTTTGTCGGTGCCTGCCAGTTCGCGTGCTCCCCATTGATAAGCGGGAGATCCTGCAGACAACCCGGGTCGGTCACGTGAATAGCATCGCGATTGAGCACGCGTAAGGCTTCGCCGCCGTGGCCAGCCACAGTCGCCGGAAGAGCGGTAGCTAAGAGCGGGTCAATTTCAATAGCCGTCACTCGTGCCCCGGCCTCCAATAAGCCGAGTGTCAACGAACCGAGCCCCGGCCCGACCTCCAATACGTGTTCCCCCGGTAAGACCTGGGAAGCCGCGACAATTTTTCGCACCGTGCCGCCATCATGGACAAAGTTCTGTCCCAGAGTTTTGGTTGGCTGAATGCGGAGAACCCGACAGATTTCTCGCACCTGCGTCGGCGTCAAAAGCGACACCGCCACTAATACCACCCCACGGAGTTTGAATGACCCAGCGCACCGCAGGGGGTGCCGTAACGGTTAGAAATATATCCCAGTCCCCAACGAATCTGCGTTTCAGGATTAGTTCGCCAGTCAGCTCCAGCCGAAGCCATCTTTGATCCGGGAAGAGACTGCGGAATTCCGTAGGCCCCCGAGGACGCGTTATGCGCATGCGGGTTCCAGTGTGATTCGCGTTCCCACAGGGTCAGCAAGCAGCTAAACTGGTCGTCACCCCATCCCCGATCCGCAACCATCTGCTGCGCGATACCGCGCGGGTCTGCCCCCGAATACGCGGTGGAGGGCAATGGATCTCCGACCGCATCAACATATTTCCCTTGTGACCGTAGCCGCGCGGCGAGCTCTTCCGGGTCAGCGGTGCCGACCAAAACTACTTCATCAACGGGGTCCGTGGTCACGCTATTGGAGATTTCCGTATCAACCAGTAGCGTGCCGTCAACCGATTGCTGGTAGCGCACGATGGTGCGTTCGCCTTTGACGCCCTCGGTTTCAACGGAACGCTTTCCCTGGGCTAGCTCGTCGGTTTCTTCCTCAACAACTTCGTAGTCGACCTCCTCAGTTGTTGTGACGGTTCCACGACTAACGCGCTGCACGACGATCTCAAGTGCTCCCGCGGCATCGTGCTGCACATGCACCCGATCAATAGGAGAAACTTCCACGCCTGCCCGTTCAAGCACACGGGTGACATCAAATGTGCGTTCAAGCACAACGGGAACCGATTTGCCATCTGCCCGGACATGAACGGTGGTGCCGGCTACAGCAATGGGGTGTAGCTCTTCCCGCGGCCCCGACCGCTGCGCCGGAATTGTCGCATCAAAGCGTATTGAGCCGAGAATCTCATCCAGGGACTCGGCTGTAGTCCACACGGTCCGGGTGCCGTTATCCGTGGAAATACTCACCTGGTGTGCATGACGCACGGTTACCGTTGACCAATCAGCAAGTCGCGCTGCCGGGGCCGGGGTGACGCTATCGTATTCGCCGACTTCGATATCGGCGGCGCGAAGCACGCCTGATACCGAGTTATCCCAGGTGCTCACCGGTCGAGTCAGGCCGTCAACCTCAAGTAGCACGGTGGTATGGGCTTGCGCAATATTAAGGGAGGCTAAACCGATGACGAAAGCGCTGGCAGCTGACGCCGCATATACGATGCGTCGACGCGAGCGCGCGTGTTGAACTTGAGTCGATCGTGAAAGCACAGTTTTCCTGTCAACAAAAAGAGTACTGGTCCCATCTTAAACGACCAGTGGGAAAGGATACAGGCGATGCGCCAAGAATTTTGACGCATCGCCTGTATGTCACACGTTCGTGTGAACTGATTGCCGTGGCAGATCAGCTGCCGAACTTAACCTGCTGTCATCGATTAAAGCAACCCGAGCCGGCGAGCACAGGCGGGCCACTGCCCCCACCCCGCGCGTTGCTGCAGGATCTGTGCGCGCTGGGTCTGCTCTGCGGCGGAAGCATCCGACGGGAGGCCGGTTCCACCAACCGAACGCCAGGTTGAGGCTGAGAACTGATAGAGACCGTAGTAGCCATTGCCGGTGTTTGTGGCCGGGTTACCGCCGGACTCACACTGCGCGAGGGCGGACCATACTCCCGCGGGAGCCGACCCGGTACCCTTTCCGGGCGAAGCACTCACTGCGGCGGGGCGTTCCTTCGTGCCAATCTCGATAATGCGGTCTTCGGGCTCGGTAACCTCTTCACTGACGAGTACGTCAACGGTGGTTTCACCGGCAACGGTTTGCTGGTAGCGTTTGGTCACTTTAGTGCCATCTGCTCCCTCAGCAATGACCCGCTCCTGCCCCTTGTATAAATCATCGGTTTCACGCTCAACAACAGAGTGTTCAAGGACTTCTTCCGTCGTCTCCACTCCGCGCGTTACGCGGGTAATGTCAATAACGACTGTGTCGCCAGCCGTGTCTAAAAAGACGCGATCAATGGGTGAGACCGTCACATCGGCGGCCTCCAAGATTTCGGGGACTGTTTGCCCGGCAACGGCCTCAACGTCGAATGTCTCACCATCAACGCGAATCTGTACGGTTCCGTTCGTAGCGAGAACCCCTGGTAGGGCTTCACGATCAGTGGAACGGTCGGCAGCCAGCATGGCGCCACGACCCGAATCCTCGAGGACGTTAACGACCTCCGACAAAGATGATGCCGTCGACCACACCTGGCGGGTTTCCCCATCGGCATTCAGGATATAGGCACGCGCGCGGTCGACCGTGATGGTCTGACCATCTTCGGCCCGCGAGTTCGGCGCCGGTGTCACGACGTCGTGTTCGCCAACTTCAACATTGGCGTTCTCAACTGCTTGGGCGACGGTACCTCCCCATAGGGTGACGGGGACGGTGACTCCGTCGGCTTCAACGGTAACGCTGGCATGGGAACTTGCGACGGCCACGCCGGCACCTGCGGTAATGGCAAGAGCAGTTGCTGCGGCGGCGCTGACTATTGCTTTACGAGAAGCATTGGTCGCCCACGACAGTGTTGAACTGTTGGGTAGTTTCACGAGTGAGATCCTTCGTATGGTTTTTACTAACGTTTCGAGCGTAACGAATTTATAACGGTCGATGCGAGTGGAGGGGATAAACCTCACACTCTTTCAGTAATGGTGATCACCATTGTCCATAAACGCGCACGGTATTGGCGCTGAGCTGGTCACATGCGTCACTTTCACTCATGTCCCACAGTTGCGCAATGAATCGAACAGTATGCGCCATCACGTAGGAAGCATTGGGCTGTCCTCGGTGTGGCATAGGGGTGAGATAGGGGGCATCAGTCTCAACGAGAACCAGTTCTTTCGGCATGGTCAGCAACGCCTGACGCAGTTCATCGTTGGCCTTGAAGGTCACGGGCCCGGCAAATGAGGCGTACCAACCATTTTTCGCACAGTGTTCAGCTAGTTCCACCCCACCCGAAAAGCAGTGAAATACGATCGGCGATCGATCGGTATCCGCCTTCATGTCATAAAGCACGTCCAGACAGTCGGCATGCGCCTGTCGATCGTGGATTTGAACGGGAAGATCCCGCCCAAACGCTAATTCCAGGTGTGCAGCGAAGGACCGCTTCTGCGCGTCGATACCGGCGTCAGCGGTGCGGAAACGATCGACTCCAGTTTCCCCCACCGCCACTACCGCCGGATTATCGAGTCGCTTTTCAACTTCTGCTAACGCCGAATCTAGATCGCAATGGTGTTCCTCAATACGCGGTTGCAGACCATCGGGAGACGGGGCGGCAATACCCGCATGCAGTGGGGCTTCATTTGGATGGAGGGCGAGCGCTGCACGCACTCTAGGAAATCGCTGAAAGTGAGCAGGCGGCACCTGATCCTGTTGATCGGGTAGGCCCTGAGAAAATCGGCGCGCAATTTCAAGCGTTGGATCAAAGTCTGGTATCTCGCATCCAACGGTGATGATGCGTTCTATTCCCACCTCCCAGGCTCGACGCAGTTGCTCTTCCAGACTGAGTTTGACTCCTTGCGCGCGCGGGATTTCCCACTCGCCTACCGGCAGGTGGGTGTGGTTATCGGTTACTGGACGCGCCAGCGGCGCGGAAGGTTCAGGCCACGATCGGTTTTTCTTACTCACGAATCCACCTTAGCGGGTCGGGCCTGTGCCTCACACGCGAGCGCAGTTGCAACTGCCCGACGGTGGCCACGGTTGACACTAGTCAAGCGGCGGGGTGGCAATAACGACGCTAATTTGGAAGAGGCTTCGCACCGTCGTATGTCGTCGTACGGTCCACCCGCAATCCGCAAAGAAGTCTCGGTACGTCTGGTCATTCCAAGCAAAAAATTGGCCGTGGCCGATAAGCCGAGCCAGCCGAGCGGCAAGGCCCGCCCTCACCGAGCCATCTCGCGTGAAAGTAGCTGCAATCAGTCGCCCGTCGGGGGTGAGAACCCGGGCCGTTTCCGCGAGCACCGCCCGCGGATTGGACACCACATGCAGCATATTGACGGTGTAGGCGACATCGAAACTATCCTCCGTAAACGGCAAGGCAGTGGCATCTGCCTGACGGTATTCGACGTTGCTGTGGGCGTGATGGGCCTGCGCTTGCGCGATCATTCCGGCCGCGTAATCGGTGGCGGTAACGTAGCGGCAAGCATCGGCCACCTTAACGGTGATATTTCCAGGCCCGCATCCCAGTTCAAGAGCTTTGGTGCAGGGCGATAAATATGCGCGTATGAGGCGATAGAGCCGCCGATAACCCGGGTATTCGATGGTGAGCATCAACCTGTATAGCGGTGCGGCCATATCCCAGGGATTCATATTTCGCAGTGCCATGATGCCCTCTCGATTGATGCTGCATCCTGGTTTCATCATCTCATGGGCGGCAATTGGTAGCTATCTATCGCGCTGTTCAGTGGCGACTTCCGGCAGATCATTCGTAATAGTTCAAGGAATCGGTGGAATCTTTTATCCGCCGGTATGTATGCGAATAGCAAAAGAGGCCGCTCCCCCTTTTTCGTCTCATCAGGGGACGGCCTCAACTAAGCTGAGTTGCGTCGATTTTACGTCGCGCTCAGCGTAGTTATCCGTGAGATTTTAGTTATCTGTCATGTGGAGCGCTTCGCGCACCGCGAGAACAATAGCGTTGACAGCGACTACACCAGCGACAATAGCGCCACCGGAGATCGCAAAGCTCCACCCGTGAGATACGCCCACCGCCATGAAAGCCAGCGCGGCAATAAAGAGGGTGAAGATCGTTGCCCAACGGGTTGCGACAGCCGAAGTTTGCGGGAGGGTGATGGATGCTGAATGTGTTGTCATGTTGACTCCTTAACCTTCATCGGCGGGAGCCCATCCGCGCTCCCGCACGGACGTTGTGTCTGAACTATTTCTAGTATTGGGACCTTCGGTCTGTGTTTCAAGTTCTGTACGTCAGTTGCCGCCTCTTGCACCGAAACCTCGACCAGCGCGTACTCTCAGCTTGCTCATCGTGGCGGCGGGCACAGTATTCCCTAGGCCTTTAGGCCCTTCTGCCATACAGCACCGAACTCTTAACTACCCCAAATGGGTTTGTTCATAACGCTGCGGTACTGCTGGTGTCGCTTTTAAATTTAGGTCTGCCTAAACTAGATGTGGTCGATGCCCGGTGCGCTGGATGTGCGAGCTTTAACCAAGCTACCTTTCCACAGATCCCTTCCTTCGACCACGATACAAACCCCGACAATAGGAGTAACAAGCGTGCCCACTGAATCTCCCAGTACCGCAACTGCAATCCAGAATGCGTGGGAAGGTTTCACCACTGGCCAATGGACCGACACCATTGATGTCCGCAATTTCATTCAGTTGAACTACACGCCCTACGAGGGGGGTGCGGAATTCCTCGCGGGCCCCACGGAAAAAACTTTACGCCTGTGGGAAACTCTTGACAGCAAGTACCTCGCGGTGGAGCGAAAACAGCGCGTATACGACGTTGATACCAAAACTCCAGCCGATATTGATGCCTTCCCGGCCGGCTATATTAGCGAAGACGATGACGTTATCGTCGGTCTGCAAACAGATGTTCCGCTTAAGCGAGCCATGATGCCCAACGGGGGCTGGCGCATGGTGGAAACTGCCATTCGAGAGGCAGATAAAGAACCAGACCCCGACGTGAAGGAAATTTTCACCCGCTACCGCAAAACCCATAATGACGCGGTATTCGATATTTATACTCCGCGGATTCGCGCCGCCCGTACCTCTCATATCATTACCGGACTTCCGGACGCTTACGGACGCGGACGCATTATCGGGGATTACCGTCGCGTGGCACTTTACGGCGTAGATAAGCTGATCGAAGAAAAACAGAAGGATAAAGATAAGGTCGCCGACCAGCCATTTAGCGAACACTGGGCGCGCTACCGCGAAGAACATGCGGAGCAGATTAAGGCGCTGAAGAAGCTCAAAACAATGGCGTCGTTTTACGGATTCGACATCTCCGGCCCCGCCACCACGGCGCAAGAAGCTGTGCAATGGACGTACTTCGGGTACCTCGCTTCCGTGAAGTCGCAAGACGGTGCCGCTATGTCGTTTGGACGCCTGTCGGGTTTCTTTGACATTTATTTTGAACGCGATTTTCAACGCGGAATACTTACCGAAGCAGGCGCGCAAGAAATTATCGACGCCCTGGTGATCAAACTTCGCATTGTGCGATTCTTGCGCACCATCGGGTACGACGCCATTTTCTCCGGCGACCCGTACTGGGCAACCTGGTCGGATGGCGGTTTTGGAGATGACGGGCGCACGCTGGTCACTAAAACATCCTTCCGGCTTCTGCAAACACTGGTGAATTTGGGGCCGGCGCCGGAACCAAATATCACGGTTTTCTGGTCGCATGAGCTACCGGATGGGTACAAGGATTTTTGCGCCAAGGTGTCAATTGAAACATCTTCTATCCAGTATGAATCCGACCATCAAATCCGTGAACAGTGGGGCGACGACGCCGCCATTGCTTGCTGCGTGTCTCCTATGAAAATCGGTAAACAGATGCAGTTCTTTGGAGCGCGCGTGAATGCCGCGAAGGCTCTGCTCTATGCCATTAACGGCGGCCGCGATGAAGTTTCAGGAAAACAGATTGTGGAAGGCTATCAGGCCGTTGAAGGCGATGGCCCACTTGACTTTGACGACGTGTGGGAGAAATACGAGAGGATGCTTGACTGGGTAATCGGCACCTATGTTGAAGCCCTCAATATTATCCACTACTGCCACGATCGCTACGCCTACGAGGCGATGGAGATGGCTCTTCACGACTCGGAAATAATTCGCACCATGGGTTGCGGTATTGCCGGACTGTCGATTGTGGCGGATTCACTGTCAGCCATTAAGTACGCGAAAGTTACCCCCGTGCGTGACGAAACCGGCCTCATAATCGACTACGTGACGGAGGGCGATTTCCCCATCTACGGTAACGACGATGACCGTGCCGACGATATCGCCGCCACCATCGTGCATACGATTATGGCTAAGATCAAGGAAATCCCCATGTACCGTGATGCGATTCCGACGCAGTCAGTGCTGACCATCACCTCCAATGTGGTCTACGGTAAAGCCACCGGTTCCTTCCCCTCCGGTCACAAAGCTGGCACTCCCTTTGCGCCCGGCGCAAACCCAGAAAACGGGATGGACACTCACGGCATGCTTGCCTCGATGCTGTCTGTCGGCAAGCTTGACTACAACGATGCCCTGGATGGCATTTCGCTGACGAATACGATTGTCCCCTCTTCATTGGGACGCACTTTGGATGAACAGATCACTAACCTGGTCGGCATTATGGATGCCGGATTCATCAAAAAAGGCTAGCGCCGCCACCGACTAAATCAGACACTATCCACCACCTCGCTCGAATGTGTGAAAGGAAAACACTATGTCCACCAAGACTTTTGATGAGCGGCTGGCTTCAATGAAGGCAGCCCGCGACTGCACGGGCGGAATCCAAGGGCTTTATCACGCCAATATTAACGTCCTCAATCGCGACACTCTCGAAGATGCGATGGAAAACCCGGAGAAATATCCGCAGCTGACGGTGCGCGTATCAGGTTACGCCGTGAACTTTGTGCGCTTAACGCGCGAGCAGCAACTCGACGTCATTTCACGCACCTTCCACCAGGGTGTCTAATCATTATCGATGACTGATATCTCTGAGCGGGGGCGTACTCGGACTTTTCCGGATACGCCCTCGCACACTATTAGCGTGCCGGGTGAAGCCGAGCTTTCGAATACTGCTACCGGTACTGCCCCGCGAATCGGCGCGGAGGCAACCTCCTTCGCCCCCGGTGATGGCACCACGGGTGAGTATCGCCCAGAGCCTCTGGAAGACGCGGTGCCTCGTATGCGCGGAACCGGACTGGCGGGGATGCCCGGTGCCCCGCTCATGAGTCGGCATGATCATATTGCTGCTGTCCGTGAAGGTCAGCTCGCGTCGCTTCATTCCTGGGAACTGGTAACTGCCGTTGACGGACCGGGTACACGGTTGACGTTTTTCCTTGCCGGATGTCCTCTGCGTTGCCTGTACTGTCATAATCCGGATACTTTGCGTATGCGCGATGGACACCCGATTTTGCTATCGGATGCCATAAACCAAGTCTTGCGCTATCAGGCGGTATTCAAAGCTACCGATGGTGGTTTGACGATTAGTGGCGGAGAACCGCTCATGCAACCGGCATTTATTAGAAATCTCCTCCGGGCCGTACATCGCCGCGGCATCCATACGGCAATAGACACGGCTGGGTTCTTAGGCTCCGCCCTAGCGGATGATGATTTAGAGTTCGTAGACCTCGTTCTCCTTGATATCAAAAGCGGTGATCCGCTCACTTATCAGCGGGTGACTGGGCGAGCATTAGAGCCGACCATACAGTTCGGTGATCGGCTTCATGCTGCCGGTGTGAAGAAATGGATCCGTTTTGTGCTCGTCCCCGGCCTCACTGATCATCCCGCCAACATTGCATCAGCCGCGGATATTGTTGCCAAGTGGAAATCAACGGTTGAACGCGTCGAAGTATTGCCATTTCACAAGATGGGCGAAGATAAGTGGAAAGAACTCAATATGCCCTACCAACTCAGCGAAACCCCCACACCTGACAAAGATGAGGTCGAAGCTGCTCGCAACATCTTCCGCGCCCGTGGCCTCACGGTGTATTAGAGGACAAAAAGCATTGACTGCGTACACCGCATATTTCTGCGCTCCGTGTAAAGAGGCGACCTGAAGCAACTGTGGCCTCTATCCGGTGTGGACTTTGCCGCGCATCCGTGAACTTTGCGGAACATAGACTGGTTAAGGCGCCAGCGTTTTGCGGACATGCCGGTGCCGCTAACGAGAATCTACAAAAACATAACCCTGGTCTTCGAGTAGCACGATGGCGCGTTCAAGGTCTTGCCGCTTAACGAGGACATAGTCCGTATTAAATGT
>JAUNVE010000013.1:0-41705 GCA_030537795.1 Actinomycetaceae bacterium
GTAGAGGTGGCCGTCAGTTTGACCGTGATGATCGCGGGGGGCGTAGCTTTGACCGGGACAAACGTGCAGATGAGACTTCCCAACCTGAGGAATTCGCAGC
The DNA here is from genome assembly GCA_030537795.1 of Actinomycetaceae bacterium. Classification (GTDB taxonomy): domain Bacteria; phylum Actinomycetota; class Actinomycetes; order Actinomycetales; family Actinomycetaceae; genus Gleimia. The sequence goes on from JAUNVE010000013.1 coordinate 101, forward strand.
TTATGAGCAGTTTGATCGCGAATTCGATGAGCCCACCAACACCATTGATGGCCTCGTTATCCCCGAAGGACTCGAAGCTACCGAACTTGACGCTGAAGCCTACCAAGCTTTAGCCACCCTCGGTGAGAAAAACCAAGAAGCCGTCGCCAAACTCCTCGTTATGGCGGGGCAGCTCATAGACCTCGACCCTGAGCTGGCTTATTCCTATGCGCAAGTAGCAGTCAAACGTGCCGGACGAGTTGACCTCGTACGTGAAGCGGCAGCTCTAACTGCGTATGCGACCGACCGTTACGCCGAAGCGTTACGTGAAGTGCGAGCAGTGCGACGCATGCGCGATGATTTCTCGTTGCGTGCAGTTGAAGCTGACTGTGAGCGCGGACTCGGCAAACCGGAAAAAGCGCTCGAAATTGTGGCCGATACTGATATGAGTACGCTTGACCTTGACGAACAGGTCGAGTTGGTTCTGGTTTCAGCCGGAGCCCGCGCCGACCTCAAAGAACACGAGACTGCGCTTATCCTTCTCGACGATGCGTTAACAAAAATGGGTGATGATGCCGACTCTCAACTAGTCCGCCGCCTGATGTTGGCCAAAGCCGATCAGTTACGCGCTCTAGAACGATCGGAAGAAGCGGATCAAGTTGAAGCAATGATGCCCGCGGCAGCCGAAGATAATGACATCCTTGATATCCGTATGCTCGCTGAATCGGATGTAACGGATCGGCGAAGCGACCTCAAAGGCAGTGTGGAGGCCCTGAGTGCGCGCTACGACACCCTCGTACTTGATTTGGACGGGGTGTGCTACATGGGTAAAGATCCCATTGATCACGCTGCCCCCGAAGTATCGACAGCCGTTGAAACCGGGATGAAACACGTCTTCGTGACGAATAATTCTTCCCGAACGCCAGAAGCGATAGCGGCACAGCTCACGGAGCTCGGCTTCCCCGCTGAACCGAATGAAATTATGACATCCGGGATGGATGCCATGGGTCTGATGCAAGACGAACTCGATGAAGGCGCTAAGGTCTTCGTCATCGGAGGAGACGGACTCAGAAAAGCCGTTGAAAGCGCGGGATTCATACTCGTACACAGTGCCGACGACAAGCCGGACGCGGTTGTTCAAGGCTTCGATCGTAGCGTTGATTGGGAGATGTTGTCGGAGGGGGCTCTTGCTATCAATGCAGGCGCACGCTTCTTTGCCACCAACCTAGATGCGTCGTTACCAGTTGAACGCGGATTCGCTCTCGGAAATGGCGCCCTTGTTCGTGCCGTTCGTTATGCGACGAGTAAGAAACCGTTAGCGGCCGGCAAACCCCTGCCGGGAATTTTCCAACGCGGCATCCAACTTGTCGGAGGAGACCGCGCAGTAGCGATAGGCGACCGGCTGGAAACCGACATTGCTGGAGCACTGTCAGCGTCAGTCCCCTCCATGCACGTGCTAACAGGTGTTCACGATGCCAAAGCTGTAATTCTTTCCGATCGTGGTTTGCGACCGCAGTTTGTGCATCTCGATATGAGGGGATTGAATGAGCCGCATCCGCGGCCCCAACACCATCAGGATGGCACGTGGACCTGTGGACTCAGCCAAGTTGCCAAGGTGGAAAATGGACTGCTCACTCTCGACGGCGTTGCGCTAGAAGATGACGTGACGGTCACACTCGATTCCTACCGCGCCCTCATTGCAGCGGCGTGGGATCACGCGACGGAATCACCTAAAGTAAAATGTCCCACCATCACGGTTGTCGACAACGACGACCCGGCCGGAATTGTCTCTGCGCCAGATGTGCCACAGTCACAGGACTCGGAAGAAACATCGACACCAGATGACTCGAGTGAAAGCGATGCCGAAGCCCAAGCTCGGGCCGATCTCGCCGCCGATGCGAAAGAATCAGATATCTCCGAGGCCGATCTCGCAGACATCAATGTCGATGAGATTCCCGAGTTCTTACCCGGTGAAGAAGAACTCGAAGCTCTGATGGAAGAAACTGCGCATATGGAGGATCCTGAACAGCGCGAGGCTGAAACTAACGAAGAGGAACCGGCCACCGATGACCAGCCAGCGGATGATGACGACGAATAACGAAAGTACCCTAGCAACTCGCGAGTGGGAGGCATACTGGGAAGGCATAGCCTCCTCGGATCTTCCCACTCGCCTCGATGCGTTGCGTCGCGCAGAGGCTGAACTATCAGCACAGGTTGAATCAGGTGCCGGCGGTGGCAAAACTTCGCAGAATTGATTCTGAACTGGTTCGTCGAGGGCTAGCGCCCTCTCGTACGCGTGCGCAGGAAATGATTGAAGCCGGATCAGTTAAGCTTGACGGCATTGTCGTTAATAAACCAGCCCGGCAAGTGGATCCGGCACAAGCCATTATTATCGACCAGGCAGAAGCGGAACGATACGCCTCCCGCGGAGGATATAAGTTGGCTGGCGCCCTCGACATTCTTGGTGACTTAGCTCCAACTATCCGCGGTCGACGGTGTCTAGATGCCGGTGCGTCTACCGGTGGTTTTACCGACGTACTGCTGCGTCGCGGTGCCGATAGCGTGATCGCTGTCGATGTAGGGTACGGCCAACTCGCGTGGCGGCTCCAAACCGACCCTCGAGTCACCGTGCTGGATCGCACGAATGTGCGTTACCTGCAACCCGACGATATTGCTCCCGCCCCGGCAGTGGTCGTATCGGACCTATCATTTATCTCGCTTACACTTGTTCTTCCGACCCTGGCGAAATGTGCGCGTGCTGACGCTGACTTTCTGCTCATGGTTAAACCCCAATTCGAGATTGGGCGCGACAAACTTGGAAGCGGCGGCGTTGTGCGCGATGTCAATCATCATCATGAAGCAGTCACAGCTGTTTTGGACTGTGCCAGAAGGCTCAATCTTGCGCCCTATGCGGTGGCCGCTAGTCCATTGCCGGGCCCGGCTGGAAATGTCGAGTATTTCGTTGCATTGCGGACCAATCATTCGCATGCCATCGCAGAAGCTGATCAAGCAGACGTTGTGTGGGAAGCTATATATAACGGACCAGCCGCAGAGAGGACCACACCGTGACCCGCACAGTGATGTCGATTGTCAACGCCACTCGCGAAACCGCGCGTGATACCGCCAATCATGTGCGCGCTGGTCTGGAGTCATACGGTATCCGCGTAATCGACGAACGAGCCGATGAAGAGGCAGAACTCGTGCTCGTTTTCGGTGGCGATGGAACAATCTTGTGGGCTGCTCAATTTGCGCGCGAACTCGGCGTGCCGCTACTGGGACTCAATATAGGGCATATGGGGTTCCTTGCCGAAGCCGAAATTGATTCCGTCGAATCGCTTATTCGACGAGTCGCATCTCGCGACTATACCGTGGAAAAACGGATGACGCTCGAGGTAGACATTCATGTTCCAGGCAGAGGTGTACAGCACGACTGGGCGTTTAACGAAGCGGCCATTATGCGCACAGATTTGGCGCATCCGGCTAATCTCGGCGTTGGAGTGGACGGACAAGGAGTTTCAACATACGGGGCAGATGGCATTATTTTGTCCACGCCGACTGGTTCCACAGCCTACAGTTTTTCAGCTGGTGGCCCGGTGGTATGGCCCGATACCGAAGCCGTACTCATGGTGCCGTTGGCAGCCCATGGACTCTTTACTCGACCGCTTGTGGTTAGCCCCACCTCTGAGCTGGAAGTGACGGTTGCGGAAAATCAGTGGGCCGACCTCGAAGTCTGGTGCGATGGCATACGGTGTATTAATGCCCCCTCCGGAACCCGCATCGTATGCCGCGCCTCGGACACGCCACTCATGTTTGCGCGTCTTTCTGACACTCCATTTTCGACCCGGTTGGTGGCAAAATTTGATCTACCCGTCAGCGGCTGGCGATATACGAATGGCGGTGTGGCAGGAGAGTCACAGTGATCGATGAACTGCATATCCGTGATCTGGGAGTCATTGAAGAAGCCCACCTCGAACTTGGACCCGGCCTGACCGTAATCACAGGAGAAACCGGTGCCGGAAAAACAGTGTTGCTCACCTCCATCGAATTACTCCTTGGACGACGCGCAGATTCTACGAAAATCCGGGCACAGGCAGATGAAGCTATCGTTGACGGTGTCTTTTCACTCAGTTCTCAAGCTGTTGCCGAACTCGCTATCGAAGGAGTCGAGGAACCGGAAATCATCATTACTCGACGTTTAAATCCGCATCGCTCTCGCGCCTATCTCGGGCGGCGACCAACTCCGCTAGCTACACTTCAAGAACTGGCTCCTCATGTCGCAGTTGTGCACGGCCAGGCAGACCAGTTGAATCTGCGGTCAAGTGTTCACCAGCGCGCCCTCATCGATGAATTTGCGGGTCCGGACCACGCTGAACTGCTGGACCGCTACAACCGAGCATGGAAGGCTGCGGTACGGGCGAAAAGAGAACGCGACGCTTTTGAAGCATCCTTAGCGCAGGCCGAAACCGAAATCGAGGAGATTAAACCCATACTCGATACCATTGATGCCCTGGATTTGCGTGATGGTGAAGAAGAGGAACTACGGCTAGAAGCCGAACGAATCACTCACGCTGAGACACTCCGCGAGGCCCTGGTCGCAGCCTACAGGTTGCTTGCGGGAGGTGGGCCTGAAGGAATTGGAGCAGCTGATGCGCTCGGCCAAGCCAGTGCGCATGTGGAGCGAGCCGAAAACTTAGACTCCACTCTCAACCAGTTGGCTAGTCGAGTGATGAGTCTGGCTGCAGACGCGGATGCTTTACGCGATGATATTGCTCGCTATCTTGAAAATCTGAAAGCTGATCCGCAGCGGCTCGACGATATCCACAGTCGACGCCGCCAAATCACCACCCTTTTGCGCGGCCGGGCCGCAGATATTGCGGGTTTGCATGAGTGGGCTACTGCGGCGGCCAAGCGCGTTGCGCAATGGGAGAATAAAGATGACGAACTGGCTCAACTGAATGACACCCTAACCGTTGCGCAGCGGGAGATTCTTGCAACTGGACGAGCTATTTCGCAATCACGTCAAGCTGCCGCGCGTAGTCTAGCCAAACGCGTTGAAACTGAATTGACTGGACTATCGATGAAAGGCGCTCGATTAATCGTCAGTGTTACGCCAAAGCCTAAACCGGCTCCCGATGGTCTTGACGACATCACCATGGAACTCCAACCTCATCCGGATGCACCCCCCGTACCACTGGGACACGGGGCATCTGGCGGCGAGCTTTCGCGACTCATGCTCGCCATTGAAGTAGTTCTGGCTGAACATACGCCGCATCAGAAGCATCAGCATGCGTATATTTTCGATGAAATCGATGCGGGCGTGGGAGGTCGCGCCGCTCGTTCGGTGGGGGAGCGGCTGGCCAGATTAGCTCAGACACGCCAAGTACTGGTTGTCACTCATCTACCGCAGGTGGCTGCTTGGGCTACTACACACCTGCTGATTACCAAAAATGGGACAACTACGACGGTGAAAGAACTGGACTCAGACGAACGCATTGTCGAGCTGGCACGCATGTTATCAGGATCCGATAGCTCAAGTACGGCACGCGCCCACGCCGCTGAGCTCCTCAACGACGTAAAAGTGGCACAATCAAAGATGTGAAACGTCCCTGGAAACTGCGAAAAAAAGTCAGACCCGAGCAAGAGGATGGTCGGGTCCGAGTTGATGAACGCACGAAGAAACTGGCGCGCCGTCTCGAAACTGGTGAGATAGCGGTCATTGACCACGCCGATATCGACCGAGTGGCAGCTGAATCCCTGGTGTCTTGTCGTCCCGCAGCGGTGCTCAATGCCGCTAAATCAACAACGGGACGCTATCCGAATCTGGGCCCACGCATTCTCCTCGATGCTGGTATTCCGCTGATTGATGACCTCGGCCCCGATATTATGACGCTCCAAGAAGGCGACAGAGTTCGTCTGGATGGAGATAGCGTTTATGCTGGCGATAAACTCATCGCGCAAGGTCAGGTGCAGACGCTTGAAACCAACGAACAGGCGATGAATGATGCCCGTGAGGGAATGTCGGCGCAAATTGAGGCTTTCGCAGCCAATACGATGGAATACCTGTCGCGAGAACGAGATCTCCTCCTCAACTCAGTGGGAATCCCCGAGGTTAAAACAGAGTTTAACGACCACCATGTGCTGGTTGTCGTGCGCGGCTACCATTACAAGGAAGATCTCAATCTACTCAAAACGTATATCCGCGACTATCGACCGGTACTCGTGGGAGTAGATGGCGGAGCTGACGCTATTTTAGAAGCTGGATTCACACCCGCCATGATTATTGGAGATATGGATTCCGTTTCCGATAAAGCTCTAACATGCGGGGCGGAAATTGTTGTTCACGCCTATCGAGATGGCAGAGCACCGGGACTTGATCGCGTGGAAAACATCGGTGTGGAACATGTGATTTTTCCTGCGACGGGAACCTCTGAGGACGCCGCCATGCTTCTTGCGGATGCAAAAGGAGCGTCATTGATAGTTACGCTCGGGACGCATACGACACTGACTGAATTCCTCGATAAAGGTCGAGCTGGAATGGCATCAACCTTTTTTACCCGCCTTGTCGTCGGACCCAAACTGGTAGACGCCAAAGGCGTTTCACGAATCTACCGTACTCGTATCTCCTCTTGGCAACTCTTCATGCTCTCAGCCGCGGGCTTGCTTGCAATTATTCTGGCGCTCGCGGTGACACCTGCTGGGCAAGCGTTCTTTTCTATTATTCTCGTTCATTTCTGGGATATCGTCGATATCGTCCGCGGCTGGCTTGGATTAGCGCCCGGCGTCCCCACTACTTAAGGAGGCACAATGGTTGACTTTCGCTATCACCTTGTTTCCCTGATCTCCGTGTTCATTGCTCTGGCGCTCGGAGTGGTGCTGGGAGCCGGTCCGCTACAAACCCCTATTGCTTCCGGGTTGACGAACCAGGTTGAGCAGTTGCGCGAGCTACAGACTAAGAAGACTGAAGAAGTTGAAGCTTCACGTGAAGAAATTACTAAGCGCAACGATTGGATTCACGATATTACTGAGCAACTTCTTCCCGGAACTTTGGAAAATCACTCGGTTGCTCTCATCACCTTCGATGAAACCCGCGGCGAAGACATTGATGCCATCCGTCAATACCTGGAGCTGGCGGGGGCTACCGTCAATCAACGAGTCACCGTTGATCCCAAGTGGTACAGCATGGATTTGATGCAGTTTAGGCGATCGCTATCGGGTCCTATTGCTGACAATCTGACCAATCAACAAACCACGGAGACGGCGCCGGAGGCTATTTTGGCGCACGGCCTTCTCGAGGTCATTACCACTGATTCAGAGAGCAGTTCATTCTTGCGTGAGATGTTCACCGACTCAGATAATGCCCTCGTATCCTTTGATACAGATCCCGCTGTATCAGATACGATCGTCATCATCGGAGGCCCCACCGCCACAGATTTAACTGATGACGAAGAAGTCGAACCAGCACCTGAACCGACCGAAGGCACCGATGAGGTCGATACGCAGATGATTACCCAGCTGGCAGCAGTGATGGCATTGGCTCCGCATTCAGCTGTGGTAGTGGGGGATGCTAGTGCAGAAAATGGTCTCGTCTCACTTATCCGATCCGATGCCGTGGAAGTGACCACCGTTGACTCAGCGGGAACAGCCATGGCAAATTCGGCTACCGTTCTTGCCCTACCGACCGCCGAGGCAAAGAGTCGCGCTTTCGGATATGCCTCATCGGCACAAGAACATCTCCCTACTCTCCCATAACGAAAGGACCACAATGACGGCGCCGCGTTGGGCCCCCGCATTAGCGGCGGGAATGTCCTCTGCTGCAATTACATACGGTTTGACCCGTCTGCTATCGACAGCAGACTCCTTAGCGCGTAAGAACTATCGCGGTGATTCCATATCCCTAGCTGAGGGATTTGCTATCGCCACCGCCCTCACCGGATGCTCACTCGCACGCGGAGATTTGGCGGCGGCAGTAGCAGTAGGGTCAGCTGCCGTGGTCGGAGCGGCCGACGACTTCGACGCTGGACGCCATGACGGTCCCGCCCCTGCCAAAGGATTGCGCGGCCACTGGAAGGCACTACAAAGCGGTCACGTCAGCACGGGAGTGTTGAAAGTATTGGCCATCGGTTCGGCAAGTGCACTTTACGCTGCTCGTACCCGTCGCGTGCGTAATCGCACAATCAGTGATTTCATGCTTGATTCCGTGATCATTGCCGGATCCGCCAATATCGCTAACCTATTCGACCTACGGCCTGGGCGGGCTCTTAAAATGTCAGCTATGTGTGCATCGGTTGCTAACCTGGTGCAGTCTAATCCCCGCGCCTACGGTGCAGTCATGGGCAGTATTAGCGGCAGCGCGCCCACTGATCTTTCCGCACGCACAATGCTTGGTGACATGGGGGCAAATCCACTTGGTCTCTATGTCGGTATGCTGGCCACGCATCCGGACTCGCGTGCCTTCCGGGCAGTTATGGCACTACTAACCGTGGGGCTCATCGGAGCTGCGGAAAAAGTATCTTTCAGTACCATTATCGATCAGCAACCACTTTTACGCGCTCTCGATAGACTCGGAACTCAGCGCGACGGACGGGAGTGACCGCAACTGTGCAGTCACCACAGCGAGGCCACCGGTTAATCATTCGGGTTAAGCAGGTAGCAACCGGTGCGGTTGGAACTATTGCACTGGCGACGCTGGCTTCCCGCCTAGTCGGTTTTATACGCTGGTTGGCTCAATCTGCCTTCGTGGGATCGGGGCCTACTGCCGGCGCATACGCTTCAGCAAATCAGATTCCGAATATTATTTTCGAAATCACTGTGGGAGGCGCACTGGCGGGACTGACAGTGCCTCTACTTGCCGGTCATCTCACCCGAGGACGTCAAGAGACCGCCAACCGGATAGCCTCAGCGTTATTCACCTGGGTGACGCTAATTCTTACCGCCGTGGCTCTCATTGTATTTTTGGGAGCAGAAACTATAGCCCACGTACTTCCAGTCCCTACCGATACCAATGTAGCTTCGCAGTACGCTCTCATCACCACATTCTTACGTATATTCGCATGGCAGATCCCGCTGTACGGCGTATCAATTGTGCTGACTGGGGTACTTCAAGCGCGTAAAAAATTTCTCCTACCTGCTCTAGCACCACTGTTTGCGTCACTTGTCGTCATTGCTACGTTCGCCGGTTACGGGATTTTGAATCCGGTGAAGGATGGAATTCCGCCGCGGACTGCTGTGCTCGTGCTCGGGTGGGGGACTACAGCGGGAGTTGCTGCCTTGTCACTTCCCCTGTTGATTCCGGTTTACCGCTACGGAATTCGCTTGCGGCCCACATTGAAACTCACCGCGCCGGAAAGACGTAAAGCTATTTCTCTCGGTATGGCTGGCCTGGGAGCATTACTTGCTCAGCAGATAGCGGTTATCGCCGGCCTGTGGTTGATGAGAGTCTACGGAGAAGGTGGCACAGTCGCTATTTTCCAATACGTGCAAGCTGTCTACTGGCTTCCATATGCGATACTTGCCTACCCGCTCGCCACGGCCGCTTTTCCCACACTGTCTGAACAGGGAGAAAATGGGTGTGATAATCGCTTTTGCGCGACATGTTCCTGGGCGACTATCCGCGTCACCATGGCGTCTCTTGTCGGGGTGGCTCTTCTCATCACCATGGCGCCTGTTGCCGAACAGTTTTTCTCCATCTTGACGCCGGTACCCGGCATGTCCAGTGCATTAACGGTCATGGCTCCGGCACTTGTTGGCTACTCTCTCCTGTTTTACGGTCAACGTGTGTTCTATTCAGTTGCTCAATCCAAGGTCGCCTGGCGGATTGCGCTAGGTGCTTGGCTAACGGTAACGGTGACTGCCGCTATCCTTGTTCCCGCCCTCGCGAGCACCGGAGGCGATGGCATAGCTACTCTTCGTGGCCTGGCGGCCGCACACGCAGTCGGAATGAGTGTGGGAGCTGTTGCTGTTTTGGTTTCCATTTACTATCGGGTCGGCGCCCACGCCATCGATCGGCTAGTCCCTACCGTCTTACGCGCATTACCATTGTTAGTCGTAACGGCGACAGCGGGATTCATTTCCACCAGTATGCTCGTGCGTTTGAATCTTCACCCCCTGGCTGTCACTGCGCTAAGCGGTACCGCAGGCATGGTTATTTTAGTGGTCGCAATCGGGTATTTTGGCCGCCGAATAGTTTTGGGGGCGCTGACGTCGGCCCAGCCCCGGTTTTTGGCCAATCATGATAGAGGAGAAGACAAATGATTCAAGACCAGCGTTCACAATATCCGGTGACATCGCATAAACGACTGTGGACTGGGCCAGTATTTGACCTAGATGAGGACTACGTCGTGGTAGTCGAAGGTGAGCCAGCTGTTGCCCGCCAGTTCTTAGCGCATACGGGCGCGGTTGCCGTCGTAGCATACCGGGAGAGAGAGGGGGTCCCCGAAGTCGCCTTCGTCGACCAGTATCGTCATCCCGTACAAGCGACGCTGTGGGAGGTGCCCGCCGGGCTACTCGATGTGGAAGGGGAAGATCCCCTAGAGGCAGCTAAACGTGAGTTGTGGGAGGAAGCGGATTTACGAGCGGACACGTGGCACACGCTCGTAGATTATTTCACGACACCGGGAGCATCCACAGAAGGATTGCGAATTTTCTTAGCGCGCGATGTGCATGATGTTCCCGAGAATGAGCGTTTTAAACGCTCTGATGAGGAACGTGCGATGCAACGAGTGTGGGTACCGCTGGAAGAGGCGGTGGCCGCTGTCCACGCGGGACGCCTCCATAATCCATCAGCGGTAGTTGGTGTGCTAGCGACAGCTTCAGCGCGTGCTAACGGATGGCGCAGTTTGCGCGATCCGCAGGCAGATTGGTTTCGATCGCCGTTTAATCGTGAGGACAGAACGCAGTTTTAGCGTTCGTCGCAGGTGCACCACTGGTTGGCGGGAACCGAGTTACGTACGGCATCGACATGCTGGCCGCAACCGTTCCAAGTGGTCTTCCCGCATCGAGGGCAGGGAACCGGGTAACACATAGCTGTCTCCTTTTCGATTGTTGCCGGTGCTGGCATCGGGGTGGATTAACGAAATACCCCTAGGGGTATAGTAGGTCGCGGAGAATGCTAAAACAACACGTTGCCGGGTAAGAATCATCACAACCGCTGTCGTCGGCCTTGGGAAAGCCGTCCACCAGTGGCTTGCCCTCAAGTGCGGCGACGGTAGTCCAAGTGGGAAATATCTCGATGATGAGATAATCTAGGGGAACATTACGCAAAGCGATCGTTGCGTAAAAGGAGTACACTTGACTATTAGTCATTACGCCGGATGATAACGGGTGAAAACCACAGTTCATCAGGTATTTGATAGGTGAAACTCAGACGAAGGGAGGGCGCAGTCATGGCATCGGATCCGCAGGGGACACGCGAACTCGTCCTCGACCTCGTCGTTGAAAAAGGGCCGGTGACAGCCTCTGTTATCGCACGAATACTCGGTTTGACTACCGCAGCTGTACGTCGCCACATCACCACGTTGGAAGAATCGGGGGAAATCGCTGAACACGAAGTAACTCCCACGGAGCCGCGTGGCAGGGGACGTCCGGCTCGACATTACGTGGCCACCGACGTGGCCCACGAGAGGTTACATGACTCCTACGCAGAAATAGCATCGCGAGCCATGAGCTATCTCGCACAAACCGCCGGAGACGAAGCTATTGATTCCTTCGCGGCATCGCGTTCGCGTGAAATTGAACGCAAGTACGCCCCTATCGTCCGAGCTGCGGGTCGCGATCCGCGAGCTCGAGCAATCGCTCTGGCAGATGCCCTCACCCAGGATGGATACGCGGCCAGCGTGCGTGACATCGGCGGAGGAAACTTCGCCGTACAACTATGTCAAGGACACTGCCCAATTCTCTCGATCGCAGAAGAGTTTCCGCAGATGTGTGAGGCAGAAACCCAAGCCATTGGCCGCCTACTCGACGTGCATGTGCAAAGACTTGCTACACTCGCCGGCGGCGAACATGTGTGTACAACGCATATCCCCGTGGCAGCGCTTTCGAAACGCACTCGAATGCACAGGGGTTCAACGCGAGCCTAATCGGGCTCGATAGGAAGGAACATATGACCACAGCAACACCTGTTGATCGGAATGCGGGAAAACCGCAAACCGATGAAGAGATTATCGACTCGATTGGTGCTTATGAGTGGGGCTGGCACGATACCGACCTCTATGGCGCCAATGTTGATCGTGGGCTCGACGAAAGTGTCGTTCGCTATATTTCTTCGGTGAAGGAAGAACCCGAATGGATGCTTAAGCGTCGTCTCAAAGGTTATAAAGCCTGGGAACGAAAGCCAGTACCCAAGTGGGGTCCTAATCTCGACGATATCGACTGGGATGAGTTTAAATACTACGTCCGTCCAACAGATCGCGTCGCTCAGTCGTGGGACGACCTTCCCGCCGAAATTAAAAACACCTACGATCGGTTGGGAATCCCGGAGGCTGAGCGCAACCGTCTGGTGGCTGGTGTAGCAGCACAGTATGAGTCGGAAGTCGTATACCAACAGATTCAGGAAGAGCTCGAAGAGCAGGGCGTTATTTTCCTCGATACCGATACGGGATTAAAGGAACATCCGGAACTATTTGAGCGGTTCTTTGGAAAAGCGGTTCCCGCCGGCGACAATAAGTTCGCAGCTCTCAATACGGCAGCCTGGTCGGGAGGCTCATTTATTTACGTTCCACCGGGTGTACATGTCGACATTCCGCTGCAGGCCTACTTCCGTATCAATACTGAAGCCATGGGGCAGTTTGAACGCACACTCATCATTGCGGACGAGGGCTCATACGTCCACTACGTCGAAGGATGCACGGCCCCGATTTACGACACCAATTCATTGCACTCAGCTATTGTTGAAATCTTCGTCCTTAAAGATGCACGGGTGCGCTACACGACCATCCAGAACTGGTCAAATAACGTGCTCAACCTGGTTACCCAACGTGCCATCGTGGAAGAAGGTGGCACGATGGAGTGGATTGACGGCAATATCGGATCAGCTGTCACCATGAAGTACCCAGCGTGCTATCTAATGGGCGAGCATGCCCGCGGTGAAACTCTGTCGATCGGCTTCGCCGGAGAAGGACAGCACCAGGACACGGGTGCAAAAATGGTGCATATGGCGCCGCGCACATCGTCGTCAATCGTGGCTAAATCAGTATCGCGAAACGGAGGACGTGCATCGTACCGCGGTCTCGTAGAAATTGACGGTAAGGCCCGCTACTCCAAATCTAATGTGCTGTGTGACGCCCTCCTCGTCGACAAGATTTCCCGCACCGATACCTATCCCTATGTCGATGTGCGCACTGACGACGTCGAGATGGGACACGAAGCCACCGTGTCTAAGGTGAGTGAGGATGCCCTGTTCTACCTCATGTCACGCGGACTGGAAGAAAACGAAGCAATGGCGATGATTGTGCGTGGATTCGTGGAACCCATTGCGCGTGAGCTACCGATGGAATACGCACTCGAACTCAATCGCCTCATTGAACTGCAGATGGAAGGATCGGTGGGATGACCACAGCCGAAGCAATGTCCAGGTCACATTCACATGGCGCGGGGACACAGGCTACGCATTCATCGCGAGCTGATCGGCCGACCGCATTTGACCCAGCAGCGATTCCGGTTCCAAAAGGTCGCGAGGAAGACTGGCGATTCACGCCGCTCAAACGGATCGACTTTCTTTTTGATGAAGCGAACTACGCTACTGACAATCTGCGAGCAACGGCTGAGGTGCATTCCGGCGTAACATTCGAGATTGTCAGCCCGGATGATAATCGACTGGCACGGGTACTCGCTCCCGGCGACCGCACTTCGGTGGTGTCGTGGGCGCAAGCGAAGGAAGTCAATTTCCTTGACATTCCAAGTAATACGGTGGTGGAGACCCCGATATGGGTCAATACCGTTGGGAATGGACTTGAATGCACCAGTCAACGGATCTATGTGCGTTGTGGTGCGGCCTCGTCGGCCGTCGTTGTGCTCGGCCACACCGGACACGCGCGACTGAACCAAACCGTTGAAATCGATGCCGCCGACAACGCAAATTTGACGGTTATTTCAGTTCACGAATGGGAAGAGGATTCTACCCACGCCTCCAATCACCGCATACGTGCCGGCCGTGAAACCGAGCTGAAACACTATGTTGTGACGCTTGGAGGGGACCTGGTGCGCCAATGCACGGACACTGAATTCGCTGCCCCACGCGGACATATTGAAATGAACGGGCTATATTTCGTCGATGCCGACCAGCATCTCGAGCACCGGCCATATATTGCCCATACCGAGCCAAACTGCTATTCGCGAGTCACTTACAAGGGAGCTCTACAAGGCGAGAATGCACATTCGGTGTGGGTGGGCGATTGCCTCATAGGTGAAGACGCCGACGGTACGGATACCTACGAACTCAACCGCAACCTCGTCCTCACCGAAGGCGCAAAAGCGGACTCGGTTCCGAACCTGGAAATCGAAAACGGCGAAATTGAAGGCGCCGGGCACGCCTCTGCTACCGGTCGCTTTGACGACGAGCAGCTGTTTTACCTCATGTCGCGCGGAGTCAATGAGTTTGATGCCCGCCGACTGGTCGTGCGCGGATTCTTTGCCGAGCTCATTAACCAGCTGGGAATCGAAGAGCTGCAAAATCACCTCATGGAAGCTATTGAAGCCGAGCTTGAATCAGGCGGCGCAATGGAACTACCTGCGGAGGTCGGTGCATGAGCTATCAGGTAGCATGCGCCGCTGACCTCGACCCCGGCACCGCTCGGGCCGTCACTATGACGGATAGCGACGGCAAGGAGCGCGTCATCGCAATCGTATGTGACGTCGAAGGCGACTGGTACGCCATTGACGATGCTTGTACTCACGGTGATGTTTCCTTGTCGGAAGGCGATGTCGGTGACAAATGTATTGAGTGCTGGGCGCATGGCGCCGAGTTCAACCTTGAGACGGGGGAGGGCACACTTCCGGCCGTCACCCCCGTTCGCACCTATTCGTTAACTATTCAAGACCAGTCCGTTTTGGTCGACCTCGACTAGAAGATAAGAAAGAGCACGTCAATGACAACCCTTGAAATCAAGGACCTACACGTCACCGTAGAAACTCCCGAGGGCACCAAGAAGATCCTCAAGGGAGTCAATCTGACAGTGAATTCTGGTGAGATTCACGCGATTATGGGCCCGAACGGCTCAGGTAAATCGACACTGGCTTATGCGCTCGCCGGCCATCCTAAATACGAAATCGAGTCGGGCGAAGCGCTCCTTGATGGGGAGAGCATCCTCGAGATGAGCCCCGACGAGCGAGCCAAGGCCGGTTTATTTCTTGCCATGCAGTATCCGATTGAGGTTACCGGGGTGACAGTCTCTAACTTCCTGCGTACCGCGAAAACTGCCATCGACGGGCAAGCTCCGAAACTGCGGAGCTGGGTTAAGGAAGTTCGTGAAGCAACAGAGAATTTCCGCATGGATCCAGCCTTTGCCGAGCGCGATGTTAACGTTGGCTTCTCTGGCGGTGAGAAGAAACGACTAGAGATTTTGCAGCTTGAACTGCTTAAACCATCAATGGCCATCCTCGATGAAACCGACTCCGGTCTCGATGTCGACGCGCTTCGGGTTGTTTCTGATGGTGTCAACCGCGCCCTCGATAATACTGGCCTCGGTGTGCTACTTATTACCCACTACACTCGTATTCTGCGATACATTAAGCCGGACTTCGTGCACGTATTTGTTGACGGCCGCATTGCTGAGCAGGGCGGCCCCGACTTGGCGGACCGTCTTGAAGAAGAAGGATACGACCGCTACTTCAAGAACTGAGGAATCATGTCTCACACGTCTCGGCCGGCCACGCCCTTTACTGACACTGAAATCGAAGCGTTGCGCGAGCAGTTCCCGATTCTGCATAGAAAAGGACGCAGCGGCCGGCCGATCGTGTACCTAGATTCATCGGCAACCTCCCAAAAACCGCAGGTAGTTATTGACTGTGAAGCGCAGTTTTACGCTCACCAGAATGCGGCGGTGAATCGAGGAACTCACCTGCTCGGAGATGAATCGACCGAAGCTTTCGACGATGCGCGCATTGCGCTCGCTCACTTCGTTAATGCTCGTCCAGATGAAATCGTGTGGACGAAAAATGCTACTGAAGGTATTAACCTCGTGGCTTATGGGATGCTCAATGCTGCCTTGGGAGCTGGGGGAGAAGCCGCGCGCAAATTTGCTATTGGACCGGGTGATCGAATTGTCGCCACTCGCGCGGAGCATCACGCGAATCTCCTGCCCTGGCAGGAAATTTGTGCGCGTACAGGAGCAGAATTTGCCTATCTTGACCTCCTGCCCGATGGTCGCATCGACCTCGAGACCCTGGACGTGATAACCCCGAATACGAAACTGGTCGCTTTTACTCACGCCTCGAACGTCACGGGCGCTATTTCCCCGGTTGCAGAAATAACCAGGGCGGCGAGAGAAGTGGGGGCTCTCGTGTTACTGGACACCTGTCAATCATCTGCACATATGCCGATTGACGTGGGTGAACTCGATATTGATTTCGCAGTATTTTCCAGCCATAAAATGGCTGGTCCAACCGGAATCGGAGCACTCTGGGGACGCGCGGATCTATTGGCAGACCTTCCTCCATTCCTGACTGGTGGCTCCATGATTGCTACTGTCTCTATGGACGAGGCTCGCTACCTACCGGCTCCGCAGCGTTTCGAAGCCGGCTCTCAACCCGTTGCTCAGGCAGTGGCGTGGGCCGAAGCGCTGCGATTCCTACAAAGAGTGGGAATGGATAGGATCGCTGCTCACGAGCATGTGATTACTCGGGCGCTGGTTGAACGTATCAGCTCCATGGATGGCGTGAGGCTCCTCGGCCCAACTATTGACCACGATCGCATAGCTGTTGTCGCTTTTGCAGTCCAGGGCGTGCATCCGCATGACGTGGGCCAATATCTAGACTCCGAATCTGTGGCGGTTCGCGTAGGTCACCACTGCGCAATTCCACTGCACACGTTTTTTGGAGTGAAGTCTTCAACTCGTGCATCGGCCGCTATGACGACTACGCTGGAGGAAGTAGATCAGTTCGCTTCTGCACTCACTCGGGTGCGGCGCTTCTTTGGAGGTATGTAATTGTCTGACCTCGACATGTTGTATCAGCAGGTTATCCTTGATCACGCCCGCGAAAGGACAGGCAGCGGGCGCATTCCCGAGGATGCGCAGGCCAGTTCATACCAGGTCAATCCCACCTGTGGAGATGAAGTGACGGTGGCGATTAATCTCACCCCCGATGGTGAACTGCAACGCGTGGTCTGGGAAGGTGATGGCTGTTCGATTTCACAGGCGTCTTTATCTATTATGATGGAACTTATTGATGGTGAAAGCCTGTCGACCATCGCGCAACTTTATGACGATTTCGAAACCATGATGCATTCGCGAGGCCGTGGCGTACCAGAGGATCTACTTGACCGCATTGAAGATGGTGCTGCCCTCGAAGGAACGTCTAAATTTCCGAATCGTATCAAATGCGCTTTGCTGGGGTGGTATGCCCTCAAAGATGCGCTTGCTCAAGCTGGAGTTGCACTGGAGGAGAAAAATAATGACCAATCCGATGGCTAATCCCGACCCGGTCGAACAACGTTTTGCCGAGGCACCTGTTCCCGATGCTCCAGGTGTTGACCTGGAGTCAAAAGGTGATTTGAGTGCGGAGGAGGTAGCGGAAGCCCTCCGAGATGTCATCGATCCCGAACTTGGTATTAATATTGTCGACCTGGGGCTTGTCTACGGAATCTCTGTTGACGAAGATGACTTTGTCACACTAGATATGACCCTGACTTCCGCTGCCTGCCCATTGACGGACGTCATTGAAAACCAAGCCAAAATGATGCTGAATTCATTGGCTTCAGACGTCGTCATTAACTGGGTATGGATGCCACCGTGGGGACCTGATCGGATTACAGAGGACGGTCGCGAACAACTGCGCGCGATTGGGTTCAACGTATAGGGGGCACCGGGTACAACTCGCGCGAGTTTTTCGTAACCTAACTAGTGACCTTCACGTTCTTTTAGTAGGCTTTCACGCACGGCACGGCGCATAATTTTACCAATCTGGGATCGTGGAAGCTCTGTAACTATCGCAAGTGAGCGCGGCAAAGCATAGTGGGAGAGCGACTTCTCGGCCCACTGCCGTACCGCCGCGAGAGTCAGCGACGAGGCGCCCTCTTCGAGCACAAGGGCGGCAGTAACCTCATCACCGTGATCGGTAGGGAGCCCTACCACGGCAACGTCCTTGACACCGGGCATTGAACGGATAGCTTCCTCCACCTGCGAGGGATAAACATTGAAACCGTTGGATAAGATCAGTTCTTTTCGTCGGTCAGCGAGATAGACGAAGCCATCGTCCACTGTGCCGATATCGCCGGTCCTGAAGTAGCCGTCAGAGGTGAAAGCCTCCGCATTATCTTCCGGAGCGTCGATGTACCCTGAAAATACCTGCGGGCCGCGTACGAGAATCTCCCCGGCCTGTCCCGGCTCGGGTTCTTCATCGGGATTATCGAGCTTGCCGAGCCGCATTTCAGTTGATGGGAAGGGGAGACCGAGACTTCCGTGGCGCCGAGCTGGGGTCATGGGGGAGCCGCACATTGTGGGAGCTGTTTCTGTCATACCGTAACCTTCAATAATGAAGCCTCCGGTAATCTCTTCCCAATCTTCGGCGATATCCTGCGACAACGGCATGGCTCCCGAAATGGCGTATCGGATACTCGTGATATCAATGTTCTTTTTTCGCGCGGCTTGAGCAATCCGTTCAAACATGGGGGGAACTCCCACAAAGAATGTGACCGGTCGTCGCTGATGGGCCTCCAAACATAGATCCACATCAAATTTAGGAAGAATGATCTGGCAGGAAGCAAGTTTAACCGCGCAGACGAGGAAGAAAGTCAAACCAAAGGAATGAAAGTACGGCAAAAGCGAGAAGAAATTCTCCGCTCCTTCGTGTAAACGGTATACCCACGCGAGATTTTGGTTAGCGTTGGCTCCGATATTGATATGGGTAAGAGGAACGGATTTGGGGACTCCATTGGTGCCACCGGTATGGAGGATAGCGGCAACGTCCTCCGGTTGAGCGTGGGGGACGGTGTCGTCGACACTTTGTGCCGAACGGACCTTCTGATCCCAGCGGTAGGTGCCTTCTGGAGTATCCTCACGCAACTGCTCGCGCATCTTCTTAGCAGGAGGAATAGGAAGAGACAGCAACGTGCGTTGTTTCATCGGCATATGCGCTGTTAAATCAACTGTAAATAGTGTCTTAATCTGTTGATCTGGACCGAAATCAAATTTGTGCGCCGATTTTTCCCACACGACTGCGACGGTACCGCCATGCCGACCGATTTGCTGGTCGATTTCCGTTTTAGGAGCCAGCGGATTATGTTCCGCCGCAATTGCGCCGATACGCATAAGTGCGTAGAAAACAACCACGTGTTGCGGACAGTTCGGCAAGCATACCGCCACCGCGTCACCGCGGCGTACGCCGGCAAGAATGAGAACCTGAGCTGCCTGATCAGCCAGCGTCTTGAGTTCGGAGTACGATATCGTATTTCCGAAGTAGTTAATGGCGGGTCGGTCAGGATAGAAGTCCGCAGCTTCCTCTAACACTCGGTACAGCGAAGTATCCGGGATAGCAATCTCGTACGGGACTCCGCGTTCATAGTGAGAACGCGCTTGTAGTGTGATCGACGGATCCATGACGCTCCTACCAAAACAGGTCTCTACTTACACCTACGTTAGCGTAGGTTATGGTGAGGGGCGAAACGTATTACACACGTGGGGTACTAAACGTGTCGCACTTAGCTAGAGAACCGTACTCTAAGCCAGTCTTTAACCACGACATGCGTTGTTCGGATGAGCCGTGAGTCCAGGTATCTGGACTAATATACCCCTGTGCCTGGGACTGAATTCGGTCGTCACCAATTACCTGGGCAGCTTCTAAGGCATCCCGAATGTCAGCGTCAGAGGGAGGTTCCATGAATGCAACGCCGGATTCGGGATCTATTGTCTGCGATGCGTAATGCATCCAGATCCCCGCATAGCAGTCAGCTTGAAGTTCTGAGCGGACGCCGGCTCCTTGTTCGCCCTGTTCTTGCGTGTTGTATTTGCTGAAGGTTCCGAGCTGATTCTGAATATGGTGACCAACCTCGTGAGCCAGCACATATTCTTGAGCTAATGGTCCGGCATGAGCTCCGAATTGAGACCTGAGAAGTTCAAAAAAATCGGTGTCGAGATAGACGGTTGCATCTCGCGGGCAGTAGAAAGGTCCGGTTGCGGATGTCGCCTGCCCACAGCCTGATGCTACTGACTGTTTAAACAGGACGAGACCGGGCTGGGAATATTCGATACCGGCTTGTTCAGGTAGCAGGTCGGACCACATTGCATCGAGCGATTCGGCGGTTGCTATCATGCGACAATCGTCGTATTTATTCGCCGCTGCGCCATCGGTACAATGTTCGAATCCTTCACCCGCGGATTGGGTTTGCTGCGGTGGCGCCTCTTGCGATCCGGTGACGACAGGGGTCAAATCAATACCGGTGAACTGGTAGAGGACGAATAGGGCTATAAGTCCGAGTGCAGATCCGCCACCGATGGCAATGCCACGGCCACCGCGTCCTCCCGAGGAAGCGCGTCCGGGAGACGTACGGATATTGTCGTTAAAGCTCATAGTGCTGATGGTACCCGTATTGGGCTGAAATATGCGCGGGGTACCGGTCTGCGTATTCGGGAATAAACTCCCCCTTAAGCAGACGGCTATGCAAATAATCTGCGGTCGGTGCAGGTCGTTGTGCCGGACAGTGACGGTTTCCGAGGCCTTCGCGCCTATACGCATAGACAAGTAGCGCGACTAGCACAGCATTGATGAGAACGGATATAGCTAGCGTGCCCGGCTCAGAAGTAGTCTCGGCCGTAACGATGGAGGAGGTGTGTCCTTCAAATGCTTCAATGATGAAGATCGTGACATTATTCGCGGCGTGCAGTGCAATAGCGGCTTCCAATCCGCCCGTATACCAGGTGAGAAAAACACATATGAGTGCAAAAAAGCCGAGTTCGGTAAGAATGCCGGCATCAAGTGAGCCATGTGCGAGAGCGAAGGAGGCGGCGGAAACGACTGCGGCGAGAGGAAGCGCAATCAGGCGGTGGGGGATGAGAGCACCGATGACTTGCATGACGAGGCCGCGGAATACGATTTCCTCAGCCGCGCTTTGTAGCGGTGTGAGCACGACAATCAGGAGAATAAGGAAACCAAGGTGAGCAGGTGGATGGAAATCGGTGCCTTCAAGGAAGGTCAAGGCGGTGTAGATAACCGCGAAGTAGGCAATTGCTATCACGACTGCTTTGATTTGCCACTTCCATCTAATTCCACCGGCAACTGAGAATAGATAACCGGGACGATAGCGAAACGCAATGATAGCGGCGAGCATAGCAGCCGGGATCAGCACGATAAGACTGAGCATCATCACGGAGAAAACTACCGGATCTGTCATGTCAATATTGGTCGAGTCAAGCGTCCCCAGCGTATTGCCAGTCGGATCCATGGCGACAAAAGGGATGAAGATGATCAGACTTAGCGGTACCGCCGCTACCACGCCCACCACAACTCCGATAAGCACTCGCCACCAGCGCTTATCTTCACCGGTCGCAATCAGCTCATACTCCGCCGGAGTAGAGGGCAGGGTGCGGGGAAGAAAAAACATCGTATTTCCTTAGTGTTTCGTAGCGTAGAAGCGGCCGAGTGTTTCCGCTTTCAAATCGGCGTAGCTACCGTCGACAATAGCCTGACGAATTGAGTCAACGAGATGTACCGTGAACCACTCGTTATGAATTGTTCCGAGGGTTGAGGCAAGGATTTCACGAGACTTGTAGAGGTGGTGGACGTAGGCGGTTGAATAATGCGTGCAGGTATAGCAACCGCATCCCTCAACAAGAGGACCCAAGTCACGTTTGAAACGCGCATTTGTCAGATTGACGCGTCCGTCAGGGGTGTAAATCGCTGAGTTTCTCGCAACGCGTGAGGGATTGACGCAGTCGAATGTGTCTGCCCCGGCTTCGATAGCCCGAAAGAAATCGTCAGGTTCTGAAATTCCGAGTAGATGGCGGGGCTTATCCGACGGCAGTTCAGAGGTCATCCATGACACGATGGTGCCAAGATTCTCTTTTTCGAGGGCTCCGCCGAGGCCGAAGCCATCAAATCCCTCAGAGTTAGTGTGCATCCTCGCTAGCGTGCGGGCAGCTTCACGGCGAAGTGGCTCGTACTGGGCTCCTTGGAGAACGCCGAATAACTGCTGGTAGGAGGCATCTGGATATGCCCTCGTCAATCTCCAGTGCTCGTCGAGACTACGCTGTGCCCAACGGTGTGTGCGTGCCAAAGACTCTACTTGGTATTCGTAGGGATGCAGGAGCGATGTGAGCTCGTCAAAGGCAAAAATAATGTCGGCACCGAGTTGATGCTGAATACCGATCGATATTTCGGGGTTGAAACGGTGCTTTGTCCCATCCAGATGTGAACGGAACACAACGCCATCTTCGTCCACCGCCGCTCGATTACGGCGCACGGCCTCAGCGGCCTCTTCTTCGGCAGTTGGGGTACGCCCAGAAAACTGTTGCGACAGAACCTTTTTATAATTGGAGCCTAGGGACAGTACTTGGAATCCACCCGAGTCAGTGAATGTCGGTTTGGACCAGTTCATGAATGAACCGAGCCCGCCGGCCATCTCAACGATGTCAGCCCCCGGCTGTAAATACAGATGATAAGCATTGGCTAGCAGAGCTTGTGCGCCGATCTCCGCCATCATTTCGGGTAGCACAGCCTTGACGTTGGCAAGCGTCCCAACTGGAATGAACGCCGGTGTATCGATGGTGCCGTGGGCTGTTGTGATAGTGCCGACTCGGCCGAGTGGGCGTGAACCGGAGGGAGTCTGCCACTCATGCGATTCCAGTTGCGCGTGCACGGTAAATCCGCGACTGTTATCAATCGTGTTGCTCACTGGTGCCACCTCCCTCATGTGACTCGGGACGAATGCGTTTAACGCCCTCGATTTTCTTTACCAGCGCAATAGTAGGATATGTGAGCGGTAATAGCAGAATCTCGACCAGTACTTTGTACGCATAGCCGACCAGTAGATAGTTGAAAAACTCAGCTCCGGTGATTACGCCGTAAAACGCAACTGTGCAGAACAAAAGAGTGTCGGCGAATTCGCCGACGAGGGTAGAACCGATTAGGCGCACCCACAGGTGCTGTTCGCCCCACTTTTGTTTAATCGCCACAAGAACCCACGAATTCAGTAGTTGGCCTGCTAAGTAAGCGAGTACTGAGGCAGTAACAATGCGGGGAACAAACCCTAAAACAGCGATGAATGCTTCCTGATTTCGATAACCATCTGCTGGCGGCAATATACCGACTATCCAAAAAACGATTGCCGCAGCTATTGAAAAAACAAAACCAAGGATAATGACGCGGCGAGCGCGTATGAATCCGTACACTTCCGCCAGCACGTCGCCGATGATATAGGTCAAGGGGAACAGGATTGCACCGCCATCGAATACCAGCGTTGTTACACCAACATTGATGCCAATCAGTTTTGTCGCGGTGACATTGGATAGCAGAAGTAACGATACAAATGCGACTGCCACGATGTCGAAGATTCGTGGCGAGCTGTTTCCATCCATCAATGAAGAGTCCACGGCCTTAAACTACTACACTACTCACGTGATCTCTGTAAATGACCTAACTGTTCGTATCGGTGCTCGCACGCTCATTTCCGATGCTTCTTTTCGTATCGACCGCGGAATGCGGGTCGGTATGGTGGGCAGAAATGGTGCTGGTAAGACAACGACCATGCGTATGCTCGCGGGAGAGGCCGATCACGGGCAAGCGGAATTCGACGGTCGTGTCACTCGTACTGGGACGGTAGGTTATCTCTCCCAAGAAACCCGGGTGGGAGCCCCCGATCAGTCAGCGTTGCAACGGATTCAATCTGCTCGCGGAATCGATACCATTATTCAAAAGATCCGGGTAGCGGAGCATCGGATGGCGACCTTGACCGGTGAGAAACAAGTCAAAGCGATGGAACGCTACGTCCGTTTAGATCAGGCTTTTACTAATGAAGGAGGGTGGGCGGCTAACGCGCAAGCGGCGCAGATAGCGGCTTCCCTGGGGATCGACAACAGAACGCTTGAGCAACCACTGGCGACGCTCTCAGGTGGTCAGCGCCGCCGTGTAGAACTCGCCCGCACCTTGTTCTCCAATGCCGATGTATTACTTCTCGATGAACCAACCAACCACTTAGATCACGACTCTCTGCTATGGCTCCGGGATTTTTTGCGCACCTATTCCGGTGGTTTCATGATTATTTCGCATGACGTTTCCCTGTTACGCGACACCGTTAACTACGTCTATCATTTGGATGCTGATCGCGCGCGGCTCGATGTCTATCATCTCGGATGGGATCTCTATCTCGAACAACGACAAGAGGACGAGCGTCGTCGCCGCAGGGAACGAGCGCAAGCCTTGAAGAAAGCCGAAGCCTTGCGAGCGCAGGGGGAGAGGATGCGGGCCAAGGCCACCAAAGCAGTTGCAGCGCAGCAAATGCTACGACGGGCAGAAGAACTTGAAAAAAGCGCGGAACCCGTGCGGGCGACGGAAAAAGTTGCGCGCCTGCGATTTCCGTCTCCCGCCCCCTGCGGAAAAGTTCCACTGACGGGACAGGCGCTGTCGAAATCCTTTGGCTCACTCGAGGTATTTGCCGGTGTGGATCTAGCCATTGATCGCGGGGCTAAAGTAGTCGTCCTCGGGCTCAACGGGGCTGGAAAAACGACGTTGCTACGAATTCTCGCAGGCATCTTGGCGCCCGATACTGGGTCCGTCGACGCTGGTTATGGTCTTAAGCTCGGATATTATGCGCAAGAACACGAAACCTTAGACATGAATAAGACCGTGCTAGAGAATATGGTTCATGCTGCGCCCGCTCTCGATGATGTCGAAGTGCGCAATGTGCTCGGTCAGTTCCTATTTCAAGGCGACGATGTAGATAAACCCGCATCGGTTCTTTCAGGTGGGGAGCGCACTCGTTTAGCGCTGGCGACACTGGTCGTTTCAGCGGCTAACGTGCTGTTGCTCGATGAACCCACAAACAATCTCGATCCGGCCTCTCGAGAGGAGATTTTGCACGCCTTACGCACCTATCAGGGGGCGGTAGTTTTGGTGACACACGATCCGGGGGCGGTAGAAGCCCTTGAACCCGATCGCGTTCTACTCTTGCCCGATGGCGACGAGGATTTATGGGATGAAGACTATCTCGAACTCGTGACTCTCGCCTGATAAACGTCAGTTTGCTAGACCCGTACGCTCTTTCTCCGAGAGGGAACGGGGGTCTACCGGTTTAGGAGTGGGCTCACTTGGCGGAGGTAAATTCGAGGCTGACACTACGCGGTGAGGGAAGTCTCGTAAGGTGACAAATTCGGTGAGAAAATCTCGATGGCCTTCGCATGCCAGCCAGGTTTTTTCGCGAGCATGATGGATTGTGGGGTTGCGCCACACTATTGCCCAGCGGGCAACCTCGGTGCACTGACGTGCCGAGCACACGTGAAAATACTGAGTTCCATCCACGCTCACCATCATAGATCAACCTTCGGGAGCTGTGACAAACCCAATACTCATTGCATAGGGTAGGGGTATGTGCTCTCAAGTCATCCTCGTCCGTCATGCGAAAGCAACGTATGGCGGGATGCGTGATCGCGCTCGCCCTTTGGCGCCCCACGGTGTGCAGCAGGCACGTCGCGTTGCGGATGCGCTGGCAACTTATCACGCGCCAACGCAACCGATTATGGTGTTGAGCTCACCGGCAGTGCGAGCCCAGATGACTGCGGCCATCATTGCTGAAACGGCCGGCGCGCAACTTCAAGAGTACGAAGAAATCTACAGCGGCGATGAAGATGATTTGGCGGCATTGGCAACCCGCTACTTGTCTTATACCACCATTATTGTCGGCCATTCACCCGTGATACCGATTACTGCTTCGATGTTGGCGACTCCGTCGGATCCGGATGAAATTTCTCGCCGCGGATGCCCAACGGGAACAGCTTATATATTCGATGTTCCCGCGGGTGTGACCGCGGTGACGGCGGGTAGTTTGCATCTCCGCGATATCGTCATTACCCCAGTTTTTCCTCGGGCGTAATTCGGGCTACTTCCCACCAGTACCGCGCTAAGTCGCGATAAAAGTGCACAACACGCTCGTAGTGTAAATTTTCCCTCCACACTCCACCACAGTGATTTTTCCTTGATATATCGGTGAAAAGTGTATATCTACGACGACTCGCGCCTTCCATATAGTGACTAAGTGGGGGAAAGTGGAGTAAAGTGGTGGCAAGTGTTGAGGCGGAGTCTCGATAGTAGGGGGTGGACATGTTTCTCGGTACGTACGAGCCTAAGCTCGACCAAAAGGGACGCGTCATTCTCCCGGCCAAATTCCGTGACCAACTATCGGACGGAGTCGTGATTACACGTGGCCAAGACCGATGCCTTTACGCTTTTGCTTCCGATGAGTTTCAACAGATGTTCGAGCAGTTGCGCAAAGCGCCGCTCAGTTCGAAGCAAGCGCGAGATTACATCCGCGTTATGCTTTCGGGCGCATCGGATGAAACCCCCGATAAGCAGGGAAGAATCACTATTCCACCCGCCTTGAGGAAATACGCAGATCTCACCCGCGATTTAGCTGTCATAGGCGCCGGCTCACGCGTTGAAATCTGGGATGCGACCCAGTGGCATTCCTACCTCGAGCGGCAAGAAGAAGTGTTTTCTTCCACCGCGGAGGAGATTATTCCGGGAATGTTCTAGTTCTTTGAGGTCTCCAACCGACAGTCCGACGTCACTTCCCCGGCGGCGGAAACGGTGGGAGTCCTGGAAGGGCTATAGCCCCCACTTTCCTCCACACATAGCCAATAGTCGTTCAGATTCGAGAAAGGAGGGCGTGATGACCCAGCGCGCTATCGCAACACACGATATTGCAACAGTTCATACTCCGGTGCTGCTGGACAGCGTGCTCGCTCTCCTAGAGCCCTCTTTATTCCGACGCGACAAAGGTCCGGCCCGAATGGTCGACTGTACGCTGGGGATGGGTGGTCACACCGAAGCGGTGCTTGCCACCTGGCCCCACGTTGCTGTCATCGGAATAGATCGTGATCGCGATGCCATCGAGTTGGCGCAACGCAGACTCAAAAAATATAGCGATCGGTTTAAGGCTGTTCATGCAACATATGATTGCGTGGATGATGTGGTTCAACAGGCTGGTTGGACCGAGGGGGCTGACGCCATCCTGATGGATTTGGGTGTGTCGTCGCTTCAGCTCGATGAAGACAGTCGCGGTTTTGCTTATTCTCGCGACACTGCTCTTGACATGCGTATGGATCAAAACTCCGGCCGCACAGCAGCCGAACTACTCAATACCGCTTCCCTCGCCGAATTAACTCGTATCCTGACGACCTACGGTGAAGAACGATTTGCACGTCGAATAGCGCAGCGTATTGTTGACCAACGCAACCGAGAGCCGTTGGCATCGACCGGCCAGCTAGTCGAACTTATTCGCGATGCCATTCCAGCGCCGGCGCGGCGCACTGGAGGCAATCCAGCCAAACGTACATTTCAAGCACTACGTATTGCTGTTAACGAAGAACTTGAAATCCTCAGCCAAGCCATCCCGGCCGCTCTCAGTGCATTGCGTATTGGAGGTCGCCTGGTCGTTGAGTCGTATCACTCACTCGAAGACCGCATTGTCAAAAGTGCTTTTCGCCGCGGGAGCCAGAGCAATGTACCGCATGATCTACCACTGATTCCGCAAGAACACGCCCCGTATCTTTCTGTGCTTACCCGCAAAGCTATCCAAGCAACTCCCGAAGACATTGAAAAGAATCCACGGGCAGCATCTGTGCGCTTACGTGCCGTGGAGATAACCCGACCCTACCCGTTAGCTCGTAAAGGATGAATCGATGAGTTCTGCAGCACTGTCTCGGACCAGACCCGCGCGCACTCCCCGCACGCGTGTCAAACAGGTACCCGAATTGCGCGTCATCGAATCTCCCTCCGGTCCCCGGGCAGCATTGCCGTTCATCTCGGTGGTAGTTTCGGTGCTTCTCGCCGTTCTAGCCGCCAATCTTTTTCTCAACACGCAGATGGCGCAAAAGTCATATGAGATTCGCGACAAACAAGTGGAACTCACCTACCTCAACGAACAAACACAGGCCTTGCAACAGCGTTTGCAATCCGAATCCTCTCCGGCAAACCTCGAGAAGCAAGCGCGGGATCTTGGTATGGTCCCAGCTGGTCCTACCGGATTTATTACCCTCTCCACAGGTAGTGTTGAGGGCGGTACACCGGCACATTAAATTGAGGAGGCTGTGAATGAGCGGTTTGCGATCCGCTCCGCGCAGGGGCCCCCTGATTATTTGGGTGATAATGCTTGTGGCACTTCTCGTTATAGGTGTTCAACTTATCAACGTCCAGATCGTAAAGGGGCCCGAGCTGGCTGCTCAGGGCAGACAGTTGCGTACTGCAGAATCGACACTTCAACCCCGTCGCGGTGACATTGTCGATGCAACCGGCGCGCAACTGGCTACATCGGTCCAGACCTACCACATTGCGGTTAACCAAAATAAGATCCTCAAAGCACGCGTATACGATACGGATGAGGAGGGACGAACCGTCGAACTGGGGCGTGGTCCGGCCGCTGCGGCACAGGTACTTGCCCCTCTCCTGGAGATGGATGAGGCCGAATTGGGCGGTCTCTTAATCGGAACATCCACCTATCAATATATTAAGAAAAATGTCTCTATTGATGTGTGGCGACAAATTCGTTCCCATCAGATTTATGGTATTGAGTGGGAGCCGTCATACGAGCGAATCTACCCAAATGGCACGGTAGCGGCGGGAATAATTGGGTCGATCGGCGCAGAGGGGGACGGAAACTCAGGTTTAGAGCTGACTCAAAATGATGTCCTCCAGGGAGAAACTGGAGTACTCGCCCTCGAATATGCCCCCGGAGGGCAGGCGATTCCCGGTGGGAAGCAGGTGTCTAAACCCGCTGTCAATGGAAAGACAGTTCACACCACCTTGCGGCTAGATCTGCAACACACAGTTGAAGAGCATCTCAACGCTGCGGTTAAGAAATATAACGCCGATTGGGGTGTTGTCGCCATCGAAGAAATCTCGACGGGCAAGATCCTTGCCCTAGCCGATTCGGGAATGCAGGAAATCTCGAATAAACCGCAGGCCGTTCGGGCAGCTCAGTTTGCTGTCGAACCCGGATCAGTCGGTAAAATTGTGACGGTGGCGAGTGCTCTTGAACACGGCAAAGTGACGCCGGAAACGCCTATCCCCGTTCCGTATGAGTACACGACTTCCGACGGTGAGTCCTTTATTGATTCTCACCGGCATCCGGCCTACACGCGTACGGTTACCGGTGTCCTTGCTGAATCTTCAAATACAGGCACGGTGCAGATTGGTCAAATGGTGACCGATGACGAAAGATTCAATTTATTTGAGCGCTTCGGTTTCGGTAAAGAAACCGGAATCGGCTTACCTGGAGAATCTCCTGGACTATTGCAACCTCCCCAAGAATGGGATGGACGTCAGCGTTATACGACAATGTTTGGCCAGGGCTATGCCATCACGCAACTACAACAGGTTGCGATGGTAGCGACGATAGGAAATGGAGGCGTGTACTTGCCGCCGACACTCATTGACGGGTGGACTAATGCGGATGGGACGTATGAGGCTGCACCGATCCGCGAGCCGAAGCAGGTGCTAGACAAGGATGTGGCGCAAACAATGGTCACCATGATGGAATCAACAACTGCATGGGAAGCAGGTACAGGTGCATCATTTGCACTTGAAGGCCATCGCACAGCAGCCAAAACTGGTACGGCTGAGCTTATTGAAAACGGAGCCTATTCGGGCACCGCCGCGAATGTGGTTGCGATTGTACCGGCCGAGAATCCGACGATTGCAGTGTCCGTATTGCTCTATCATCCACGCTCAGGAAGTTACGCTTTTCAATCGGCGGGGCCGCTGTTCCATGACGTTGCGACTGAGGCGGTGCGTAGCCTAGGCATTCCCGCCTCCCACGAACCCGCCCACTTATATCCCACGGAGCCGTAAAAATGCTAACTATCGGAGATTTACGCCCAAGCTCAACACCGGCAGTTTCGCTAGCGGAAGTGGCGCGGGTAGCGGGCGGGCATGTCATCTGCGAGGGAAGAGCGGTGACAGGGGTCGCAATCGTTTCGCAGGATATTTCAGCGGGTGATCTTTTTGTTGCCGTTCCAGGTCTCAAAAGCCACGGCGCGCGTTTTGCTAGTGCCGCTGTCGACCGTGGCGCTAAGGCGATCTTAACGGATGCGGCTGGGGTTGCGGTGGTGAGGTCAATTGATGACTCCGTCGGAATCGTGCAAGTTGACGATCCACGCGCGGTGGCTGGCGTTGTCGCGGCACATATATACGGGAATCCATCGCAGAGTTTAATGACCGTCGGAGTCACCGGGACGAATGGTAAAACGACAACCGCTCATTTCATCCGACATTTTTGTGAAAAACAAGTGGGACCGACACTGCTCGTTGGCACGGTAGGGGTGTCATTTGAGAGTGTGCACGTCGAATCTGAACGCACCTCCATTGAGGCCCCCGCACTTCATCGGGTGATGGCATGGGCTCTCGAGCGCGGTGCGCGTGCCGTTGTTATGGAAGTGTCATCACATGCCATGGCCTTACACCGAGTCGAAGGAACCCACTTTGATGTAGTCGGATTTATTAATTTGCAACGCGACCATTTGGACTTTCACGGCTCCATGGAAGACTACTTTGCAGCAAAAGCTTCGCTATTCACTTCCCGCTATGCCGCCCGTGCGGTCATCTGTACTGACGATCAGTGGGGCCGCAGATTGGCTGAGCAATGCACGGTACCAATGACCACCGTCTCAACGCGCGCCTGCGCGGACTGGACGCTACGCGATCATCAACTAAATAAAGAGGATGCCGGTACGGACGTAACGGTAGCGTACGCCGGGCACAGACAACACTTTCATTGTCCGCTACCAGGATTAATTAATGTACAAAACGCGCTGGTAGCTATTGCCTGTGCCGTTGCCGTCGGAGGTGATCCGCACACAGTGGCCCTCAATATAGCGTCAACCCCGCAGGTGCCTGGTCGAATGGAAGTGATCAGTCATCGTTGCTCAAGCACCCCGCTGGTTATCGTCGATTTTGCCCATACTCCGGAAGCCCTCTCACTGGCATGCCTCGCGCTCAGACCGATTACACCGGGTCGGTTATGGATTGTATTCGGCGCCACAGGTGATCGCGATCGAGGTAAGCGCCCTCTCATGGCCAGAGCCGCACAGGAGGGGGCAGATGTGGTAGTCCTCACCGATGACGATGTTTACAGTGAAGATCCCGCCGCGATCCGCGCAGAAATCGCCAGTGGCTTTGGTAGTCACTGTCGGTACACCCGGGCAGTGCAGCTGTGGGAAGACGACGATCGAGCCCATGCAATAGCCTTCGCAGTCGAAACGTCGGCCCCCACCGACACCGTGATTATTGCTGGTCGCGGACACGAAACCGTGCAAGTAGTTGGCGAACATGCCTTCAATCTCGATGATCGGGCATGTGCTCGAAAAGCACTAAAAAAGCGCCGAGAATTAGAGGCCGTTGATCTGTCTCCCTTTGATGCGGAAGATCCCAGGCAGGTCCGGTTACGAAAAGCACCCAAAACGTGGGATTATGGACTCGGACAACCAAGTGAAATGCACTCCGCTTGCGGAGCAGATGGAGACGACTCAGCATGACCTATACGGCGCAGTGGATAGCCCAAGCGGTAAATGGCCGTCTGATTGGCGATGACGTAAAAATTTCAGGTACCGTAACGACGGATTCGCGCACCTGTGATGCCGGTTCGCTCTATATTGCGCGTGTCGGTGAAAATGCGGATGGACATGACTACATTACATCCGCCATTGAACGGGGGGCGGTTTGTGTGGTACTTACCAATCCATCTGCCGCTCCTGACGATGTAACACATATTGTGGTCGATGATGCTACGCGCGCACTCGGCATACTTGCTCGAGCGCATCTTAAGCGGCTTCGCACGGAATCTGAGATCACCGTTATCGCTATTACCGGGTCGGTGGGGAAGACCACAACGAAAGATCTAACTGCTGGAATTCTCTCGACTTTCGGGGAAACGGTGGCTCCGGAATCCTCATTTAATAATGAGGTGGGAATGCCGCTGACCATTTTGAAAGCCGATGAAAGCACGCGCTATCTTGTGCTCGAAATGGGAGCATCCGGGGCGGGACAACTCCAGTATCTGGCAACTATTGCGCGGCCAGATGTTGCCGTGGAACTGGCGGTTGGTAAAGCCCATCTAGGCGGTTTTGGAACTATGGAGAAACTGGCGCATGCAAAAGCAGAGCTGGTTGAGGGCTTAAATAAGGGCGGTACCGCAGTACTCAATTTAGATGACAAAAACGTCGCCACTATGGCTGAGCTCACCTCCGGTCCAGTTTTATTCTTCTCTGCCAAAGGAAACTCAAAAGCGCACGTTCGTGCCACCCATATTCGTCTCGACGAGAACTCCTGCCCGCATTTTGATTTAGAAGCCGGAGATGTGCTTAAACGCGTTAAGCTCCGATTGGTGGGGCGACACCAGGTATCTAATGCACTGGCTGCGATATCAGTC
Source organism: Actinomycetaceae bacterium (assembly GCA_030537795.1). Taxonomy (GTDB): domain Bacteria; phylum Actinomycetota; class Actinomycetes; order Actinomycetales; family Actinomycetaceae; genus Gleimia. Next base: position 32,862 of record JAUNVE010000013.1, read on the forward strand.
TGTCTCGATTTAGGACTTGACCCCACCCAAGTTGTCTCAGCTCTCAATGGCTTGAGTGCGGTGAGCCCTCATCGTATGCATGTCTTTGAATACCGCGAAGCACTGTTTATTGATGACTCATATAATGCCAACCCCGACTCGATGCGAGCGGGTTTAGAAGTACTATCACGTCTGGGAGAGCGGGCACCTCGCCGGATTGCTGTTCTGGGAGAAATGCTAGAACTGGGCGCAGCATCGCCCGACCTCCATCGGGAGGTGGGGAAACTGGCAGATGATGCTCACGTTAACCTCCTGATTACAGTAGGCAAGGGGGCGCGTGAGATAGCCGCTCCCATGCAAGGGCGAGCGGAATGTCACCATTTTGACAATGCTGAAGAGGCGACTGAGTTACTCAAGTCCGTCCTCCAACCCGATGATGTCGTCTTCCTCAAGGGGTCGCAGAACTCCGGTGTGTGGCGAATCGCCGACGATCTAGTGCAATAGTAAATTCGAAAGCGGGAGGAAATCTGTGGTAGCGATTGTCGTCGCATGCGGCCTGTCCTTGGGCATTGCTTTGCTCGGCACCAGAGCGCTCATCACGGTACTCGTACGCAAGAATTTTGGGCAATTTATTCGCCAAGACGGACCCACCTCACATTTCACTAAACGCGGAACCCCTACCATGGGTGGCCTCATTATTGTGTTTGCCTCCGTTTTGGGGTGGCTTGGCGGACATCTCGCTATTGGCCGCATTCCGAATATGTCATCCAGTTTGCTCATGTTCCTCTTTGTGGGCACCGGTGCCATCGGATTCCTCGACGATTACATTAAAATCAGTAGGCAGCGCTCGCTGGGTCTCAACCCGGCAGCGAAAATCCTCGGCCAGTTGGGTGTCGGCACAGTATTTGCCGCGCTTGCGCTGTCTTTTCCAGACGCGCGCGGAAATACCCCGGCCTCAACAAAAATATCTATCGTACGCGACCTGCCACTTGATCTCGCATTTGCCGGTGCCGCAATAGGTGTCATTCTCTTTATTCTTTGGGCAAACTTCCTCGTCACCGCCTGGTCTAACGCGGTCAACTTGACTGATGGTCTCGATGGATTAGCCACCGGTGCCTCAATGTTTGCCTTTGGTGCCTATACGATTATCGGTATCTGGCAGTACTACCAGTCCTGCGCGGTACAGATTACCAATATAAACGTCTGCTATGAGGTACGTGACCCACTTGGTTTAGCCGTCGCCTCAGCTGCCATTGTGGGGGCGTGTTTCGGCTTCTTGTGGTGGAATGCCGCTCCCGCCCAAATCTTTATGGGGGATACCGGCTCCCTGGCTCTCGGTGGGGCAATAGCGGGACTGTCTATCCTTACTCACACCGAGTTTCTCGCGGTTATTATCGGCGGGCTCTTTGTCGTCATCGTTATGTCTGACGTCATTCAAATAGGTGTGTTCAAAGCGACCGGTAAACGAGTCTTCCGGATGGCACCGCTACATCACCACTTCGAGCTACTGGGGTGGAAAGAAATTACCATCGTCATTCGATTCTGGATCATCGCGGGTCTTTTCGCTGTTCTCGGACTCGCAATGTTCTATGGTGAGTGGGCAACCAACCTATGAGTGCATCATGGCTTTCTTCCCGTATAGCGGTGGTCGGCCTGGGCGCTTCGGGGCGGGCCGCTATTAGTGTGCTCAGTGAACTGGGTGCAAATCCTCAGGGATACGATCGGGTGCATCCGGGAGACATCTCCATAGACGATAACCACCTCCGTATCGGCACCGACGACGAACAGGTTACGAATTTACGTCAGCAGCCGTGCGACCTCGCAATTATGTCGCCGGGGATACCACCGCATTCACCGGTATGGACTGAGCTGCGTCGACAGGGGATACCCGTGTGGGGTGAAGTCGAATTAGCGTGGAAGGTGCAACAATATCTCGGTAAAGACATTGATTGGTTGACGGTGACTGGAACCAATGGGAAAACCACAACGGTATCTCTATTGGGCTCTATACTCGACGCGGCCGATAAAAAATACGCTGTGGTTGGCAACGTCGGAACACCGATTGTCAGTGTAATCGCCCATTGCGACGTTGATATTCTTGCGGTTGAACTATCGAGTTTCCAACTTGAGACTACGCATTCTGTGAAGCCACTGGCATCCGTCTGTCTCAATGTTGACACCGATCACCTCGATTGGCACGGTAGCGCAGAGGCCTATCGCGCCGCCAAAGCCCGGATATATGAAAACACGCGGATTGCCGCCATCTATGACGCCGATGATCAACAGATGCTGTCCATGGTTGAAGAAGCTGACGTTATCGAAGGGGCGCGCGCAATCGGTTACACCGTTAACGTACCGCCGGTTGCTCATATCGGAATGGTAGAAGGCCATATCGTTGATCGAGCTTTTATTCGCAATCGTCATACCGAAGCCCTTGCGCTAGCGACGCTCGACGATATGTACTCTTATGCCACGCAATCGCCTTCGCTCGCACTTGTTAAGGACACTCTTGCTGCCATCAGCCTGGCTCGCGCAGCCGCAGTAGACCCCGAAGCCATAGTACAGGGCATGCGCTCATTTACACCTGCCAAACACCGGCGACATATTCTCGGTCAGGTCGCCGACATGACGTGGATTGATGATTCGAAAGCCACCAATACGCATGCGGCGCGCGCCTCTTTAACCGGCTTTCCCCCGCGAAGCGTCATATGGATAGCCGGCGGAGATACGAAGGGGCAGGATTTCCACAGTCTTCTGCGTGACATCCGTGGCGTGCTCCGCGGAATCGTTGTTATCGGATGTGAGCCCACCCCGATTGTGGAGGCTATTCGGGACGAGGCTTCCGACGTGCCGTACGTGGTCGTTGATGGACACGAAGACTTCATGTATTCGGTAGTAAATGAGGCTGTCGCGATGTCCGTACCGGGCAATACGGTTGTACTCGCACCCGCATGCGCCTCGTGGGATCAATTCGACAACTACAGTCAACGCGGAGATATATTCGCACAGGCCGTGGAGCGCTTGCACGCCGCGTGGAATACCTAGGGGAGGTGCTGTTCAGTGATCAGTACACTACGCCAGCGCATTCCCAAAATTCGACTGGGGGTTCCCGAGGGGGAGCAAAAAGCCCCGTCCCCCGTCACCACCTACTACCTGATTCTCGTTCCCATTATCTGCCTGATGGTGATGGGATTCGTGATGGTATTTTCAGCCTCCACAATTCTTGCAATTTCAGAAGGCCAGAACCCGTATGCCGCTTATATTCGCAACCTGATCATTATGGCGATTGGCGTGGTTACCCTCGCCATCATTATGCGATTGTCGGAACGAATAATCCGATTAACTACCCCACTGGTGTTCTTAGGAACCCTCGGCGCCCAAGCGTTGGTCTTGACTCCGCTCGGCATTGAAGTCGGCGGTAATACGAACTGGTTGGCAGTTCCGTTGATTGGTCAAGTTCAGCCCGCTGAGGCACTGAAAGTTGGTTTAGCGCTGTGGATGGGATGGATTCTCGTTCGTCCAACGATTGATCGCACCAATGCGACGCATATGCTAGTCAACGTCGGACTCCCGGTACTCTTCTCACTGGGATTGGTGATGGCGGGAGAAGATATGGGAACCGCGTTGATTTTCCTCGCGCTGGTTGCCGGCGCCCTCATCGTAGCGGGAATTCCTTGGCGGTGGTGGCTGTATCTAGCGATTGCCGCCACCACTGCGGTATCTTTTTTCGTGGTGCAAAAACCCTCACGCCTCACTCGTATCCTCGGCGTCATTCCGGGATTTCGTGAACCTCCCTCAACGCATCTGCCAGAACAGGGAGACCACGCGCTCTGGGCGCTCGGTAGTGGCGGGCTGACCGGAGTTGGGCCGGGCGCTTCGCGAGAAAAATGGAACTATTTAGCAGCGGCGCATACCGACTTTATTTATGCCGTGCTCGGCGAGGAAATGGGTCTTATTGGCACCCTATTCGTGCTCATTTGCTTCGGAGTACTTCTCTACGGAATCTATCGATTGACCACCTGGCACCAATCTGATTTCGCTCGTATTACCTCGGCAGCAATCGGTGCGTGGATTGGCTCGCAAGCCATTGTCAACATGGGATTTGTGGTGGGGCTAACACCGATTATCGGGGTTCCGCTCCCGCTAATTTCAACAGGTGGTTCCGCATTTTTATTCACCTGCGTAGGATTAGGAATTATTCTCGGATTTGCACGGCACGATGCCGGCATGGAGCGCGCATTTGGCACTCGTAATCTTCTGCGCGTCAATAGCGTGCGGCGTCGACGAAAGGTACTGAAATCATGATTGCTGGCCCCAAGGTACTCTTAGCAGGCGGCGGCTCCGCCGGTCACGTAAACCCACTACTGTCGGTAGCGGATACACTGCAGAACCGAGGCTTTATCCCCGAAGCATTGGGAACGGCAGAAGGTTTGGAAGCAGAGTTGGTGCCCGCTGCAGGTCTGGCATTGCATACCATCGACAAAGTACCTGCTCCACGATCGGTGAATAGCGATATATTCCGCTTCGTTCCTCGTTTAAAGGCAACTATCGCCGAGGTAGAAAAAATCATCCGCTCCAGCGGAAGTGAGATTGTAGTTGGTTTCGGTGGCTACGTTTCAGCACCAGCCTATCTAGCCGCTCAGCGTGTCGGAATCCCATTCGCCATACATGAACAGAATGTGCGCCCCGGATTGGCAAACCGTCTAGGAGCGCGGGCAGCCAAAGTCGTGGCTCTCACTTTCGAGAATACGAAACTGCGTGCAAAACGAGGGACGACAGAGGTTGTCGGACTGCCGTTACGACCGGAAATTGAGCGACTTGCGCGAGATCGTCAGGACCCGAAAAAGCGGCGTCAGCGTCGCGTCGCAGCAGCCCGAGAGTTGGGAATCGACCCCAAACGTCCGACTGTGCTACTGACCGGTGGATCATTGGGAGCGCAAAGACTGAATGACGTGATGAGTCAAGCCGCTGGACATTTCGATTCGCGGGTGCAGATCATTCATCTAACCGGGTATGGAAAAGCTGATGGAATAGCACAAACGGTGGCTCATAGCGGTTTTACCGGTAGCTGGAAGGTGGTGGAATACGCGCGCAATATGGAGTTCTTCTACGCGGTTGCAGACCTTGTAATCTGTCGTGCCGGGGCCGGTACGGTTAGTGAGCTAACAGCGCTGGGCATGCCGGCGGTTTATATTCCACTTCCCATCGGCAATGGAGAACAAAGACTCAATGCCGCCGCACACGTGCAGTCGGGAGGCGCTCTGCTCTTCGATAACAGCGACCTGTCGGATCAAATTGTGCGGCTGTGGATCGCTCCTTTAGCAACCGCAACCGACCGACTTTCAAAGATGTCTCGCAGTTCTCGAAGACTAGGACGGATCGACGCAGCCGCGCGAATGGGAGAACTCATTGAATCACTCGTACAGCCGCAGCTCGAGGTGCGGCCATGACTGAATCTACGCCATACGGAGCTTTCCACTTTATTGGCATCGGCGGTGCAGGAATGTCCGTTGTTGCTGAATTACTGGCAACGCAAGGAGAATCGGTAACCGGTTCCGATCAAGCTGACGGTTCGGCTATTGATCGGCTTCGCCGACTCGGTATTGAGGTTACTATCGGTCACGATGCCGCCAACGTACCGCGGGAGGCTACTGTCGTGGTATCAACAGCAATACGCGAAACCAACGTCGAGTTAGTAGCTGCTCGCCAGCGTGAACAACGAGTGATTCACCGTTCGCAAGCACTTGCGCTCGCGGCACGCGGTACCCGGTTCGTGGCAGTGGCCGGAGCGCATGGAAAAACTACCACGTCAGGAATGCTAGCTGCTGCACTGGGGGCGCGTGGAATTGATGCATCATTCGCAGTTGGAGGCGTGGTAGCCGGTTTTGACACCGGCGCCCACGTCGGCAGAGACGATATCTTTATTGCCGAAGCCGACGAATCCGATGCGTCTTTCTTGAATTACCATCCCCGCATCGCCCTCGTCACGAATGTGGAGCCCGATCATCTGGACCACTATGGATCGAAGGAGAAATTTGAGCAAGCATTTGTTGATTTCGCCGAGTGTATCGAACCCGGTGGCGCTCTGATCGTATGTGCGGATGATGAGGGTGCGCGAGCTCTTGGCAATACATATCGCTCGAAGGGCGGACGTGTGTACTCCTATGGCACCACCGGTGCGCAAGACTGTGGACAAGACGTCGATAGTCACCTTGAGCTACACCATGTCGAGTTAGAATCCGGCAGATCCACGGCCTTTTGCAGTTTCAGAAATAGTGATATTGAGTTCCAACTGTCGGTGGGAGGCTTCCACAATGTACTCAATGCGTGCGGAGCTCTGCTGGTGGGGCACGAACTCGGAATCGACATGCGATTGATGGCGCGAGCTCTGGCTGCCTTTCGAGGAACGGGACGCCGTTTTGAGTTTCGAGGAGCGGTTGCAGGTCGTCAGCTTTTTGACGACTATGCTCATCACCCGTCCGAAGTTGCCGCTACCTTGAAACAAGCCCGCACGGCTGCCGGACAAGGGCGTGTCGTTGTACTTTTCCAACCGCATTTATTTTCCCGTACTGCTAATTTTGCCTCTCGATTCGCTCGTGAATTTGCGGCTGCAGACCAGGTCATTTTCACTGATATTTTTGCCGCTCGCGAAGATCCTATTGAGGGAGTAACCTCCGATCTCATCGCCTCGCAGGTAACTCATTCCGAGGTAGTGAGTGATCTTAGGGAAGCAGCTGTGAGGGCTGCTGATGCGACCGGCTCCGGCGATATATGCATCACCATGGGAGCGGGGAGCGTAACAGATATGGCTGCCGTTATTATTGAACGCTGGGAAACTACTTTATGAGGCGTCCAAGTGCTCCACGTCAACCGCACAAGCAGCCGTCAAAACCTCGGGTGAAACGGGGGGAGGCACCCCAGCGTCGCCCGGATAAGCGACGAAAACACGCCGTTGGATACTCCGGCACACAAAGTGAGGACCGGGTAGATAAGCGGGTGGCACGCGGCGGTACCACGCGGGTTACGATTGGAACGCGGCGTCGATACTTCACTCCTAAAAAAGCCATTGAAACTTTCGGTGCGGCAGAGACAAATGAACTTGCTCAACGGCGAGACGAACTGAAAAAAGCTAAGTCGCGGGCCATTTGGAACCGGATTCTGCTAACTTTCGGCGTGCTAGCTCTTATCGGAGCGGGAGTGTGGATGATCTTCTTCTCTTCAGTTTTTGTGCTAAAAGCTGATGAGATCGAAGTGCGAGGTTCCGATAGTGAGGTTCCGGTATCCGAAGTTGTGGAGCGTATTGAACCTTGGGTGGGAACTCCTTTGCCGCGTGCGTCAATAGCCCAGATGGAAGCTGAGGTGGAGGAAATAGTCTCCGTGCGACAGGCGCATATTGAACGAGAATGGCCAAATGGAGTGACGGTAGACATTGAAATGCGAATCGCCACGATGGCAGAAAAACGTAGTAATAAGTGGGTTCTCATGGACCCCGAAGGGGTCGAACTGTCAGAAGTCACAGACCGACCCGACGGTATTCCCACCATTGAGATCACGGTTGATAAGACTGGTGATCGTTCCCAGGCCATCGTGATGGCGAATACAGTTTTGGGTGAGTTAGATAGTGCCCTTATTGATCAGGTCGATGCCTTTGTGTCGGACGGTTATGCTTTGGAAATGCGCACGGTCAACGGAGCACTGATTAAATGGGGGGATGAGACGCAGTCCGACCTTAAATCACGCACTGTGCTCGTATTGCTTGAGCAGAGACCTTCTTCGGTGTATGACGTTTCCACACCAACCCGTCCGGTCACGTCGTAAACTACCTGCGACACGCCTATGCAAATGATTGAAGTCGCGCATTCCTCGGCCTACCGTCATGCCGCAACGATGAGATAAATACCGAACCTTCAACTAGAGGTTGAGGGTTGGTGTTCCGACAAATTGGGGGAACGAGTGGCCACACCTAACTACATCGCTAACATTAAGGTTATTGGCGTCGGAGGCGGCGGTACCAACGCTATCAACCGTATGATCGAAACGGGTCTTAAAGGTGTTGAGTTCATTGCCATGAACACGGACTCGCAAGCGCTTCTCATGTCAGATGCCGAAGTCAAGATTGATCTCGGTGAAGAACTGACGAGAGGATTGGGAGCCGGAGCCGACCCGACTATTGGGCGCAAAGCGGCCGAAGCGAATGAAGATTCCATTCGTGAAGCTCTAGAAGGCGCCGATATGGTGTTTGTCACCGCAGGTGAAGGCGGTGGTACTGGAACGGGAGCCGCACCCGTCGTTGCCCGACTAGCGCGTGAAGCTGATGCTCTCACCGTCGGCGTTGTCACACGCCCGTTTGGATTTGAAGGAAATCGACGCTCCGCGCAGGCCGATGCCGGAATTGATGCGTTGCGTCAAGAAGTCGATACTCTCATCGTGATCCCCAACGATCGTCTGCTTCAAATTTCTGATAGGAACGTATCCTATCTCGAGGCATTTCGTATGGCCGACGAAGTCCTGCGCTCAGGCGTGCAGGGCATCACTGATCTCATTACTACCCCCGGTTTGATCAATGTTGACTTTGCCGACGTGAAATCCGTTATGAAGGATGCGGGGTCAGCTCTCATGGGTATCGGTGCGGCGCAGGGTGAAGATCGTGCCCTCCGTGCCGCCGAAGCAGCAATTGCTTCTCCTCTGCTTGAAGCTAAGATTGACGGCGCGCATTCAGCCCTCTTCTTTTTCCAGGCGGCATCCGATGTTGGTCTTCACGAAATCGAGCAGGCTGCGCAGCTTATCCGCGAATCCGTCCACCCCGAGGCGAATATCATCTTCGGCAACGTTATCGATGACGCACTGGGAGACGAGGTTCGTCTC
>JAUNVE010000013.1:41715-50715 GCA_030537795.1 Actinomycetaceae bacterium
GTTATTGCAGCAGGGTTCGATGATCAGGAACCTGCCTCCTATGAAGCGCCGGTGCGAGAAAAAGAGGAATCGGCACCTTCATTTGAGGCGCCATCTCGCGAGGTACCATCGCGAGAATACCCCAGTGAGAGCACGCAGAGGCCACTGGGTTCGCTACCGCAGTCTCAGCCGGCACACCGTGCAGAACCAAAGATTCCGACTCGCCAATCCACATTCCCGTCGGCGCCGGCCGCTAAGGAAGAGCCCGAACAGAAGAAAGCAGAAAAATTCGTGGTACCACGAATTTTTGATGAGGATGATGACTCGCTCGATCTGCCGGACTTCCTGCGTTAAATGATTCGTTATCAGGAGCTGGGTGGCGCGCGAATTGGTTTTACGCGATGCCGCCCAGCTCAACATGACGCAACTGAGCGCCCGAGTGAGCCGAACTACGGGCTGTCAACGCGCGATCAACGTAACTTGGTGCTTGCAGATCGGCGTGCACTCACCCGTCAACTCGGCCGACCAATCGCTTGGATGAAACAAATCCACTCCGACATCGTCTGTCATGTTTCCGCCGAAACTGTCAGTGATGAAAATAGTGTCACAGCCGATGCCGTCATCGTCGATGAAACAATTGGGGCGGCCGTCCAGGTTGCCGACTGTATCCCGATCTTAATGGCGGACCCGCAAACACGCCGAGCGGCAGCAGTCCATGCGGGTCGAGCAGGTGTCGAACTCAATATCGTTGCGCGCACAATTACTCGCCTGGTGGAAACGGGAACCTCTGCGCAAGATCTGAGCGTTGCTGTGGGGCCATCAATTTGTGGCTCTTGCTATGAAGTACCGCGTGAGATGATGGAGGAGTTCACGCGTGAGCATCCTCAAGCCAAGACTCGTTCGAGGTGGGGAAGTGACGCTCTCGATCTGCGAGCTGTCGTCGAAGCCCAGTTGGCGCAGTGCGGGGTGCGGCAAATCATCCACGACCGTACCTGCACATTTGAAAGTACCAAACTCAACTCTTATCGGCGTAACCGTCACTGCGGTCGACAAGTCGGCTGGATTTATTTTCCGTCATAGCATTGCAGACCCCAAAACAACCGAGTTAGCAAGACACGCCGCTGAGCGTGCACCGTTGGCATAGCTGTGTCTACTACTTTTAGAGACAGCGAATACGAATCGTTACTTGGGAGGAACAATGGCTGGTGCACTGAGCCGGGCGATGGAAAAGATGGGATGGCGCGGAATCGAGGGTGACCTCGATGACGACTACTACTACGAGGATGAGCAAGAAGAAGTGGAGTCCGTTGCCCCGTTCGCGCGTCCAGAAATAATTTCGTCTCGACCAGCGACGTCTTCCTACGACAAGGGACGCGGGTTGGATAAAGCCCGTATCCGCACGATTGCACCCACCAGCTACAATGATGCACGGTTTATCGGTGAGTCTTTCCGCGACAATATTCCGGTCATTATGGATTTAACCAATCTCAGTGACGCGGAGGCCCGGCGAATTATCGACTTTTCCGCCGGACTCACTTTCGGATTACGCGGATCCATTGAAGCCGTCACCTCTCGCGTGATTCTGCTATCACCTGAATCAGTCAAGGTTGAAGGTCAGGTTCCACGTTCTGCCTCGCATAATCTTCCCTTCGATCAGGACTAGCGCGTGCTGCACTATCTAGGTGTCGTTATCCAGCTGTGTGTGTCTCTATACACTCTGATCCTCTTAGCTCGAATGTTGCTCAGTTGGGTGGAATTATTTAATCCGAACTGGAGACCGCGCGGCATTATTCTGGTACTAGTCAACGTTGTGTATTCATTGACGGACCCACCGCTACGGTGGCTTCGCCAATATATTCCTCCCCTTCGTCTGGGAGAAATCGCTTTGGACACCGGTTTTATCGTGCTATTTATCGGTGTGATGTTAATCGGACGAATTGCGAATTTCCTCATCTAGATGCATAGTTGAGTGATAATTCTGTAGTCTTAAGGATGATAACCCTATCGGGGGTTACAGGGTCGGCGTCACCTTCCGGTGCCAGACTGACCTGCCGGCCACTGATAATCGAGATTTCGAGGTGAAGAAATGGCACTGCTCACGACAGAGGATGTCTTGAATAAGACTTTCCAGTCTGTGAAGTTCCGTGAAGGATACGACCAGGTTGAGGTTGACGAGTTTCTTGACGAGGTAGTAGAAACAATCTACGCCCTCCAGGTTGAGAACACGGAATTGAAGCAGAAATTAGAGTCCGCTGAGCGGCGCGTCGAAGAACTTCAAGCGGGAGTTCCCCAGGACACGGCGCAAACGCAAGAGCAGCAAGTCGAACCGGAGGTTGAGGCCCAGCCTGAGCCCGAACCGCAACCTGAACCGGAACCTGAGCCCGCCCCTGCGACGGCTAGTGCACCGGTTGAGCAGCAGAGCTCAGCACCAGAAGATGCGACCTCTATGCTTGCACTGGCGCAACGCGTTCACGACGAATACGTACGCGATGGACGTGAAGAAGGCGATCGTCTGATCGCCGAAGCACGTACTGAGGGTGAGAATATTGTGAAGGACGCGAATCAAAAGCGTGACACAATCCTCAGACAACTCGAAGAAGAACGCGGCATGCTCGAGTCGAAGATTAACGAGCTGAAGAACTTCGAAACCGAATACCGCCAGCGTATTCGCGAGCACCTGCAGCAGTTGCTTGGAGAAGTCGCTGAATAAGCGACGCACCCGCGTCATTAGTTTTCGGCAAGCGGCGACAATCGATAGGTTGTCGCCGCTTCCGTGATGCTAGGTTGGAAGATTTGACGAACTTGGACAAAATACGCGGATCGGTGACATCGGCAACAGTACTCGTTGCTACCAGCATCTTTGCGTTAGCTAGCGATCAAATGACTAAAGTATGGGCACTTGAGCATTTGAAAGTGGGCGAAATACATCCTTTTGTGGGCTCCTTTATTCAGCTCCAACTGGTGTTCAATCCAGGCGCCGCTTTTTCCTTCCTCGCACATTCGACGTGGATCTTTACCATTGTTGCGATTGTGATTAGCGCTGGGGTGATCTATCTAATTCCACGCGTTCATTCACTCCCATGGGCATGCGCACTCGGGCTTCTTCTCGGGGGAGCCATAGGTAATCTCATCGATCGATTGATACGTCCTCCTGCATTCGGAGTCGGACACGTCGTCGATTTTCTGAATTGGAATGGCTGGTTCGTTGGAAATGTCGCCGATATCTGGATTGTCTTAGCCGCCGGAGGTTTGTTTATTTTGGCCGCCCTCGGAATCCCGATGTCGCCGATAGCAGAGGCCGCATCATCGAATCGTGGCGAGGATGATTGTGGTGACTGATACCCGATTTCTTCCCGTCCCCGACGCGTTGGTGGGAGAGCGTCTAGATATTGCGCTGTCACGAATGTTGGGTTTGAGTCGAGCTAATGTGGCAAAGCTCATTGACCACGAGCAGGTCCGGGTGGATGGACAGGTGGTTATGAAATCCCTACGGTTGCCGGCTGCGGCGATGATTGAAATCGATATGGCGCAACCGCAACCGCCAGCGGCGCCGATTGTGGGAATGGATATCCTATACAACGATGAAGATCTCGTGGTCGTGAACAAACCGGTGGGAGTGGCCGCCCACACCGGCCCGGGCTGGGATGGGCCAACCGTACTAGCTGCTCTGGAAGCAGCGGGGATGAGAATCTCAACCTCCGGTCCTCCGGAACGACAAGGAATAGTCCATCGACTTGATGTCGGCACCTCGGGAGCGATGGCGGTAGCCAAGTCTGAACTGGCCTACACAAAACTCAAACACGCGTTTAAAGAACGCCGAGTAGGCAAGACATATCACGCGCTGGTCGAAGGGCATCCCGATCCGGACCGGGGAACCATTGACGCTCCCATTGCGAGGCACCCGTCGAAGGAGTGGCGCATGGGGGTGGTGGAAAATGGACGGCGAGCGATTACTCATTACCGTACGCTTGAGCTACTTCCTAAGGCGGCACTGGTAGAAATCCAACTTGAAACTGGGCGGACACATCAAATCCGCGTGCATTTCTCGGCAATAGGTCACCCGTGTATCGGTGATACTTTTTATGGTGCGAACGAGGAAGAGGCGAAGCGTCTTGATTTAACGCGGCAGTGGCTTCACGCGGTAGATTTGCGTTTTATCCACCCCCGTACCCGTCAGTCGATGACCGTAACAGCTCCCTATCCCGATGATCTCGAACTAGTGCTATCGCAGTATCGACGCTGGCAGTAGCCAGCTCCGGCCTCCGACACGCCGATGCGTGAGGTAGCGGCCCTCATTTTTGGCCGCCCAAGACTCCGCCGACTTACTGGAGGGCGGACATTGACTCACCCGCAGACGGAAAAAGATAGACTACCGCCATGGCCTCAACTGATCAGTTTGTTCATCTGCATAACCACACCGAATACTCCATGCTTGACGGAGCATCAAAGATTATTCCCATGGTGGAAGAAGCGGCACGATTAGGTCAAGAGGCCATCGCGATCACTGATCACGGCTACTTATTCGGGGCCTACGAGTTCTACGCCGCCGCCACTGAGCGCGGCGTTAAACCGATTATTGGTTTGGAGGCCTATGTAACCCCAGGCACCTCCCGCTTCGATCAAACGCGCGTGCGCTGGGGCGAAGAATGGCAACGAGATGATGACGTGTCAGCTCGCGGCGCCTACACCCACCTAACGCTTATCGCGGAAAATACGACCGGGATGCATAACTTGTTCCGACTAGGATCCAAAGCGTCGATTGAAGGTCAATGGGGGAAGTGGCCGCGCGTCGATATGGAACTGCTTGAGCGCTACCACGAGGGGCTTATTGTATTCACCGGATGCCCCTCCTCCGAAGTACAGGTGAGGATGCGACTGGGGCAGTGGGATGAGGCCGTGGCAGCCGCCGGGCGGCTACGCGACATTTTCGGCAAAGACAATTTCTTTGTCGAGCTCATGGATCACGGCATTGAAATTGAAAAACGTACGCGCGCCGACCTCCTCAAACTGTCGAAACACATGGGGGCGCCGCTGGTCGCAACGAATGACGCGCACTACGTCACCGCAGATGATCGCGACATTCAAGATGCACTGTTATGCATCAACTCCGGCGTAACACTCGATACTCCTGACCGCTTTAAATTTGACGGCTCCGGCTACTACATCCGGTCGGCGGAATCAATGCGCCGTGACTGGCAGGACGTTCCCGAAGCCTGCGATAACACGCTGGCGATCGCCGAACGCTGCGGGGTGCACTTCACCACCGTGGGGGAGGGCGCCAACTTCATGCCGCATTTCCCCGTTCCCGCTGGGGAAGACGAAACATCATGGTTCGTCAAAGAGGTCGAGCGTGGCCTCGAGATGCGATTTCCCTCAGGAATCTCGGATGAAGTACGACAGAGGGCGAATTACGAAGTCGGCATCATTACGCAGATGGGCTTCCCCGGCTACTTCCTCGTCGTTTCTGACTTTATCCGCTGGGCGAAAGAGCAGGGTATCCGGGTTGGGCCGGGCCGCGGCTCGGGAGCGGGCTCCATGGTCGCATATGCCATGCAGATTACCGACCTTAACCCCATCGAGCACGGATTATTATTCGAGCGATTCCTTAACCCCGAACGCATTTCGATGCCGGACTTCGATGTCGATTTCGACGAGCGCCGTCGCGGGGAAGTTATTGACTACGTGTCGCGTAAATACGGTGACGACCGTGTCGCGCAGGTCATTACCTACGGCAAGATTAAGGCGAAGCAGGCACTGAAGGATTCCTCCCGCGTACTCGGCAAGCCCTATGCAATGGGGGAGCGGCTCACCAAAGCGATGCCCCCGACCGTCATGGGTAAGGACATCTCCGTGGCGGGGATTTTTGATCCCAAAGATAAGCGATATAACGAGGCCGTCGAGTTTCGCCGCCTCCACTCGGAAGAACCGGAAACCCACGCGGTCGTTGACCTAGCGAAAGGCCTAGAAGGTATTACGCGCCAGTGGGGCGTTCACGCCTGTGCGGTCATCATGTCCTCGGATCCGCTGGAAGACATTATTCCGCTCATGAAGCGTCCCCAGGACGGCGCCATCATTACCCAGTTTGACTATCCGACCTGCGAATCGCTCGGGTTGCTCAAGATGGACTTCCTGGGATTACGGAACCTAACCGTCATTTCCGACGCCCTCGACAACATCGAAAAGAATGGAAAAGAACGTCCGGATATTGACCATCTAGCCCTTGATGACAAGAAAACCTACGAGTTGCTATCTTCCGGTGACACGCTCGGGGTATTCCAGCTTGATGGCGACGGAATGCAAAAGCTCCTCAAACGCATGCATCCGGATAACTTCGAAGATATCTCCGCAGTGGGAGCTCTCTACCGTCCCGGCCCGATGGCCGCCGACTCGCACAACAAATACGCTGATCGAAAGAACGGTCGCGCCGAAATGGAGCCCATCCATCCCGAGCTGGCCGAACCGTTGGCAGACATTTTAAATCCAACGTTTGGCCTCATTGTCTACCAGGAGCAGGTGATGGCCATTGCGCAGAGAGTCGCGGGCTATTCGCTGGGACAAGCAGATCTTCTGCGCCGCGCAATGGGTAAGAAGAAAAAGGAAATTCTCGACAAAGAATATCCGCTTTTCCACCAGAGTATGTTGGAGCATGGATATTCCGAATCAGCTGTGGAGACACTCTGGGGAATCCTCGTTCCGTTCTCAGATTACGCATTTAACAAATCGCATTCAGCGGCATACGGTCTCGTCTCTTATACCACAGCGTGGCTCAAGGCCAACTATCCGGTTGAGTATATGGCCGCGCTCTTGACATCCCAGAAGGACAACAAGGACAAGTTAGGACTTTACCTCTCGGAATGCCGCCGCATGGGGATTACAGTGCTCCCCCCGGATGTCAACGTGTCAGAAGCGAACTTTACGCCCTCCGGTGACTCGATTCGCTTCGGGCTGGCAGCTATTCGTAACGTAGGAATCAACGTAGTCAACGGAATCGTCAGTGCCCGTACAGAACGCGGAGAATACGAGTCTTTTACAGACTTCCTCGACAAGGTTCCGGTGGTGGTATGTAATAAGCGAACGATGGAATCTCTCATTAAGGCGGGCGCATTTGATTCTCTCGGCCACCAGCGCCGCAGTCTCGTGGCTGTCCACGAAGAGGCCGTCGAATCCGCGGTGAAGCTCAAACGCAACGAGGCTGTGGGCCAGTTTGATCTGTTCGGAGCATCGGATGACATCGGACTTTCAACCCTGTCCGTCACCATTCCCGACATTCCCGAATGGCCTAAGCGGCAAATGCTTGCGCATGAACGCGAAATGCTCGGTCTTTACGTGTCGGATCATCCGCTGTCGGGTATTAATCGCGCCCTCCAGCGCTATCAGGATGAGCAGATTGCTGCCATTATGACGGATGAGACATCGCGCGACGGCCAGTTTCTCAAGATCGCGGGTCTGATAACATCGGTGCAACCAAAAACCACGCGCAAGGGTGAACTGTGGGCAATAGCAACGCTGGAAGACCTTTCCGGATCAATGGATATCCTATTCTTCCCGCGCACCTACGAATCGATTTCGCACGTACTTGCTAACGATTTGGTCGTTCAGATTGAGGGGCGCGTTCAAGAGCGGGAAAACGAAACGTCGATGGCTGCTCAGTCGCTCACTGTGCTCGATTTACGCGATGACGGTAAAGTGCCGCTGACACTGACAATGCCGTGGCATGAATGCAATCGCGGAACGCTGGAAGAATTGCGATCGATCCTGCAGGAACATCCGGGGGAGTCTCCGGTGCGAATGCAGATCAGACGGCCAGGGCAACCCACTCAGTTGGTTGAGTTTTCATCGGATTACTCTGTTCAAACCTCGTCGGCGTTGTATTCCGAAATTAAGGCGGCATTTGGCCCGGCCTCCGTACTGTAAAGCGAGCGGAGGAGGCCGATTGACAGCCTTTGCCTACGACCTGTCATCAGTAGACGCAACGACGACCGACTCAATGTGATCGCCGTAGTCGACGCTGACGACTTGACCGTCGGAGAGTCTTTTTCCGCGCCGGATTTCAACTTCACCGTCGACGCTGACATAGCCACCCTGGATGGCAGCGCGGGCTTCGCCGCCGTTTTCAACAAGGTTGGCGAGCTTGAGTAGTTGTCCGAGACGGATATCCCCGCGCACTGGAATGGTGGGGATCGGGTCACTCATGTCAGTCTCCAATCGGTGAGCGTATACCTGCACCACCACGCTACCACCGCCCAGGCAACAACTATTCCTCCCACATCGAAAACAAAGTCTGCGATGTCGCCTGTGCGGCCACGGATAAAAGCCCATTGGATGACTTCTGAGAGCGCAGCGTGGCCGATTGATAGTGCCACCACCCAGGAGCGATTCCACCGCGCGAGAAGGGCTGCTGCGGTGACCACGGCGAAGCCGGTGGCATGGGCAATCTTGTCAAAGCCCGGATCGCCGGGTGTGAGAGCTCCCGGAATCATTGACAACAGGTGCTCGACTACTGACAGGGTGAGGCCGGTGGACTGAGCGTGTCCCGGTGTGTAGAGCATCCATGCAAGACCACCGAGTAACACGATTGCGACAGTAGCCCAGCCTGTATGGATAACAGACTCGCTTCGTCGTTGGACTTCGATTGATGTGCGCACGGTGTCTATTCTCGCCCACCGCACAACGGAATTGTTCGATTAGTTAGGCGCGTCCTGTAGTAAATAGTGAAAACAGTTTTCTTCAGAAGTTTGTATCCCTCAGACTTGTCATGAGCTTTATATTAAACAATTGCTCTACAATCTCAATGTCGAAGATGCCCGAAGGCAATCTCAGTCACTTAGCTCGCGTCAACGTGATAGGTGTCACAAAATTGTGCGCGATATGTAGTTGTATTTTAATTCTGCATTAAATACTATATAGCCACCGTAATTAGATTTGCAATATGGAATGAATAAATCTGCGAAATTTAGCGAGTGCAATTGTCTATCTGCAGAAGGAGGTAATAGGTAAGGTGGCGACTCGCAAACTTTCTAT
>JAUNVE010000014.1:0-34127 GCA_030537795.1 Actinomycetaceae bacterium
GGAATGCGTATTGATTTCATGTACGCCTCGCCTGCGCTTGCCGCTGAAGCTACCGGTGCTTATATCGATCGCGATGAACGCAAGGGGAAGGGCGCTTCGGATCACGTTCCCGTAATCGTGGACTTTGATTAGCGCCGCTGTCTGCCCCGCTTCCTCGCCTTCACGCCCTCCCCTCTGTCCCTGCGTCCCCTCCGCCGCGGCAGATTTCGTTCACTACGCCAAAACTCTCTGTCACTCTTCGCTGAGATTCCTTGCGGATCTAACTAGTGTGAGTCGCCTCCTCACAATCCGCACAAGGTACAGGGTAAGCGATGTGAGGAGGGCGTCAGCGACTGTTAATACACCAATCCTGTACCTTGGTGTATTTGGGTCGGTAAGGGGTAATGGGTGCAGAGATGCTAGTAAGTTTCGAGGAAATAGTCACCCAGATTTTGCCAGTGTTTTTTGTGCCAAGCACCGAAGGGCTGAGATCCGAGGAATGCTGCTGTCCGTCCGGTTTGCGGCTCAACCCACAGAAATGATCCGGATTGACCGAAATGTCCGAAAGTATCGGCACTGACGCCCCGCGGAAACCAGGTGCGAACTTTCTGGTTTTTGATTTCAAGCCCCAGTCCCCACGTGTTATCGGAGTAGGAACCGAACCCGGGCGTGAGACCACGCAACCCCGGGAAGACAGTCGAGCGCGCTTCGTCGGCGAGTTCGGCGCTAATTAAGGACGGCTTCAAGAGTTCGCGTGCGAATACCAGCAGATCTCGAATAGACCCCTCGCCAGCGTGGGCCGCCGAGCCGTCAATGAGGGTTTCGATGAGACCGAGCGGCTCAAGCACGGCCTCTTCCGTCCACCGCGCGAACTCTGTGCCGGTCGCTTTTTCAACATGTGAAGCCGCCATTTCGATACCGCGGTTTGAGTAGATGCGTTTTTCTTCTGGCTCGGCTTCCAAGGTGTCGCTACCAAAGGACAGTCCGGAAGCGTGTGCCAGCAGATGCCGAAGTGTCACGATGCGTTCACCGTCAGCGCCGATAGCGACTTCATCATCCAGGTCTACATAGCTTTGCTCAACAGCCACGAGTGTCGCCCAGGCCGAGAATAGTTTTGTCACCGACTTATACGGATACACGAGGTGGGAATCGCCGAACTCGAGAACCCGCCCCGGTTCCGCATACGCAAGGGAAAACTCAAAAGGCGGGGTCAACTCGTGGGGGAGGCCGTCAGGCACTGTGTCTTTCTCCTTGGTCCGGTGGGTACCGCGGGGTGTTCAGGTCAATTGTTGCTGACCCGAGATTGCCGCGCAAATATTCCGCGACGGAACACACGTCACAAATTCACTAGCGGAGGGCGTCTTCCGCGGGCGATACGATATAGGGTTAAACGCCGAGGCGACCGCACCTCTTTAGGTCCGCCGCCTCGGCGTCTGAGATTTATTCAGCCACTAATGCCAGTGAGTCATCCTCTACCGTCACACGCACGTGTCCACCGTCTTCGACTTCACCGCCAAGAATCATGCGCGCAAGCCGATCGCCAATTTCGCGTTGTACGAGGCGGCGCAACGGTCGAGCACCGAATGCCGGGTCATATCCGTGTTCGGCAAGCCAGGCACGCGCATCATCGCTCACATCGAGTTCGATGCGGCGCCCTCCTAATCGTTCAGCCATATTCGCCACCTGAATATCGACGATCTGTGCGAGTTCATCGCGGGTGAGGGCGTTGAACAGCAGAATCTCATCAAGCCGGTTGAGGAACTCGGGCTTGAATGCTGCGCGCACAGTCGACATAACCGCATCATGGCGTTCCTCATCACTCAGCGATTCATCAACAAGGAAATGCGATCCCAGGTTCGATGTCAGCACGAGAATCGTATTGCGGAAGTCCACCGTACGACCTTGACCGTCGGTTAAGCGCCCGTCGTCGAGCACCTGCAGAAGAATGTTGAAAATCTCAGGGTGAGCCTTTTCAACTTCGTCCAACAGAACCACCGAATAGGGGCGACGACGCACGGCCTCGGTCAGTTGTCCGCCTTCGTCATATCCGACATATCCGGGAGGCGCACCAACCAGTCGCGACACCGAATGCTTCTCGGAGTATTCCGACATATCGATGCGTACCACCGCGTGGTCGTCATCGAAGAGGAAGTCAGCGAGCGCCTTGGCAAGTTCGGTCTTGCCGACCCCGGTGGGACCGAGGAAGAGGAAAGACCCGGTCGGACGATCGGGGTCGGATACGCCTGCGCGTGAACGACGAACCGCATCGGATACTGATCGCACCGCTTCTCGCTGTCCGATCAGTCGCTCCGCGATGACGTTTTCCATCGACAGTAGCTTTTCCATCTCTCCTTGGAGCAGACGTCCGGTGGGAATTCCCGTCCAAGATTCGACAACCTCTGCAACTTCCGCCGGACCGACTTTCTCCGCGATCATTGGCGTCGCATCTTCATCCGTGGATTCTTCTGCTTCAGCGGCCGCGATCTCTGCCTCAATGGTCGGAATATCGCCATTTTGCAGTCGTCCGGCTTCTTCCCATCGTCCTTCTCGCATGGCGAGGTCGAGTTGCGTGCGCAGTTCATCGAGTTTAACGCGCAAGTCTCCGACACGGTTTCGTCCGGCTTTTTCGGCCTCCCAGCGGGCGGTGAGCGCCTTGAGTTCCTCCGATCGATCGGCCAGTTCTGCCCGCACTTTTTCTAGCTGTGCGGCAGTTACCTCATCGGTCGAATCCGGATCGGACTCGGTTAGGTAAGACTCTTCCATGCGAAGTCGATCGACCTGCCGGCGAAGCACATCGATTTCCACCGGCGATGAATCCAGTTCCATGCGTAAGCGGGATGCCGCCTCATCGATTAGGTCAATAGCTTTATCCGGTAATTGCCGGCCGGTAATGTAGCGATGCGAAAGACGTGCGGCAGCAAGAATAGCGCCGTCCGAAATCGTCACCTTGTGGTGAGCTTCGTATTTGGGTGCAATCCCACGCAAGATAGCAACGGTATCTTCCACCGACGGTTCGCCAACGAACACCTGTTGGAACCGACGCTCAAGAGCCGGGTCTTTTTCTACGTTTTCGCGATATTCGTCGAGAGTGGTTGCGCCTACCAGCCGCAGTTCGCCACGCGCAAGCATTGGCTTCAGCATATTACCCGCATCCATTGCCCCTTCGGAGCCGCCTCCGGCCCCGACCACGGTATGCAGTTCGTCAATGAAGGTAATAATCTCACCATCTGCAGAAGTGATTTCGTTAAGCACGGCTTTCAGACGTTCTTCAAACTCGCCGCGGTACTTCGCTCCAGCCACCATAGCCGCCAGATCCAGCGCAATCAGTCGCTTATTTTTCAGCGATTCCGGTACGTCGCCGGCCACAATCCGTTGGGCTAACCCTTCCACCACAGCTGTCTTTCCGACACCGGGTTCGCCGATGAGCACCGGGTTGTTTTTCGTACGGCGTGACAGGACTTGCACCACGCGGCGGATTTCACTGTCTCGACCGATAACGGGGTCGAGTTTGCCTTCGCGCGCAACCTCCGTCAGATCTCGCCCGTATTTCTTCAGCGCTTCAAATGAGCCTTCCGGGTCGGGTGATGTCACCGGTTCTTTCCGCAGGTTCGGCAACACTGCTTCGAGGGTTTCTGGGCTGGCACCGGCGCCGACCAAAATCCGCCCCGCATCTGTCGATGATTTCGCGAGGGCAATCAGCAAGTGTTCCGTCGATACGTACTGATCCCCCATTGCCTGCGCATCTTGGCCCGCACGGTTGAGAATGTTGAGCAGAGTTTGAGAGGTCGTGGGTTGACTCACCGACGCTCCTTGAGAGCTCGGCAACTTGGTCAGTGCCACACGCACCTGGGCACCAATATCTTTGCGAGATGCGCCGCTGGCTTCCAGCAAAGAGATGGCGATACCTTCGGGTTGATCCAGCAGTGCATATAGCAGGTGCATCGGTTCGACCGAAGGATTTCCTGCCGCGGAAGCACTCTGCAAGGCTGCAGCTAGCGCTTCTTGCGACTTGGTTGTGAATTTGTTGTCCACGTTAGTACCTTCTTTCGAGCATTCGACCCGATGGGAACACCCAAGGGTCTGTCATATCTACTAGGTACAACACCTACAAAGTTGAGTCTATTCCACTCAACTTGTTTCGTCACGTGATACATACCACGAATGGGCCCGGATCAACGCCGGGCCCATTCGTGTCTAATCGCTATTGTGTCGCGGAGTTACTTTGAGACCACAAAATCGTAGAACATGACGTTGGGTCCCTCTGCAGGGCGCCCTTCAACATTCCATACAATCTTGAAAATGTCAGAATTATTCATCGCAACATCAAGGGTTTGTGGTTCACCACCCGGTTCCAACGTCACCATCTGCGGACGCCCATTTTGCGCGGTAATGGCCTTCACGATAATCGGCGATTGAATATTCGCATTTGCAGGAAGCGCGGCTGTGAACTTGACGTTGGTTATCTCATTCGTCTCTTTCCACACCACCGATCCGCCACCTCCGTGCGCCTCAGCAGGTACGAGCGCAAAGTGGTCTTCACCGTCGATCGTCATTTCCGTCCAGTCCACCGGAGAACCCTCCATGGGCTTTCCTTCAAAAGGATCCTGCTCAGCCGGGGCCTGACTCGAATCGCCGGGAGCATCACTTTCCTCGGCGCTGGTATCAGTCGTGTCCTGGCTCTCCTGGGTGACTGTTTCGGTCGGTGTTGGTTCTTCACTTTCGGGCGACACCGAAGAAGAACATCCGGCCATCAGTCCTGCGGCAAGAGCCGCAGCTACCGCCACACGTGCGGCAGAAGCGTGCATTGTCAGATTCGACGTCCTCATGATCGTCCTTTCCAATTCGCCACGATTGTGGCACGGGGCCGTGCCTGAATAGGCACCGTGTCTGATAATGAGTATATGACCGACCAACAGCAATGGCAGTTTCTTGATAACCCAACTGGCGCCGAAGCGCTCGCTTGGGTAGAAAATCACAATTCTCGCGCGTTAGAGCAGTTGGAAACCGATCGTTATCGCGAGATCCGCAATGACGTACTGTCCGTGCTTGAAGATGGCCGCCGCATCCCCCACGTGCGTATTCGCGACCAGTGGGCATACAACTTCTGGACCGATGAAAACAATCCGCGCGGCTTGTGGCGTCGCCAATTAGCGTCAAGCTACCTGGCAACGGATAAAGAGGCCAACAACACGTGGGAAACGCTGATTGACGTCGACGCCCTCGCTCAATCCGAGAATCGATCCTGGGTGTGGGGCGGCGCGGCAGTGTGCTATCCGAATAATACGAGGGCTCTCATTTCACTATCTGACGGCGGATCAGATTCCACTATTGTCCGCGAATTCGATATTCATACTCGACAGTTCGTGCCGGGCGGCTTCACACTTCCCGAATCAAAAGGCGCAGCCACCTGGATCGATGAAGACACACTGTGGGTTAGTCGCGATTTCGGACCGAATACTCTGACCGATTCGGGGTATCCGCGTCAGGTGCGCCGATGGTCGCGCGGAATGTCACTTGCGCAAGCCCCCATCATTTTTGAGGGCGAACAGACCGATGTGTTAGTTATGGCGGTTCACGATCCCACTCCGGGCTGGGAACGTGACGTTGCCGTGCGCGTAATCGACTTCCACCACGAGGAGACTTTCGTCATCAATGAGGATGATTCCTACACGAAAATCGAATGTCCGACCTTTGTTCACGCATCGGTGTGGAGAGATTGGCTCCTATTCCTTCCCAAAGAAGATTGGCAGATAGGTCACATCACGCATCCGGCCGGTTCACTGGTGGCGGCACCTTTCGATTCCTACATGGCAGGAAAGCGCCACACCATCGAACTGTTTACGCCAACCAACTCGACTTCTTTGGAAAACGTTACGCCGACGCGCCACCACCTGGTTCTCACGGTGCTCGACAACGTTGCCAGTCGCGTTGAGATACTGACTGCGCCGCCGGCTTCACCATCCGACTGGGAGCGAACCGACCTCCAGCTCACAATGCCGGGCGCAACTGACATTATGCCGCCCTTTGCTTCCCTTCACTCGGCTGCCTTCAATGCCCTCGAAGACGACCGTCTGTGGCTGACCACAACCAGTTTCACCTCGCCAACGACACTGTCACTCGTTGAACTATCGCCTAGCGGGCAGGTAATAAGTGCTCGAATTGTTCGTGATTTACCGGCCATGTTTAACAGCCGCGAACTTGTTGTCACTCAGCATTTCGCAACCTCCGACGACGGAACCAGGATTCCCTACTTTCAAGTCGGCCATCGGAACCAGACTCACGCCTGCCCCACGCTACTCTACGGTTACGGCGGCTTTGAGGTGTCGTTGACGCCGACCTACCTGGCCACCGCGGGACGGGCCTGGCTCGAACGCGGAGGCGTGTACGTCGTTGCCAATATTCGCGGTGGAGGCGAATACGGACCCGACTGGCACCGCGCCGCTCTCAAAGATCAACGCCCCCGCGCCTACGAAGACTTCGCCGCCGTTGCCCGCGATCTGGTGAGACGCGGTGTGACAACGCATCATCAACTCGCGGCGCAGGGCGGGTCCAACGGAGGCCTATTGGTGGGCATGATGCTGACGCGCTATCCCGATTTATTTGGGGCGCTTGTTTGCCAGGTGCCGCTACTCGATATGCGTCGCTACCACACGCTGTTGGCAGGCGCTTCTTGGATGGCCGAATACGGCAACCCCGATAACCCCACTGAATGGGAGTACATCAAGGAGTTTTCGCCGTTCCACTTATTCACAGCTCACACGCACTACCCACCCGTCCTATTCACGACCTCCACGCGAGATGACCGGGTGCACCCTGCCCATGCGCGCACCATGGTTGCGCAAATGGATGAGGCAGGCAAAGACGTGCTGTTTTATGAAAATACCGAGGGCGGCCACGCCGGCGCCGCCGATCATCAGCAACGCGCGACTATGGCCGCCCTCGCGTGGGAATTTCTCTGGCAAAAGCTGGACACTCCCCCAGCAACTGAAAGTTAGCTACCGCCAGCCCTGCATCTGCAACAAAATCTCACGCCGACGCTTATTGACCTTAACGAGTTTGACGATGCCCCAGATCATGAGGGCTAAGCCAATCACACCAACAACGCCGGCCGCCAGTGTGCTCTTACCAACGGCTGAGAACACGTTCGAAATCAGCGCGCTGTCTAAGGCAACCAGTTGTGCCCCGTCAGGCACATTTGCACACTGAAGTTCGTAGGTACCCGCTGGAAGATTCTCTCCCATGAATAACGCGCCTTGAGCTGCCTCGCCACTTTCTTCGCGCGGCAGTTCGACTTCCCCATTCTCTCCGTTCAACGCGCAGGTAACTTCGTCTGCTGAGCCGGTGATAACAACTCCGTAGAACCCCATCGAATCAACTTCAACAGTGGCACCGTTGGTAACAGTCGATCCGCTTTCGGGATCAAAATTGTCCATCACTCCGGAAATGGAGCCGACGGCCACACCCCCGATAAAGACGATGGGGGCAATGATTAACATCGTGACAATCCCCAACACGATGAGGGTGATCGGAAGTCCACGACCCGGCATGTCTACGTTCGGGGTCTGATATTGCCCCGGATACTGCGGCGGCACTTGCCCTGCCTGCGGATATCCGTACCCCTGTTGGGGCTGCTGACCGTAGCCGGGCTGCACCGGGCTGTATCCCGATCCGGAGGACGATGGGTCAGCAGAGGGCGTGGAGGGCGACGGCGGTACGTAGCCCGGTTCATCTTCCGCGCGACGCCCGTATCTCGGTTCCTCTGGCCGGGAATCATCTGTGCCCGGGGGTTGCGTATTGCTCACGTTGTCTCCTCAACAAGTTCGTGCAGGCCTATTCGACCGTGTAGGCAATATCATGTCATACCGCGGCAGCAGCACTCAGGCGTTGCTGCCGCAACTCGCATATTTCGGGATTGTCAAGCGGCTTGAGCGCTTCGCCTACGGCCTGGCTTAACAGATAGTCCGCAAGTAGTGGGTTACGGGCCAATACCGGCCCGTGCATATACGTCGCGACAATACTTCCCTGTAGGCATCCATCGACAGGTTCCACACCGGCGCCACCATTTCCCATCCCGTGAATAACCCGGCCAAGAGGACGCGCTTCGTCACCGAGCGTCGTCGCTCCCCCGTGGTTTTCAAAACCGGTCAAAAACTCATCCACACCATCAATGAACGGTTCGGTGACGAGTTCTCCGATCGACCGTTTGTCCTGCGGTTCAGTGGTCAGATCGAGCAACCCCACGCCCTCCACCTTGCGCCCGGTTGCATCCGTGTACCATTCGCCGAGAACCTGCATTCCCGCGCAAATCGCAAGCACTGGACGGTCTTTGGCGACAACGTCATGGAGGCCGCGGTCACCGCGCAGATAGCGCGACGCCAGCGCTTGGGCGGTGTCTTCTCCCCCACCCATAGTGTAGATATCGAGAGAACGCGGAATCGCTGACTGCAGGTTTACCTCCACGACCTCAGCCTCAAAACCACGCCACCGCGCGCGTTGTGCGAGGACAACGGCATTACCGGAATCGCCGTAGGTACCGAGTACTTCCGGAACTAGTACACCAATAGTCAATGTCGATTCCGAAGTCACTGGACGTCATACCCTTCTCGTTTGAGCGCTGCTTTCAGATCTCGAAAAGCCGTATAGTTCGCCAGCACTTCCACCGGCCCCACAGCCGCTTTCATAATGGCGGCTTTCACGTCCTCGACTAATTCGGCCTCAACCCCCGCATAAAGGACTCGCACGGCTAGGTCCGCACCGCGCTCACCGGTGACATAGATGGTGGAGGTCGCCTTGGTAAGCGTTTCAAACTCGACATCCCACAGCCACGACAGGTCCTTACCGTCAGCCACTTGTCCATTCACCACCAGGATGATGGTGGGAGCCGTCTGGTCGAGCATAGCGAGCGATTCTTTCCAGCCGGCCGGATTCTTCGCTAATAGAAGATGGAGGATGCGCCCTTCGACGTTGACAGTTGAATACCTGCCGGCCACCTGCTTAACCGAACATGCCGCCTGCACGGCGTCATCGACATTGCGACCGAGAGCGACTGCGGCGACGATGGCTTGCGCGGCGTTGCCGCGATTGACGGTTCCGGGGATAGTCAATTTCAGTGGCCACCGTTCGGCGCCGTGCACCAGGTCATCACCGTCTACTGACCATTGCGGTTGCGGACGAGCGTAGATGCTACCTGGGATCTCCCACCCGGTTTCGGTATGGATAATGGACTCACCCGTACGCGGGAAAGCCGTCGCATCCGATGTCCAATCGCATCCCACGGATACCCAGATGACGCGCGGAGCATCCCACGCTGCAGACACGATAAGCGGGTCATCACAGTTGGCCACTACCCATGCGTTGGGGTGGCGATTAATCGTGTCGCGAATATGCTTTTCAACGCGGGTGATCTCACCGACTCGGTCAAGCTGGTCACGCGATAAGTTCAGAAGGATAAAGGCCGCTGGTTTGACGGCATCAGCCACGGCGCCCAGGTGGAGTTCGTCGACTTCTAGCGCTGCGTAGGGAGCGGATAAATCATCGAGCAGCGCCACTAAGTTACCCGACGTCATATTGTCTCCGCGCAGATTGGAGGCTACTGGCTCTCCTGTAGCTCCAAGTGCTGCTCGCACCATAGCAGTGGTGGTTGATTTTCCGTTGGTTCCGGTAATGAGAACAGTGTCTTTTCCGCGCGCTACCTTCGAAAGAATGTGGGGATCTAGGCGGGTGGCCACTAGACCACCAATCATGCCCCCGGACCCTTTGCCCAGTAGCCGGGAGGCACGTCCCGCGAGACTTCCGGCAATGATTGCGCTTCGAGCTCGAAAACCAAATCGCGTCACGCTGCGCCTCCTTTGCTACTTTAGCTTTTCGATTTTAACCCACCACGCGCGCTGCAATGGAAACTATCGGACTCTGAGTCCGCATCATGCTTATATCACTAGCATACGGTTACATACGCATAGCGATTATGAGTTGTTCCACCGCCCTCACCTCATCGTGGTCTTGTTTTTTACGCCGGCGTCAAACTGAGTATTCAAACCGGTCGGCAGATATGCGTGGGGCTGGATTCCACCCGAGTGATTGTCAGTCCGAAGGCAGCTGATTGAGCTGGGCCTTGAGTGACACAATCTCTTTTTCCAACTGTTCTACCTGGTTGGTCAGGGAGTAGATGGCTTGGAGCTCAGGACTGCAATCGACCTCCTCTTCATCTGTTTTGACGCTTTCAACCAGCCACGATGCCAAAGTTGCAGTCACCGTTCCTAGCAGCGCTACACCAAAAATCATCATGCCGGTTGCCACCAGACGACCCTGGTGGGTGACGGGCGCAAAATCGCCATATCCGACTGTTGTAATGGTGACGAACGCCCACCACAAGGCCTCGGGAAAAGTGGTGATCTGCGAGTCCGCTGCATAGCGTTCAACGTCAAGTGCTGCCAGAGCTCCTACTAGAGTGATGATGGCTGCAGCCCCCATGACGTATGAGGAGATTTGGCCTCGTAAGGAGTGCCCGGCGTGGCGGTTGAGGACCCGTAATAGAAATACCAGCCGCAACAAACGCAAAGGCTGGAAAAATGGTAGCCCGACAATAGCAAGATCGAATAGATGGTAGCGGATAAAAGACCATCGATGCTTCACTAGGAGGAGACGGATCAGGTAGTCGGCAGCAAAAATAAGCCACACAATATTTGTCGTCCATACGCAGACGCGAATAATCGCTCGCGGCAAAGCTGGATCAATAATCGGCGCCGCGTATGCGCCGAGAAACACAATCGCGACCAGAGCAAGCGGGATATCTACCTTTTGAGCCCACGCATTGAGTTGAGGTTCGTCATATCTCGGCGGCCTCAAGACACCGTAGGCTCGGTCGGCAAATGAGGAAAGCGCGCTGGGAGTATTCATGGAGAAAGTGTACTTCCCCACCGCTTTATGTGGTGTTAGCGATTATTACGCGGCAAAAGTATGACACTTCCTGATTCATCTATTCGCACCAGGGCACCGGGGCGCGGCACATGGACGAGTTCACCGCCTTGACGCTTCATTGAGGCGCGTCGCCCTCGTCGCAGAGGTAGCACATCTCCTTGCGCTGAAGCGGCAAATACCCGGTCGCGACGCTCTTCATGTTTTTCAAGTTGATTACGTAAACTCTCCACTTCGCGGCGTAACGCAGCCAGTTGCTCACTCGTGTGATCGAGTTGTGATTCGAGTTCGAGAATGCGACGAATCCCCTCCAGATTAATACCCTCATCCTGCGACAGTCGCTGAACCTCGCGCAATCGCTCCACATCTCGAGGCGTGTAGCGACGACCGCGGCCCTTGGTACGCGCGGGGATCACGATCCCTAGCCGATCGTATTGACGTAGTGTCTGCGGATGCATTCCCGCTAGTTGAGCTGCAACCGAAATCACATAAGTCGTTGTTGCCACGGCATTCCACCCCCTCTCGAATAGATGAAGCTGGGGTTTCCCCCAGCTTCAAAACTATCAATTACTTCTGGACGTCCTCAGCCAATCCGGCTCGAGGATCCCAATCCTTGGTTTCCTTTGCCAGCGTTTTCACAGCTGCTTTGGCCTTCGACGACAGGTCTGTTGGCACCGCTATTTCGACCTCTAAAATGAGGTCACCTTTCTTCCGGCCCTTCTCAACCCCCCTGCGTCGCACCCGCAGATTGGTTCCGGAGGAGGTGCCTGCCGGAACCTTCACCGTTACCGTTGACCCATCCATAAGTGGAACCGCGACTTTCGCCCCCAGAACCGCTTCCGAATAGGACACCGGCAACTTCATGCGAAGATTCAAACCATCTAGAGAAAATACCGGGTGTTTGTCTACCGTTACGGTAACAACGAGGTCACCTGCGGCTCCGCCGCCGATACCTGGTCGCCCCTTTCCGCGGAGTCGAATCTTTTGCCCATCGGCAACCCCCGCTGGCACACGCACTGTCATCGAGCGTCCTTCGACAGACATCTTGAGCGTAGCGCCTTCCACTGCCTGGCGGAACGTCAACGAGGTAGAGGCCGCTAGATCGGCTCCTTTTTGAGGGTGTCCGGCAAATCCGGACTGCTGACCGTAACCACCAAAGCCTTGCTGAGCAGCTCCGGAGTTAAACAGTCCTGAGAAAAGATCCTCAAATCCCGCTCCTCCAGAGCCTCCCGAAGTCGAGAAGCGAACGCGTGAATCACCGCCGCCAAACATGGCGCCAAACAAATCTTCAAAGCCTGCGCCATTGGCGCCGCCGGGACCAGCCGAGAACCTCGCTCCGCCACCTGCCATCGCGCGAATAGCATCATACTGCTTGCGCTGTTCAGGGTCAGAGAGCACCTGATAAGCCTCGCCGACACTCTTAAAACGTTCTTCAGCCTTCTTATCACCCGGGTTTTGGTCCGGGTGATATTTGCGCGCTAACTTCCGATAGGCTTTTTTGATTGAATCAACATCCGCGTCTTTCGAGACTCCCAGTACCTGGTAGAAGTCCTTTTCCATCCAGTCTTGTCCTGCCATTGCTTCTCACCTCCTCATCTCTTCATGCATCCAGCAATCATTCGGGTTTCGCAACGATTACCTTGGCGGGGCGCAGCACACGCTCACCGGTTCGGTAACCTTGCTGAATAACTTGCTGAACTTGTTCGACCTCGACATCTGCCGATGGTTGCGCTAGCACGGCTTCATGAATCGTGGGGTCAAATTCTTCCCCCTCCGCTCCAAAGCGCTCAAATTCGTAGCGATTCGTCAGTGTCGTTTCAAGTTTCGTTGCGATCGCGGCGAAGGGGCCATCGTTTAGCGCCCCCGCTGCCCGGGCGGCTTCAATATCATCGAGGACGGGCATAAGAGCCTCCACGACATCATCGTGACCTAATCCGCGAGCTGCGGCGATGTCACTCTTCGAGCGACGCACGTAATTGTTGTACTGCTGCGTGAGGTTGTAGTGATCGGCGCGAGCGCGGGCGAGGTCGTCTCCCAACTGTTCGAGTTCCTTGCGGGCTCGAGTTAGCTCGTCGACGTCCTCATCTATCTCGATATCGGATAATTGCTCCTCGAGATGCGAAATATCCTCATCGATTTTTCCGGGCTCTGCGCCCGAGGGGGCGGAGTCTTCTACGAAGTTTTCATCCGCCCCCACGGTTACGTCCTCACGGTCTTCCTGCGAAGACTCATGATTTCGTTCGGTCACTTGTCTTCATCCTCTTCGTCGACGATCTCAGCGTCAACGATATCCTCGTCTTCATCGGTCGCTGCGCCTTCGGCGTCGCCCGCCTCGGCCTGAGCAGCCTGTTCAGCCTGTGCGGCTGCGTACACTTCCTGACCGATCTTCATACTGGACTCGTTGAGTTTCTCGAGCGCCGACTTCACCGCATCGGTGTCGTCATCTTCGAGTGCCTTCTTAACAGCGTCGATATCTTCCCGAACCGCGGTTGCAGTTTCGTCCGAGATCTTATCGGCCTCATCCTTCAGGATCTTCTCCGTCTGGTAAACGGCCTGCTCAGCTCCATTGCGGATTTCCGCAGCTTCGCGTCGCTGCTTATCTTCCTCGGCGTGGGCTTCAGCTTCCTTCACCATGCGATCGATTTCTTCCTGCGGCAGAGCTGATCCACCGGTGATGGTCATCGACTGCTCCTTACCGGTACCGCGATCCTTTGCAGATACGTGGACGATACCGTTGGCATCGATATCGAAGGTGACCTCAATCTGCGGGATGCCGCGAGGAGCCGGAGCAATGCCGGTCAGTTCGAAAGTTCCGAGCGGCTTGTTATCCCGAGCGAACTCACGCTCACCCTGGAATACCTGGATGAGAACCGATGGCTGGTTATCTTCCGCGGTTGAGAATACTTCCGTTGACTTGGTCGGAATCGCAGTGTTGCGGTCGATGAGTTTGGTCATGAAGCCACCCTTGGTTTCAATACCGAGGGATAGCGGAGTGACGTCAATGAGGAGAACGTCCTTGCGCTCACCCTGCATAACACCAGCCTGGAGGGCAGCCCCCATAGCGACAACCTCATCAGGGTTAACCGACTTGGACGGCTCTTTACCGCCGGTGAGGTTCTTGACGACCTCGGTTACAGCCGGCATACGGGTCGAGCCACCGACGAGAATGACGTGGTCAATGTCGGAAACGGAAATACCTGCATCACGAATAACAGCGTGGAATGGCGCCTTCGTGCGCTCAAGCAGATCCGATGTCATTTCTTCGAACTTTGCTCGCGACAGCGTTTCATCGAGGTGGACGGGAACGCCGTCAACCATGGTGAGGTACTGGAGTGAAATATTCGTCGAGGTCGACGAGGAGAGCTCCTTTTTCGCCTGCTCCGCCGCGTCCCGCAGACGCTGCATGGCAACTGGGTCTTTCGACAGATCGTTGCCGGTCTTCGACTTCACTTGGGAGACGAGCCAGTCAACGATCTTATTGTCCCAGTCGTCACCACCGAGACGGTTGTCGCCCGAGGTCGCCCGCACCTCAATGGTGGAGAAAGTCGAATCATCTTCGGAGTCTTTGCCAATTTCAAGTAGCGAGACGTCGAAGGTGCCGCCCCCGAGGTCGAAGACGAGAATCAGTTCGTCTTCTTTGCCTTTGGCGAGGCCGTAGGCGAGTGCCGCAGCGGTGGGCTCGTTAACGATACGAGTCACGTTGAGGCCGGCAATGCGTCCGGCATCTTTCGTGGCCTGACGCTCCGCGTCATTGAAGTAGGCGGGTACGGTGATAACGGCATCGGAGATTGATTCACCGAGGTACTCTTCCGCGTCGCGCTTGAGCTTGCCAAGAATACGGGCGGAGATTTCTTGCGCCGTGTACTTCTTGTCGTCAATATCGACATCCCAGTCGGTGCCCATGTGACGCTTAACCGACATGATGGTGCGGTCAACGTTCGTCACGGCCTGACGTTTCGCAATTTCGCCGACGAGTACTTCGCCGGTCTTCGAGAATGCGACAACGGAGGGCGTAGTACGCGTTCCCTCTGCGTTCGCAATGATGGTGGGCTCGCCGCCTTCGAGGGTGGCGATAGCCGAGTTTGTAGTGCCAAGGTCGATACCTACTGCACGTGCCATATCAATGGCCTCCTTCATAAAACTTAAGTTGAGTCTGTTGCACTCAAGTCTAATCTGTCTGTCGACGGTGTCAACTTGAGAGTCACAAACTTGAGTCTACTTAACTCAACCTTGGGGGCTGAGTAAATATTCCCACCCCAGCTAGCAGCCGTGTGATCTTACTCACCGAACGACGATGAGACTTTTGCTATCCGCACCCTAGGTAGGTACAGGATTGATGTATCTGAGCCCGCCGATGTCGATCAAAACACGCTTATCCAGTACCTTGCGCGGATTTGCTGCCGTCTCGATCACCGCGTAATACCGCATAAAGCACGCCACCGGAAGGTACTGGGTTAATGGGCGCTCCGGCGCTAACCCCCTCTAAAAACAGCAACCCTGTACCTTCCGCGAAGCAATGCCACCTGCGAAGCCAGAGATTAATGACCCCGGGGCAACAGACCTCATATCAGTCAGAGGGCAATGGACACTTCATATGCCAGCACTACTGGCATAAATAGAGACGGAGACATATAGTGTCTCCAGATTTCGTACCGCGAGAATGAACCGGAAAGACTCTTCCGACCAAGACCCTGAGCGCTAAGGATTCAAACATGACCCCAACCATGTGGATTGCCCTGCTAGGGACCTTTCTTGTTGCGGTAATGTCACCGGGGCCTGATTTCTTAGCCGTCTTGCGCATATCTCTATCCAGTAACCGTCGAGCCGGCCGAATGGGGGCCGCGGGCATTGCCGCTGGTACTGTTCTGTGGATTATTGCAACGATGGTCGGCATCGTTGCGCTGATTAATAGTCATCCAACAACATCTTTGATCATCAGACTGATTGGAGCAGGGTTTCTCACCGCCTATGGCGCTCACATCGTGCTGACAACTCTTCGATCCGGACCTGAAGATCCACAAGCTACAGATCTTGCCGCACCATCCCACTACTCGCCCGCCCGCGCTTTCCGCCTGGGATTGCTCACCACGACGGTTGGCAACCCTAAAGCGGTCGTATTCTATACGGCCTTCTTTGCAACACTTCTCCCACCGGGAATGGGAATATCCGAATCGCTACTGCTGGGCATTGCCATGGTGCTTATCTCGTTCAGCTGGTTCGCTTTCGTCGCAACGGTGGCCAGCAACCGCGCCTTCATACGTGGCTACGAGCGCTTACATCGTCCGATCGATATTATCCTGGGCGCGCTTTTCATAGCGCTCGGCATCGCACTATTCCCGTGGAGCCGGTTGTTTTAGCCGTCTGCTGGACACAAAAGTCTATCCTCCGGAAACTGTAGCGCGTATCAGTTGCTTCACCGCTTCAGCGTCATTCGGCAGGTTGAGCACGTGCTGCGGCTGGGATTCAATGTCGGCAAACCGCGCGGGTATATCTGGCTTGAATCCGAGGGCTTCCTCAATGGTTTCTGCAAATTTAACCGGAAGCGCCGTCTCCAATACAACGAGCGGAGGCTCTACAACCCCACCGCGAAACGCATCGCGCCCAACCTTCCAGGCATCTGCCGTATGAGGATCGATGATGGTCTGGTTATGTCGGTACAGCGACCGGATCGAATCAATGCGGTCAGCATGGGTTGACGATCCCGATAGGAATCCGTGTCGAATGCGAGCATTTGAGAACTCGGGGCTACCCGCCAGCGAAAACTCACCGTGAGCACGTAGCTGCTGACCAAAAAGATCCCTTACGCGAGCCTGATCTCGGCCGACAAGGTCAAATATAAAGCGTTCAAAGTTTGACGCTTTCGAAATATCCATTGACGGACTGGAGGTCGCCCTCGTTTCCCCTGCGCTACGCACGCGGTACACCCCGGTACGGAAAAACTCATCGAGTACATCATTTTCGTTGGTCGCTACGATGAGGCGATCAATAGGAACCCCCATCGAACGGGCGATATGCCCGGCGCAGACATCCCCGAAGTTTCCGGTGGGAACCGAAAATGACACCGTACGACGCGGATCTGCACTGACTTGAATCCATGCCGCCACATAGTAAACGACCTGCGCCAGTAACCGGGCCCAATTAATCGAATTCACCGCGCCGATACTGTACTTTGCTTTGAAATCGGCATCCGCAGAAATCTCTTTCACAATGTCTTGACAGTCGTCAAATACACCGTCAACAGCAATATTAATGATTGCCGGATCACGGAGGCCGTACATCTGCGCTCGTTGAAAAGCCGTCATCCGCCCCGCTGGGGTGAGCATAAAAACCCGAATACCGCTCTTGCCGAGCATGGCGTATTCGGCTGATGAACCGGTATCGCCCGACGTAGCTCCCACGATATTCAACTCGCGCCCTTCACGACGCAGCACGTATTCGAATAGCTGGCCCAACATCTGCATGGCCATATCTTTAAAGGCCGCCGTCGGCCCATTGGATAAATGCAGCAGATACATACCATCGGGTAGATTCGTCACGGGAACAACTTCCCGGGAACCGAAGACCTCTTGCGCGTAGGCTCTTTCGCATAGAGCTCGCAGATCGTCGGCGGGGATATCGTCAATGAAAAGGCTCATAACCTCAAAAGCCAAGGCCGCGTATCCCTGCTCGCGATAAACCCGCACCCAGCGCGCCAGATCCTGCGCAGACACATGCGGATACTCCACAGGCATATAGAGACCACCGTCGGGAGCTAAACCGCGCAATAAAATATCAGAGAATGTGCGCGTCTCATCTGTAGTTTCACCGCGCGTGGAATAGTACCGCATGGTTCTACCCTACCGACTTCGGTACGGCGGTAAAGGCTTGTTTCACACTGTAACTTCTCACCAGCGGATCACCATCACAATGAATCAGGTTTCAGTCAGGGTTGAGCCAGGGAGCAATCAGGGCGCCCCCTCATAGATTCTGCGCCCGCGCGTTGATTGACTGGAAGTGTCAAGAGGGAGGACATAATGAATATCGCACTTCAGCTCGCCGAAATAGCAGAATTCGCCGAAACAGTCGTCGTTCAGCGATCCGGCTCCGAGATCGGAACGTCTCTTTCGGCATCCGGACTGCTCGATTCGCTCTCCAGTAACACCACGCTGTTCGCCCTCGCAATTGTATCGATACCGCTAGCCATCGCCCGCGGTCTCATGGCCACAAAACGCGTCGACCTGTGACCTACCCAACATGATTGATGGGGCCTACAATGGAGCTGTTAGAACTTACTACCACAGAGGCACACAGACATCATGAGCGTAGAGATTATTGAAACAGCCACCCAGGAACTCACGGATGCGATGGCGCGCCTGATTCCACAACTGTCTTCCTCAAGTCCAGCTCTCACCCCCGAAGAAACTACCCGATTTGTTTCGCAACCCAGTGTCAAGCTCTTCGTATTTCGCACCGACACTGAAGACGACACCCCCGGCCCTATCGAAGGCATGCTCACCCTCGTGTTATTCCACATTCCAACGGGTTTGCGCGCTTGGATCGAGGATGTTGTTGTATCGGAAGAAACCCGCGGCCAGGGTGCTGGTCGTCAGCTAACAGAAGCGGCAGTGGAATACGCGCGCCAAGCCGGAGCCCGCACAGTTGACTTGACGTCGCGACCATCGCGAGAAGCCGCCAACCGCCTGTACCAACGATGCGGCTTCGAAAAGCGACATACCAACGTCTACCGTTTCCGAATTAACTAGGCTGGCCAGTTACGCACCGCATGGAAGGCGATAGCGACGGCAATCGCCACCCCCATCACCGCGCTGATCCTACCCAACCACGCCGAAAAGCGAATCAGTTGGTGGCGCACCCAGCGAACCGCTTCCACAAAACCCCATTTCAACCCCACGAGTGACGCTATCAAAGCAGCTATCAGTGCCGTCAGCGCAAATACCGCGTATCCAACGATGCTCGCACCGATACTGCGGGTGGAGGTGATTGCCACCGCCATGAGGAAGGGTGGGTCGGGAATCATCATCGCTACCACCGCGATGCTCGCCGCCGCAGCACCCCATGTTTTGAAAGCAATGATGCGCCCCAAACCGCGAGTTCCAGATGCCAGAACTCCTTTGACAGTCAGCTGCGTCGATGAAGATTGATCGCCCAGCACCGCCTCTCCCGGCAAACGGATGCCGCGAGCTTGTCGGGCAATCTCATCCGGATTCAGCCACAGATAGATAGCCCATCCCAGCAAACCCACCACACATATCCACTCGATGATCAGTAACCACAGCGGGGCGGTTTGCGTACGGTTGGTAAAAGCTTCCATCGGTATCGCCACAAAAATACGGATGAATACTCCCAATACGGTCAACGCGACGACTGTCCCCCAGGCAAGCGCATGCAGCCTGCGTGCGGAGGCACCGGCGAATAAGCCCGCTCCCAGCGTGATCAGTAGCAGAATGTCACCTTCGATTAAGCCTAAACCAGCCATAGCGCCAACATATTCCACCACGTTGCTCACCTCCGCGCTCATTGTGATTCCACATAGAATGGGCGATCCGGCACCATTATCGATTTACCACTATCATCGAAGCATGACGAAACCGACCCGCTCGCAACAACAGCATTGCGCTGACCTTGCGCAGTTTATCTCTGCTTCACCTTCTTCCTATCACGCGGCCGCTGAAATTCGCCGCCGCCTCAACCTCTCCGGATTCGTATACCAAAACGAGTCGGAAGGACTATCGGGCAAGCCCGGTCAGTATTTCGCTATTCGTGACGGCGCTGTGATTGCTTGGATTATTCCGGAAAGTGAGACACCTCGAGGATTCCGCATTGTGGGAAGCCATAACGATTCTCCCGCACTGAAACTGAAACCCTCCGGCTCACATGTGACAGCTGACGGCTACGGGCTCATCGATGTGGAAATTTACGGTGGCATGCTCCTGAATTCGTGGCTGGATCGCGAAATCGGTTTTGCCGGACGTCTCATTGACCACTCCGGCAAGGAGCATCTAGTGGAAACCGGCCCCATAGCGCGCATTCCACAGCTTGCAATCCATCTTGACCGGGAGGTCACAAGTGAGGGACTGACCCTCGACAAACAACGCCACATGCAACCAATCTGGACGCACGTGGAAGACGAGGCGCCGTGTATTTTCGAGTTTTTGGCGTCCCGCGCCGATATCGATACCGACGCAATCGCCGGCCACGACATCGTGTCGTATCCAACTGAGGCGCCGGCAACTTTCGGAGCTTCTGGAGAGTTCTTTGCCGCCTCCCGACAAGATAACCTCTCCTCAGTACACGCCTCGCTGGTCGCTTTTGAAAAAATTGCTCAAACCGGTCTAACTGGACCAGATATCGCTGTTTTTGCCGCTTTTGACCACGAGGAAGTTGGCTCATCTACACGCTCGGGTGCCGCCGGACCATTCTTGGAGAATCTGCTCCGTAGGATTGCCCTGAGCATCGGCGACTCAGAGGACACCTACTACCAAATGTTGGCTGAAAGCAGCTGTATTTCTGCCGATGCCGCGCACTGGGTGCATCCCAATTACAGTGAACGTCACGATCCGCGCAACCACCCCGTGCCCGGAGGTGGCCCCATTCTCAAACTCAACGCTAATCAACGTTACGCCACCGATGGAGCCGGTAGTGCGCTATGGAATAGAGCATGCGAAAAAGCGGGCGTTCCCCATCAGGAATTCGTCTCCCATAACTCAGTTCCCTGCGGTTCAACCATCGGACCATTTATTGCCACGCGTACCGGAATCACTACCGTCGACGTGGGCATTGGCTTGCTGTCAATGCATTCTGCTCGAGAGCTCAGCCACGTGGCAGATCATACGTATTTGAGTACAGTGCTGGAAACCTATTGGGAGGACGCATGAGCTATTCACCTGAAGACTTCCTATCGGTGGTCGACCTATTCAAAGCTCTCGGATCTGATAAGCGGATTGAAATACTTCGATTGCTTTTTGAATCGCCTCGATGCGTTCATGAACTATGCTCTGAAATCAATATTTCTCAGCCCCTCACCTCACAGCATCTGCGTGTGCTGCGAGAAGCCCATATTATTCGAGTCGAGCGCAAAGGACGCGAAAACGTCTACCACATGTCAAATACCTTCGTGCGTCAGCTAATTCTCGACGCAATTGAGCACCGGAAGGCACAAAAGGCCGTTCTCGATTAACGCCCCGACCTATCGCGCATCAAGCCAAGACGCTAAAGATAATCGGAACGAGAAGAATCTTGAAAACAATGGAGGCGGCAAAAAGTGCCGCGTATGATGCTTCGATTCGCTCATCCGCCACCCGCGCCGAGGCCGCCTGCAAAATCGCGGGTTGACCAAGGAAACCGGCGACGCCACCCGCCGTGCGAGGTGCCGAGAGCTTGAGGATCCTGCCGGCAACGGCGAGGGCGCCAGCAGAGAAAAACACAATAGCTGCCGAGACCAGGACCGCTTTCCAGCCCACCGACGTCGTGACAACCGCTTTGAACTCCGGTCCCGCTCCCAAACCGAGTGCCGCTAAGAAGAAGAGCAATCCCAGTTGCCGGATTGTTAAGGTAGCGGCCTGGGGCATCGACCAGATCAGCGGGCCTGTTCGACGTAGCGCCCCCAAAATAATACCGACTACCAGCGGACCGGCTGCCGCACCGAGAG
Organism: Actinomycetaceae bacterium; assembly: GCA_030537795.1. Lineage (GTDB taxonomy): Bacteria > Actinomycetota > Actinomycetes > Actinomycetales > Actinomycetaceae > Gleimia. The sequence goes on from JAUNVE010000014.1 coordinate 21,542, forward strand.
AAAACATGGTGCCGCCGGGCAAGGGGAGCGACACTAGACCAAGCGCCATTCCCAATACGAGCCCTAAACCGAGTGCGAGCGCATCAACTTCACTCACATTCCGTTCCGAATTGCCCATGAAATCAGAAACCGCCTGCAACTCCTCTCCGGGCACCGCCACCGCCACCGTATCCCCCGGTTGCAACGCCAGGTCATCTGTTGCCAACAGTTCCAGATCGCCGCGACGCACGCGAGTAATAACCGCCCCGAACTTCACCGGCATATTGAGTTCTGCAATAGTACGGCCTGCCACCTCCGGATTGGAGACCGTAATTCGCTCAAAATCAACATGTCGACGGTCATCGGCTAAATGGATATCGCTTTCTTCGCCAACAATCGCGATGGTCTCCTCAACTGCTGTAGCCGTTCCCACAATGACCACACGATCCCCCGGCTGCAGATCCTCACCGGGTACCACAACGCGCGTAATATCGCGGCGACGCAGATACGAGATGCGCACTCGCTGCTCTTTCCACGGCGCCACATGGCGAATGTTGATTGGTGCTAATACCCGGGCGGTGCGCGCAACTAGACCTGCTCCCGCCAGTGACGGCGTGTCGTTCTCTCCCGGCCACGCACGCCCCACAACCAGGGTGACGATCAGGATTCCAATCACAACACCGGCCGGGTATCCCACCGCGTATCCTGCCCCCGGTTCGGTTGACCCCGATATGCGCAGTGCAGAATCAAGAGCAGGTGCCGAGGTGAGCGCCCCGGTATATAGACCGGTTGCCAACTCCCGCGGCAGATCGAACCATCGCCCTCCTACCACGGCCACAACAGCTCCTACAATCGCCATCACAGCGGCCGCTACGATTAGCGGAGTCTGCGCCCGCAACTGCGACATAAACGTGGCGCCGGCACCGATACCAACCGCGTAAACAAAAAGCGCTAAACCGATGGACTGGAGGATCCCCATATGGGCTCCCAGATCGGGATTAGCCGCAGACAACGCAAGGCCTACGAATAGAGCTCCCGCAGCTCCGATACGCAAGGGGCCGATTTTGAGTTGTCCGAGGGCGGCGCCCGCAGCTACCACGAGAAAGAAAGTCAGCACTGGATTTTGGGAAAGAATTTCTAGCACATAGCTAGCCTATGCCATCGTCTCTTTTGAACTCCAGGCGCGCGAGATGGCGGATTGGACACTGTGTCGAAACATTATTGACCCACCCTGTTCCCAGAGTCACATAGCTATCGGCCTTCATCGGGTACCGTGGAACGAAGAATGAGGAGGATGCGATGAGTTCAGCAGGTTCGTCATCCACCACCGGGCGCCACCGCCCGGCGGCCACAACGGCGGCGAGTGTGCGCGTCGATACCTGGTTGTGGAGCGTACGGCAGTTGAAATCTCGCTCTCGGGCAACTGCCGCTTGCAAGGCCGGACATGTGAAAATCAACGGTAAACGCGCTAAACCCTCTTCCCGAGTGAGTGTCGGAGATACCGTGACCTATCGGTTTCAAGGATTTGATCGTGTCTTAGAAGTGACGAAAGTGCTTACCACGCGAGTAGGAGCTCCGGTGGCGCGCACCGCATACCTCGACCACTCTGAACCGCTCCCCGATCCCATCATTATGATGGCGGTTCCGCGGCGCGATCGAGGCACCGGACGTCCCACCAAACGGGAGCGACGCCAACTGGATGCATTACGCGGACGCGACCCTAATGTCGGTCGCATTCGGTAAAGCTATTCGCCGACGGGCGGGTTGATAGGACGAATCAACGATACCGCCCGGTTCCACGTTCCGTATACTTGCCGCAACGAAGCTCCCGAGGGAACTCGCGTGTCCTGATTTCGCGACCACTTCGTATACGCAGAGTAGGAGGGCGTGATACCAGTTTGTTCACAATGATTGAAAAAGTCTCGAAGAGCGTTCACCCGGTCATCATCGGTAAAACGAACGTTTAACCGGCCCAACGCACCATCTTGAGCCGCAGATAAACCGCAGATTTCCATCGCTGTGCTCCACCGTCCTCCCAGTCTGGTAATCAGCGTCTGGGAAGTTGGTGGCCACAGCTGCACGCCCTTGGCGGACATGAGTCCCAGCTCTTTGAGAATCTGCGACCTGCGGATGTTGTATTTGGTGACCGACAAAGTAGTTGGATTATTCAGCACATATGCTTCGTTCACCATCACCTGCTGAATAATGGATCGCGCTTTGCTTCTGCTATTAGTCACACGTAGCCGTTTGAGCACTTCTGCGAGTTCATCTTCGCGTTCCTGGGAGTCGGACGGGGAAGACGTGTGGGAGAGGTCGGGCAGGTAGGGGGTGAGGGCATAGTGAACCGCTGTCTTGAGCAGTGTCTGAGAAAAAGTACCGTAGTCTGCCATGGAGTATTCGTACCTCTATATAATGGTTAGTTTCTTCGCTGTGGGCTTATCGTATCAGTGTATATACATCTTCAACACCGAATTAGTTCACATCTGGAAATATAACAAACTAGTTTCCATTGGTTCACCCCCATCACGTAATGCGGATAGAACGTTAGCATGCTTCTGCTCTCTAAGTGGCACAGACTTGCTTGGCTCCCTATGGTGGAATTAGCTGAAGAATAAGGAGCATCAATGGCTGATCACACTGTCCCTGCACTGACAATGCACCACGGTTTAACCATCCCGCAGTTCGGATTAGGAACATATAAGGTACCGCCGGAGGAAGCGCAGCGGGTCGTCGAAGACGGAGCAGAGGTTGGTTACCGACACTTCGATACCGCACAGATGTATCAAAATGAGAAGGAGGTCGGTCTTGGACTCGCCGCTTCCGGACTGGCTCGCGAGGATTATTTTCTCACCACCAAGCTCAACAACTCTAACCACCTACCCGACGATGCCCGACGCTCTTTTGACCAGTCGCTCACCGACCTCGGCGTCGACTACGTAGATCTCTTCCTCATTCATTGGCCTCTCCCCACCCTTTACAATGGTGATTTTGTGTCCACCTGGAAGGTTCTTGAAGAGTTTTACGCCGATGGCCGAGCCCGCTCAATCGGAGTTTCCAACTTCCTCGAACACCACCTCCAAGAACTATTCGACCACTGTGACACCGTCCCGATGATCAATCAGGTTGAAAGTCACCCTTACCTCCCGATGCGTGAACTGCATGAATTCCACGGCCAGCACGCCATTTTGACTCAGGCTTGGTCCCCTTTGGCGCGTGGCAACCTCGTCGATGACAAAACCCTCACTCGAATCGGGCAACAATACGATAAAACTGCCTCTCAAGTTGCCCTGCGGTGGGCAATTCAACGCGGAGACATCGTATTCCCCAAATCCATGCAAAAACAACGTATGATCGAAAATCTCAGCATTTTTGATTTTGAATTATCAGATGCTGATATGGCCACAATTTTCACCCTTGATATGGGAGAAAATGGCCGCACCGGTTCCCACCCCAACACGATGGACAGAATATGAGCAATCCTCCAAACCAGCCGCACCAATACACGGCTCAACCACCCATTCCCAATCAACCGGGAGCCGCCCAGGCTCCGGTGACACAGCCTAATCAACCGCAGAAAAAGTCTCGCACCGGACTGATCATCGCCGTCGTGGTCGTCATCGCTCTTGTCGCTGGATTCTTTATTGTCGACAAAGTAGTTAAAAGTAGTGTCGAGAGTTCGCTGCGCGACGAAATGACCTCCAACTCAGAAGTTCAATGGGAAGGACTGACAACCTCGTTTTCCGGCTTCCCGTTCCTCTTCCAGACATTTTCTGGTAACTACAACAGACTCGATATCCACGCCGACAGCGTACAGCCGAATGGCGAAAGCGCAGACTCTCGCTTCAAGAACTTCAATGCCACACTCACCGGCATTAAAACTGGTGATAAGACAATAGTTGACCAGCTGACAGCCCAAGGGTTCATGGCTTTTGACGATTTCCCCAACAGCGGAGATCTAGGTGCTGACGCTACTATCAGCGGATGCGACTCTAACGTGTGCATCCAAGGTGACGTTGATGGCAGAGCCGCCAAGATCGTGATATCCCTAAGTCCCAGCGACGACGGTCTTGGTTTCACGATAGCGTTTACTGAGTTCTCGATTGAAGGCATTCCCGACGTGCTAACAGAAGGACTTGTGGGAGAAGAAGAAACAATCCCCTTGGACCCTCTACCCGAGGGCGTCAAAGTATCTGACATCGTTGTCGAGAGTGATGGAATTCTCTTCAAGTTCGAAGGAACAAACGTTAATATATCCGAGTTCAAAGAAACGGCAGATACGGATAACTGACATCACGTGAGACGCGGGTACCTACCGGACCCAAAATCCGGTAGGTTCAAACCCATGACTTCAAAATCTCTCGATCAGCTACTTGCCGAAATGGACGTCAAGTCTCAAGGCAACTATGTATTCGTTACGCTTGACACGATTCCCGAGGGTGTTGAGCCTTTTGCCACTGTTCGCGAGTACGAGGGAATGACGATCGTCATTTCCGAAGACCGGGCAGTCAAAGCCGGTTTGCCGATCGATAACCGATTTGCACGCATTAGCCTCGACATTCCGTCCTCACTGCAATCCATTGGCATGGCGGCAATGATTGCTCAAACGCTCGCCGCGCGCTCCATCACCTGCAACTCCCTCGCGGGGTTCCATCGCGACCACCTGTTTGTTCAAGTTGATAAAGCCGAAGAAGCTTTCGAGATCCTTCGGGATCTTAAAGAGCAGGCGCAAGGCTGGCTTCCCAATTAAATTACGATAATTACAACTTCACCAAAGACAAGGGGCGCTGTGATGGCGTCCCTTTCTTTCGGCCTCATCAGATTTCGCACGGAGTTAATGGAGCGCTATTCGCCATCCGGCACGCGGCGTATTTAACACCTCCACATCCAGCTCTTTGAGCCAAAGTCCACTAGTGTGGAACTATGTCCAAGGACCCCGTCGAAACCCAAGCTCTCGTTCGCATGGCAGATGGCACTGTCAAACAAAAAAACCTCCTCACTGGGACGGAAGTGTGGACAGTGCCTGGACGTGGGCATCGCCCACTAACCGCGCCTACGCAAAACGTTGAACCCATCGACCCCGACAAGCATGGTCAATACTGTGCTTTTTGCCAGGGCAGGTACCTCGAAACTCCCCCCGAAAAGGCGCGGCTTATCCAAGACAGCGACGGCCACTGGCAAACGTTGCGCCACGTTCCGGCCTCCGAACTAAACAGCACGGTCGCAGAATTTCGCCGCATCCCCAACCTGTTCGAAATCGTCTCCTACAACTACTGGCATCTCAATCACAATCATTCCCCGTCGGAAAATCAACACCGGCATATGGCCGCCTATCTCGCGGATCCCATCGGATACGACCACGTTATGCGCGTTGTCAAAACACGACTGATGGCTTCGGGAAATTCCCCAGAGGAAGTTGAACAACTCGATGACTCTCAACTTCTGCCGCAAGCAACCGGCTTTTTCGCCGGAGGACACGACGTTATCGTGGCTAAAAACCATTACGAACCCGGCGCACATACAACCGCTGAACTCGCGTCTTCCGGTACGCTGACCCCCGAGGAACACTTCCACTACTTTGATTTCACCGCCGGTGCCATGGCAGATCTTTACACCCTCAATAAGGATGTCCGCTACGTCGCCTGCTTCCAAAACTGGTTGAAACCGGCGGGCGCCTCCTTCGATCACCTCCATAAGCAGCTCGTCGCTATCGACGCGCGCTCGGTGCAAACAGAAGCTGAGCTACAGCGACTGCGTAAAGATCCCGCCATCTACGACAAAATCATCAAAGTCGCGGCAACTCGTAAGTTACTGCTGGCACAAAATGAGCACGCCATCGCTCTGGCCGGCATCGGACACCGCTACCCGTCAGTAGCCATCTGGCCACTCGGTGAGTCCTACAATCCGTGGGAGGCCGATCCCGACCAAATGCGCGGCGTATCCGACCTGGTTCACGCCGTTCACGCCGCCACCGGTCGAGATGTCCCCTGCAATGAGGAGTGGTACCACCGACCCCCCGATGTCCCCTCCCCCATGCGATGGAGGCTTCTCATCAAGTGGCGTATTTCCACACTGGCCGGTTTCGAGGGCGGCACCCGCATCTATCTCAATACCATCGACCCGTGGGGGGTGCGTGACCGGCTTCTCCCTGAACTCCACCGTCTCCGAGACGAAGGGGCCATCGCTGCTATGCGGCTAGGGGATGAATGTCGTATCACACCAGCCGACCTCCATTAGCCGGTAGCGTAGCTAGCGTGCCATAGTAGGAGGCATGCTTGAGGATATTTTTAGTGGATTAAGAAGCGCTGCAGATCAGACCTCGAATATCGGCGAAAAAACACTCATCACCGTAGCTCTCATACTCATTGTGTGGCTGCTTATCAAAGTTATGCGTGTTGTTCTCCACAAGATCATTTCCTCCGAACGCATCTACTTTCTCACCCAACGCGCACTGTTTTGGATCCTCACATTAGGCGTTGTCATCCTGATTGGACTCATTTGGTTCAAAGCGCTCAACTTTCTCGTCTTCGGTACCGGGGCGCTGATCGCGCTCGCCGGACTTGCCATGAAAGACCTGGTTCTCAACATCATTGGATTCGCTTTTATCGAATTCAAACGTCCATTCAAAATCGGAGATCGGGTGGAGATTGGCGACTTCTACGGCGATGTGCGCGATATCCAGCTGTTCCAGTTCGCCCTCATCGAGGTACAGGGTGATAAACGGTTGGCGACCAAGAACCAAACGGGGCGAACCATTTACGTCCCTAACCGTGAAATCTTCCTCCAGCCACTCATCAACGATAACTACGAGTTTCGCTTCGTATGGACCGACATTACCGTGCCCATTACGCATGAATCGAATATTGATAAAACAAAACAGATTCTGTCTGTCGCTGCCAAAGAATACATGCAGGGGTTGCTATCCGACTCATCCGACAAGGACTTGCAGCGTTTCAATGACGCCCTCGATATGTTCAATTCGACTAAAGCCCCTGGCATCACCATGCAACTTGACGGTTCTGGAATTGATTTGACCCTGCGGTTTTTATGCCCGCACACGGAAATCGCTAAAGCTCAGTCGATGGTGTGGGAGGACGTACACCGCCGTATCCAGCTGGTTGACGACATCACCTATTCGCCAACCGTATACCGCATATCGCAATCGCGTCCCGAAAGCTCCCTATCGTGAAACCAGCCCCCCTCAACGGATCCCGCGGGTACACTATCGGAGTCCTCACTCACGTAGCATGGGGGTTCTTCCCGCTCTATTTTTCACTCCTTCATCCCGCCGGCGCTTTTGAAGTCATCGTTCACCGGGCGGTGTGGGGCTTCGCTTTCTGTGTCTTTGTGCTCGCGGTAACGCGCCGCTTTTACCAAGTCAAAGACCTGCTCGCCGACCGTCGTACGGCGCTACTGCTGGCCGTCGCGGGTTTCTTCGTCCTCAACAATTGGACAATCTACGTCTGGGCGGTCATGAATGACCACACGATTGACGCTGCACTCGGATATTTCATTAACCCGCTACTCACCGTATTTCTTGCTGGCACGGTACTGAAAGAACGTCTCACCGTGCCCCAAACCATTTCCGTACTATTCGGTATCGCCGCGATCATTGTCATGATCATCGGGCTGGGTCGAATCCCGTGGGTAGCAGTTGGATTGCCGGCCACATTCGCATTCTATGGCCTCATCAAAAAACAGGTATCAACGACGGCGCCGGTGGTGAGCGGCATGCTTATTGAGACAGCAGCGGTAACCCCGATGCTCCTCATCTATTTTGGCTGGCTCACTTGGCAGCGAAAAACTTCATTTCAGACGTTAATGGGTGAGGGGGCCAGCGGTCTTGAACTATCCGGGCATGCCGCATTGCTGGTCGGAAGTGGTGTCCTCACCGTGGTCGTACTCATTATGTTCGCTTCGGCCGCACGACTGCTTAATCTGGCTGTGCTTGGGTTGCTTCAGTACATTGCTCCCATCATGCAACTACTTATCGGTGTTCTCATCTTCCACGAACATATGGAACCAGCCCGCTGGATAGGTACTGGGTTGATTTGGATCGGTCTTGTCATCCTCACCTGGGACTCACTGCGCCATCAACCCGCATCCTCTGGCCGCTGATGAATTCCCCAACCAAGGTACAGGTTTGGCGAATATCGGGAGCTCCCGGCACCCTCACATACGGTAATCCTGTACCTAGCTGTTTAGACGAGGACGCATTGCTCTTGGTTCACGGAGACTGCCAGGGTGGCACCGGCAACTTCGTGTAGCGGAATATCTACCGTGGCGGTTTTCCCCGGCACGACCTCCACCGTAATTTCATTGGCGCCGCGGACGGTGCGCTCTTCGACAACCGGCAAAACACTCGCTGGAGTATCCGTCGCATCCACCGCCACGAATGCGTCCGGCCCGCATGCCAGCACGGCATCCGACGGAATCTGAATTCCTAAACCTGTACCTTCGTCAGGTGTGAGGAAGGGGCCGTAGCCAAGGAACTGCGCCACCGACCGAGAACCCGGTGCGGACCACACCTCTTCCGGTGAGCCGATCCGGGTCAAATTCCCTTCTTCAAGAATCGCAATCGTGTCGGCAACAGTGAACGCTTCATCTTGGTCATGAGTAACATAAACGGCCGTGGTTCCCGCGGTTTGGACAATGGTGCGCACCTCGACAGCGAGCTGCTCTCGTAATGATCGGTCGAGGGCGGACAGCGGCTCATCCAACAACAGTAACTGCGGCGCCGGAGCCAATGCTCGTGCCAGGGCGACTCGCTGTGCTTGTCCGCCCGACAATGTCGATACTGGCCGATCAGCATACCCGGGAAGCCCCACCAGTTCTAACAGCTCGTCAACCCGCCCATCCCATTGTTCGCGCGCAAGCCGCCCCTTCAGACCGTAAGCAACATTTCCTCCAACACTGCGATGGTTAAAGAGCTGGCCGTCTTGGAACATGAGCCCAAATCCACGTCGATGAACCGGAGTCTGTGTGACGTCTTCACCGTCAAAAACAATCCGTCCATTAGCTTTTTCCAAGCCGGCAATGGCTCGCAATAGAGAAGATTTGCCTGATCCAGACGGCCCCAGCAACGCAAGCACCTGTCCGGCGGGAAGTGTCAAAGACACATTTTTCACCGCATGTACCGAATCATAGAAAACATCGACACTGTCAATATCGAGCCCCTTCATGAACGCCTTCTTTCCATGTGCTGTTGCGGATCAGCCCGCATCTCCACCACTGCCATAATTACTCCAGCTAACGATGCGAGCAGAACCGAAGCCGCCAGCGCCATGCCCTGCTCAACCGCCCCGGGCTCTGATACCAGACGATAAATGGTAACCGGTAAAGTGGGGGTCGCAGGGCGAGCAAGAAACGACGTGGCCCCGAACTCTCCCAAAGACATGGAAAAGGCAAAGGCCGCGCCAATAGCTAAAGATCGCATCACGAACGGTCCCTCAACGGTGATGAGGCCGCGTGCGGGCCCAGCTCCCAGGACGTGGGCAACTTCACGCTGGCGTGGGTCAATCGATGCCAGCACCGGTGTCACCACTCGCACCACCAGAGGAATCGCCACCATTGCCTGCGCCATCGGGATCAGCCACCAAGACCCCCGCAGATCAACCGGTGGTTTGTCCAGAGCGATCAGAAATCCGAATCCGACAGTCACCGCAGAAACGCCTAGTGGAAGCATAAATAGCGCATCGAGTGTTGATATCGCTATACGCCCAGAACGACTACGCGCCCGACGAGTCACCACAATCGAGACGAGGATACCGATGACTACTGCTGTCACCATAGCGACCAGTGCTATGGTGATTGATCGCGCGGTAGCGGACAGAACAGAGTCTTTGAGAACTCTCACCGCATCTTTATCCGCCAAGTCGATATAGTTTGCGAATGTAAATGATCCGCCTCGATGCAAGGATCGCCACAGAAGATTACCCATCGGAATAATCAGCAGTCCCACAATCACCGTCAGGGTTACGGCGAAAGCCGGTAAATCTGCTCGCCTGAGCTCACGCGCCCGCACGTCGGTTCGCATCGTCTGAGTTGCAGCACCGGCGCGTCTGGCACGGGAACCGAGCCACAAAGAAAATGCAATAACAATCAGTTGCACAATCGATAGCACTGATGCTGAGCGCAGGTCGAGAAGGGCGGTGGTCAGAAAGTAAATCTCGGTTTCAACAGTTGATGTTGTGACTCCACCGAGTACCAGGACGAGTCCAAACGAGGTTGTGCAAAAGAGAAAAATCACCGCCGCAGAAGACGCCAATGCCGGCATGAGTCGCGGTAACGTCACCGTCAGGAAAACTCGAGCAGGCGTAGCTCCGAGGGCGGCAGCGGCTTCTTCTGCACGCGGATCCAAGCGCACCCACATGTTGCCGAGCGTACGCACTCCAACGGAATAGTTGAAGAACACCATCCCCACGATAACCGCCGTATGTGTGCCGTCCCACTGTAGGAAACCGAGCGGAGCGCCCTCGACAAAAAGTGAACGAAATGCCACCCCGACCACCACCGACGGCAGGACGAATGGCACGGCCACAATTCCGCGAAGTAAATCACGCCCCACAAAACGAGTGCGGTATAGCACCCATGCGCCCGGCAGTGACAGGATGAGGCAGATGGCGGTGGCTACCGAGGACATCCATAGGGTTTGCCCGATAACGCGCCACGTGCGCGCCCTACCGAGTACGTCACCGATGCCGGTTAGATCCCATTGGCCTGCCTCGTCGACAAACCCGCGGCCGACAAGTGTCAACGTGGGTAAGAGAAAAAATACCGCGAGAAAGACGACGGGCACACCTACCGCTACCACCCATCCCACTGCGGGGAAGATGTAGTCGGAAGCGTGTGCCCGCCGAGTCGACATGTGGTTACTGTCCCATTATCTCAGACCAGGTGGTCAACCATTCCTGCTGCTTTTCTTCAATGGTTTGTGGATCCATCTGGTGAGGGCGATCAGCCATCGGTCCGAAGTTGATCAGCGCCTCGGGAGCCTGGGCGTCAGGATTGATCGGGTGCATGTAGTTGGCCGCGGAAATTTCTTCTTGCTGAGGAACTTCCAGCATGAACTCCATGAATGCTTTTGCACCGTCAACATTGGCGGCTCCATTGAGCACACCCATGTATTCAATCTGGTGGAAACAGGTATCGAGAAGGGCACCTGTCGACGAAGCTGTACCTTCATCGTTGACCGAATAGGCGGGGGATGAAGAGTAGGAAACCATAAGCGGCCGTTCCCCTTCTCCTTCACCAGCCGAGTAATCTACGTTAAAGGCATCAGACCAGCCTTTGGTAATCTTCACGCCGTTGTCTTTCAGGTCGCGCCAGTATTGCTCCCAGTCATCTCCAAAATTCGAGATGGTCGCGACCAGAAATGCCATCCCCGGAGAAGACGAGGTGGGGTTCATGGCAACCAAAAGATCCTTATTTTCAGGCTGTGTCAGATCATCGAAGGTTTGGGGTTCTTCGCGATCATTATTTTCGAACCACTCGTGGTCAATGTTGACACACACATCCCCCTGATCAAAGGGAACTAGGCCCGGAGCTTCCGGTATCCCCTGGTCGAGGAGTGTTTCATCAACTTCGGGGCGCTCTGACGAAAAAACATCCGCTTGGATCGCCCGGTAGGCAGTAATATTATCCACTCCGAAAACCATGTCTCCGAGCGGATTATCTTTGGTTAGAACGAGTTGATTTACCAGCTCGCCGCCGCTAGGAAGTTGCGTCACCTCAGCGGTGAAACCGGTTTCCTCTTCAAAGCGAGCCAGTAATTCGTCGGATAGCTCAAGCGAATCGTAAGCCAGTACGTTCACTACTTTTGCATCGGTTGAGTCTGCCGTCTCGGAGGGCGCATCAGCTGATTCGCCTCCGGAGCACCCCGCTAACACGAGGGCGCCAGCTGCCACGACACCTACCGTGGACCATATACGTTTCATAACATCTCCTCTCCAATCGGCGCACCGCAATACGCCGTAAACACATGCTGGGGAGGCCGCACCTACTATCGAGTAGGTGACCGGAGAAAACTCGACTTCCTTCGACGGTGCTAACCGCATCAGGTTCGAGGGTCTGCGCGTAGCGCACTCTCAGCATTTTCTGCTCCCCTGTCGCAGGCATAACCATACCCCACTGTGACCAACTGGGCGAAACGGAGTCAGAATGAGTACGTTATGTTAACGCCAAAAACTAGCACAGCTGCCGAAATCACGGCATGATAGGAGAAAGAAACCTCATACGGACCATACGACAACGCATAAGGAAGACACTATGAACGTCCCCTATAAAGTAGCCAGCGCCGGAGCCCTCGCCGTTTCGGGCATTATCGCCAATCAGATTGTCGATAAAGGGTGGAAAGCCGTTACCGGTCACGAATCCCCGCAGGGACAAGATGAGGACAATACCGCAATTGCTGAACTGCTTGTGTTTGCTGTCGTTTCGGGCATTCTCGTGTCATTAGCCCGCCGGTACGCATTGCGCGGCACGAAAAAATTCTTTGGTAATTCAATTTAGAGGCCGTGATACAGCCCCTGTTCTGTTGAACAGGGGCTTTCACTATGGCAACTATTTGCGCTGAGATCGCAGATATATCCAAAAGACGCAGATATATCCA
>JAUNVE010000014.1:34137-50200 GCA_030537795.1 Actinomycetaceae bacterium
CGCGAGCGGACGGCTTGTTGACAGCTAATTTACAGCGGCTGTATGGAGGATTCGATGAGGTTGCAGACGGCCTCGACAGCCTGAGAGTCTTCGGATGAGACAGTGACTTCATCACCGCATTGCGCTCCCAGCGTCATAATCATGAGCCCGGATGTGGCCTCAACTGTCTCACCATTTAACGATATGTACACCGGGGCATCGAACTGCTCGACAGCTCTCGCAATCACGGCCGCGGGGCGAGCGTGGAGCCCCACTTCAGACGCTACTCGCGCAGTTTTCTCCATCATCGCCTCCTCGCCATGTCCAACGTTTCACCACGTCTAACTCTAGACTCTCACAAAGAAGCCTCCACAATCCGCCAACGACGGCGTGCATTAGGGCACAAAACAGGAAACGACGCACCAAATATACGTATCGTATAGAGAGCCCCATTTGTCTACAGGTAGGAAGTCCGTGAGTACACAATCCCCTGATCGGAAAGTCATATATGGCACACCGGTCGTCGAAGGTATCGCCTACGGGCCAGTAACGTGGACCCGTCGTCCGCCTATTCCGAACCTGACTGCCCCAGACATTCCTGAAAGTCAACGAGAGGCGGAAAAGAAACGTTTCATCATCGCCGCTGACGCTGTCGTTGAGAGCCTGAGTAAACGTGCGCAATCATCTGACGGTCACGCCGCCGCCCTCCTAGAAGTAACGGCGTCAATCGCCTCCGATCCCGCCTGGCGTAAGGAAGCGCGCCGTCGTATCACGGCCGGGACACCCGCCGTACAAGCCACCATGGGTGCCACTGACTTTTTTGTCGCTCAATTTGAGCGCGCCGGCGGCATCCTGGCTGAACGAACCACCGACCTGAGAGATGTCAGGGACAGGGTTATTGCGCGACTCGAAGGACGCCCCGAACCCGGAGTCCCTCACCCCGATCACCCAGTGATCCTTTTCGCTGACGATTTAACGCCGGCCGATACCGCTGGACTCGACCCATCGATGTTCCTCGCCCTCGTCACGGAACTCGGCGGCCCCACTTCGCATACCTCCATCATCGCCCGCCAACTTGGCCTGCCCTGTATTGTTGCAGCCCGGCGAATTGATGAAATCGACGAAGGGACGCATGTACTCGTAGACGGTCAACGCGGCACTATCGTTATCGGCGTGGCGGAGGACGAAGCTACTCAGCGACTCGAATCCGATAAAAAACGGCGTGAGCTCATTGACTCTTGGCAGCCACCTGCCAAGCTGAAGGATGGTACAGATTTCGAGCTGCTAGCCAATGTTCGCGATGGAGAAACCGCCTGCGAAGCTCGAGATGTCGGCGCCGCCGGCATCGGACTGCTGCGCACAGAACTATGCTTCTTACATTCGCATGCCGAACCATCGGTTCAAAAACAGCGAGAGATATACGAGCCCGCCCTGCAAGCTTTCCCCGATACGAAAGTGGTCGTGCGCACTCTAGACGCTGGATCCGATAAGCCCGTTCCCTACGCCACGCTGGCGGAAGAAGCGAATCCGGCACTCGGGGTTCGCGGGGTACGCACATCGGGACATAACCCCCATCTTTTGTTGCATCAGCTCGACGCCATTGCCGGAGCCGCCAAACACTGCGGCCACACGCAAACGCTCGTCATGGCTCCCATGATTTCAACGCTTCCGGAAGCCAAATGGTTCGCCGGTTTAGTACGTGACCGGGGTCTGTCTCCAGGCATTATGGTGGAAGTTCCATCGGTGGCAGTGCTCGCCGAACAGTTCATGGAGCTCGTTGATTTTGTATCCATCGGCACTAATGATCTCACGCAGTACACCATGGCAGCCGACAGACTTTCCCCCGACCTCGCCGAGTACTCTGACCCTTGGCAGCCGGGAGCACTCGCCCTCATCGCACGCACTGCTGAAGCCGGACGCGCTACCGGAACACCAGTCGGTGTATGCGGGGAAGCAGCGGCAGATCCGCTCCTTGCCTGTGTCCTTGTCGGCATGGGCGTGACGTCACTTTCAGTTACTCCATCGGCTCTGAAAGCGGTTGGTGCACAACTGTCACAGGTGACTTTGGAACAGTGTCAGCATGCGGCGCGCTCGGTACTAGGTGCGTGGGATCAAGGCGATGCGCGATATCGCGCGCGACAGCATCTCGGAGTTTAGAGTCCCAGCATTCACGCTTTGCACTACCGTCGATAACCGGGAGTTACCCGGGTTTGTGCTACCTCGCAACGGGCCTCAAAGCGCCTGCGTAGCCGGTTACGTTAGTGGCAGATAAGGTTCCAGATCCGCTCGGTGCCCAGAAGCCTGGATGAGACCCGCTTGCACCGCACTTTCCCACGATGACTGACCGGTAACGAGTGCCAACCAGGTAGTGGCCGACATTTCCACAACTGCCGGGGGCGTACCGCGTCGATGGGTGACTCCGCCGATTATCTGCGTTGCGCCATACGGGGGAACTCGCACTTCAACGGAGCGGCCCGGGGCACGCTCAGCAAGTTCTTCTAAAGACCATCGCACCGCAGTTTTTATTGTGCCCCGTGCACATGCAGAAGGTTCCACTGCCCACTGTTTTAATGCAGCGTGCCCTTCGGCATTAGCAATTCGACGCTTCGCCATACATCGCCCTCCCTCCCCACACCAAGGTACAGGATTGATGCAATGAAGGCCGGAATCGACCCCCATTTTGCAACAACCCTGTACCTTGCGGGGTTAGCAGAGGGATTGTGAAAGTGAATCTCTCTAACTAGATGGAGTCTGGGAGTAGGACTACCGGAGCTCGCATTAAATCACACCGTGCTCAAGCATGGCATCGGCAACCCGGGTGAAGCCGGTGATATTTGCACCGAGGACGTAATCTCCCGGAGCGCCGTATTCTTCAGCAGTCGCCAAGCAATCGTCGTGAATATCCTTCATGATTTTCGCCAGCTCCTGCTCAGCGCGCTCAAAAGACCAGGAGGCCCGAGCCGCGTTTTGCTGCATTTCTAGCGCGGAGGTCGCCACGCCGCCAGCATTTGCTGCCTTACCAAGCCCATATAGAATCTTGGACTCCTGGAAGACCTCGATGGCCTCGGGAGTTGACGGCATATTGGCGCCCTCAGACACGGCTTTACAACCGTTCTTGACCAGGGTGCGGGCATTGTCTTCATTCAGTTCATTCTGAGTCGCACTGGGAAGTGCCACATCGCAGGCAACGTCCCAAACGGACCCTTCCGTATGAAGTTCTGCGCCCTTCTTGCGCTCAACATAGTCAGCGACGCGGCCACGCTCAACTTCCTTAACCTGCTTAAGCAGATCGAGATCGACGCCTTCGGGATCATATACCCAGCCGGAGGAATCGGAGAAAGTTACCGCCTTACCACCGAGCTGTTGCGCTTTTTCAATTGCGTAGATGGCGACGTTACCCGAACCGGAGACGGCGACAGTGGCGCCGTCGAAAGATTCGTTACGGGTTTCGAGCATCGACTGGGCAAACATGACGGCACCGTAGCCGGTTGCTTCGGTCCTCACCAGTGAGCCACCATAAGCCAGCCCTTTACCGGTGAGTACACCGGGCTCAAAACGGTTGGTCAAACGCTTGTACTGCCCAAATAGATAGCCGATTTCACGGCCTCCCACTCCAATATCACCGGCCGGCACATCGGTCAGATGCCCGATGTGACGGTATAGCTCCGTCATGAATGACTGACAAAACCGCATTACTTCATTGTTGGACTTGCCGTGCGGATCAAAGTCAGAGCCGCCTTTGCCACCACCGATTCGCTGCGCCGTCAAGGCGTTTTTAAAGATCTGTTCAAAGCCGAGGAACTTAATGATGTTACGGTTTACCGACTTGTGGAACCGCAGGCCACCCTTGTAGGGGCCCAAAGCAGAGTTAAACTCGACGCGGTAACCGCGATTAACGCGCACTTTCCCCTCGTCATCAATCCACGGAACACGGAAGATGATTTGACGTTCCGGTTCAACGAGCCGGTCGAGGAGAGCGTAGTCAGCGTAGTGCGGATGCTTCTCAATGGCGGGTGCGAGTGTTTCCAAGACCTCATGGACTGCCTGGTGAAACTCGGGTTCGGCAGGATTGCGTCGTACGACTTCTTCGTAAACCTCTTCAACTCTATTTGCCATATTTTCTCTTCCTCTCGTTGTGATGCCGCATCCGAAGACACGCACATCGGGGAGCGCGTGAAACCACACCCTTGAAACATTTCCAAGAATCGGAAAGTTCAAGTCATCTAATAGTAAACCTCATTTGTGTTTTGAGAAAAAACTCGATGTCGAGAAATATTTCTATGTGGACGTGTTTTTCATTACGTTTTGTCCACTGGGCACTGTGGACCGATGTACAGGCGGCGCAATCAGCCCATCGAAACTGAAAACTCGCGCGGCAAAGCACAGCGACAGCACTGGCTGGGAACGAATAGAGATTTTCGACGCGCCCTCAACAGACAACATTGGATATGGTCGAGTCATTATCAGCTGTTTAAGCGGTTGAAGGAGGAGTTCAAATGGTCCCGGATAAACCGGAATACAAGCGAGTTGATACCTCTCAATTCGACTCGCAGGCGAGCACTCGCGGCAGGCTATCCCCAGAAGAAGCCTCCCGGAAGTTACGCGCCGCATTCGGTCATTTCCCCTCCGGGGTCACGGTGGTGTCCTATTCGCATCAAGGGCGGGCGTACGGCGTAACGGTTAGTTCATTTACCCCAATTTCCCTGGAGCCCCCTCTTATTCTCGTCTCACTTATGCGTTCGGGACGGGCAGCAGATTTACTCCCCCACGTGCCGTTTGCCGTCAACGTCCTTGCCTCGGATCAGTTCGACGTGGCATTTCAATTTGCGGGGCTTAGCTCATCTCCCATCGAAGTCGAGTGGGATATGTCAAGTTCAGCTCCGCGCCTGACCTATGCTCACGCATATTTCACCTGTCGCCCCTGGCGGACCTACGATGGGGGCGATCACGTTCTAGTCCTCGGTGAAGTCCTGGACTACCGGTCGACCCCCGATACGCATCCGCTGATCGTGCACCGCGGCGCATGGCAATCCATGGCCTAGCCAAAGTGCTGCGGCAGGGTCTCTTTCATGGCCTGGCGAATCTCTTCCAAGCGGATAACGAGCGGCCCTACAGCCCCCGGTTCGAAACCGTGTTGAGATGCATAATCGGCGCCGCCTTCATCACTGCCAAGTGCGCTGTAATCGAATCCCGCCTCATCCGACAGGATATCTGCACCGGCAATCGTGAGGAGGCTCCCTCCGGTCACTCCGATACGTCGAACCGGTACGTCTTCGGCCTCAGCAGCGGCCACAATCGCCGCATGCGCTCCCTCGGGCGCGGCCACTAATGCGCGTCCTTGCGTTTCTGAGAATAGGGCGGTGAAGTCGCAGATTCGATGTTCCTTCACGTGGGCGGAAATATCTACGCTGGCACCAACTCCATTGCGAGTGCATGCCTCAACCAGAGCCTGGACGAGTCCGCCCTCCGAAATATCATGAGCGGCAGCGATGAGTGGTTGCTTATCCGGCCCGTCCTCCCCAATGAGGGCCCGTAGCACGCGCGACAGCGCCATTTCCTTTGCGAGGTCGACGCGCGGTGGCTGACCGCCAAAGTGCCCGTGCACTTCACGCGCCCAAGCCGAGGCGTCAAGTTCTTCAGCAGTAGCTCCCAATAGGTAAATAGCCAAACCCTCTTCAAACCATCCGCCGGGGCGAGCTCGCGTCACGTCGTCCATAACCCCGAGCACACCAACGACGGGAGTGGGATTGATGGAGGAATCCGGTTGACCTTTTTCCTGACCCGATGAGTTGTAGAGCGATACATTGCCTCCCGTCACCGGAATGCCGAGCGTCTGACAGGCATCAGCCAACCCGGTCATTGCCTGTACGAGCTGCCACATGGCATCGGTATCTTCCGGACTACCAAAATTCAGACAGTTGGTGACAGCCAGCGGTTCTGCTCCCACAACCGACACATTTCGATAGGCTTCGGAAATCGCCAGCTGTGCTCCCGCATAGGGATCAAGTTTCGTATACCAACCATTTGCATCTGTCGAAATAGCGATACCGCGTCCAGTTTCTTCATCGACGCGCACAACTCCCGCATCGTCGGGTTGAGCCAATGCGGTATTTCCGCGCACATACCGGTCGTACTGATCGGTAACCCAGTCTTTCGCCGCCTGGTTAGGGCTGGTGAGGAGTACCCGCACAGCATCGGCGATTTCTTGCTTCGAAGAAGGACGCGGTAAAGAGTGTGAGGTCTCCTTGTTGAGATCGTCTAACCACGTTGGACGCGCGTAAGGGCGGTCGTATACGGGGCCGTCATGCGCGACTGTCTTAGGATCGACATCGACGATGCGCTCTCCGAAATGATCGATGGTTAAGCGTCCATCGCCAGTTACTTCACCGATAACGGCAGCTTCGACATCCCATTTATCAATGATCTCCATAAATCGATCGAGATTTTCAGGAGCCACCACAGCCATCATGCGTTCTTGTGATTCAGACATGAGGATTTCGCCCGCCGTCAATGTCGGGTCACGCAAAAGCACCGTTTCGAGGTCGACGTGCATTCCGGAATTTCCGTTTGAAGCTAGTTCGGAAGTCGCGCATGAGATCCCCGCGGCACCCAGATCCTGGATGGCTTCGACGACTTTAGCGTCGAAGAGTTCGAGACAGCATTCAATTAGCACTTTTTCCATGAACGGGTCGCCCACCTGAACCGATGGGCGTTTGGCGGGCATTCCATCATCGAAGGATTCTGATGCCAAAATGGATGCGCCGCCGATGCCGTCTCCTCCGGTACGGGCGCCAAATAGAATGACTTTATTACCCACGCCCTCCGCATTGGCTAGATGAATATCATCGTGGCGCATGGCTCCTACGCATAGAGCGTTAACGAGCGGATTTCCTTGGTAAGACGGGTCGAAGTCGGTTTCTCCGCCGATATTCGGCAGTCCCAGGCAGTTGCCGTACCCGCCCACTCCTGACACTACTCCGTGAACGACGCGAGCAGTATCCGGATGGTCGGGATCTCCGAATCGCAACTGATCCATCACGGCAATCGGACGCGCTCCCATCGAGATAATGTCGCGAACGATACCGCCCACCCCCGTGGCTGCGCCCTGATAGGGTTCCACGAAACTAGGATGGTTGTGAGATTCCACTTTGAAGGTCACAGCCCATCCGTCACCGATATCCACCACACCCGCGTTTTGTCCGATGCCGACGAGGAGGTGTTCAGACATTTCCTCGGTGGTTTTGGTGCCGAACTGCTCACCCAGATGTTTCTTTGATGACTTATAGGAGCAATGTTCGGACCACATCACTGAATACATGGCGAGTTCAGCATTCGTGGGGCGGCGCCCCAATAGCGTACGAATCTCCTCAAACTCTCCGGCGGTGAGTCCGAGTTCTTTCCATGCCATTTCTTTATCGGGAGTGCGTGCCGCATCTTCAATAGTGTCGGGATGTTCGCGGTGAATAGGTGCGTCAGTCATTGGATAACTACTGCCTTCATAGTGGTGGGCTGGTGGTAAGAAAGAGCTAAGCGGTGAGCTCGATCCGGCCCACCGAGATTTTTGTGAACTATCTCATATTTTTCAAACAATGATTGAAATTGATTGATTTCACGGCATTTCAATCGCAATTTTGCTTTTATCTCGTGCGTTGCATTCACAGCTATCCACTTATCCACTGAGTTATCCCCAGTTGTGAACGGCGTGTCGGTCGTTTTCCACATGCCTGTGGATAGTTCCTGTGGAAAAGTACAGGAGTCCGGTAGGCAAATCTGGTCATGCATCATACGAAAACAGCGCTTGAATCCCACAGTTGTAACACTCAGCGTGCTCACACCTTCATGACGGAAGAGAGTACCGACTCAAAGATGCGAAGACCGTCGATACCACCGTGCGCCTTCGATGTGGTAGCCGGACCGAAACCAGCTTCTACGGCATGTTCAGGATGCGGCATTAAGCCCACCACATTGCCAGCTTCATTGGTCACACCAGCAATATTATTCATAGAGCCATTGGGGTTGACATCAAGATAGCGGAATACCACCCGACCGTCGCCCTCCAACCGTTCAATCACATGCGGTTGTGCAACAAAACAGCCTTCGCCATTCTTTAATGGAACAGTGAGTTCGTCACCGACCGAGAATGCTCGGGTCCACGCTGTATCGGCGTTATCGACACGCAGCTTCTGATCGCGACATATGAACCTCTGATGGTCATTACGAATCAGAGCGCCCGGTAACAAATGAGCCTCGCATAACACCTGGAACCCGTTACAAATACCGAGTACCGGCATGCCTTCACTGGCTTTTTCAATAATGGCATCCATCACCGGCGCAAACCGAGCAATCGCGCCGCAACGCAGATAATCTCCATAGGAGAATCCACCGGCCAAGACCACCGCGTCAACACCGCATAGGGCGGTATCTTTATGCCACAGCGGCACAGCTTCGCCACCGGCGAGACGGACAGCGCGGGCAGCGTCATGATCATCTAAACTGCCCGGAAAAGTGACGACTCCGATGCGAACCACTACTCGCCCTCCGACATTGCTTCGACGCGCACAACGTCCTCAATAATCGGATTGGACAAGATAGTCTCAGCCGCCTGTCGCGCCTGGGCAAGGTCATCTTCGGTGACCTTGCCATCAACATCAAGATAGAAACACTTGCCCTGCCGAACGGCCGTGAAGGCCGTGACACCAACGCGCGGCAGCGCGCCCATCACCGCCTTGCCCTGCGGGTCGAGAATTTCGGGTTTCGGCATGACTTCAACAATAATGCGTCCCATTATTTCTCCTTCGTATTGGACACCAGTCGAAGCGCGCAACCGTCTGGTCACTGCTTTAAGACTACTGAAAACACCTGGCACATTGGGGGAAAGCCGCTAGATGAAACGCCTACGGCTGAAAACGCGCTCCCGTCAACAGCTCATACGCTTCGATATAGCGTTGCCGCGTACGCTCCACCACAGTCGAAGGCAACGCCGGCGGAGGACTCACGCCATCCCAAGACGAATCGTGTACCAACCAGTCCCGTACATATTGTTTATCGAAAGAAGGCGTCACATGACCTTCAACCCACTGGTCGGCGGGCCAAAAACGCGAAGAATCAGGAGTCAGCACCTCGTCCGCCAGGATGATGCGACCGTCGGAATCCGCACCAAACTCAAACTTAGTATCGGCTAAAATAATGCCGCGCTCGCGCGCGATTTCAGCGGCTTGACGATAGACGCGTAGCGTCATAGCGCGCAGTTCTTGCGCGACGCCCTCCCCCACCATCTCGATGACGCGTTCAAAAGAAATATTCTCATCGTGCTCACCGAACTCGGCTTTAGCAGCGGGAGTAAAAATCGGTTCGGGAAGCCGTGATGCTTCTGTCAATCCGGAAGGAAGCGGAAGACCACAGACCGTACCCGACTCGCGGTATTCTGCAAGCCCCGAACCTGTGAGGTATCCACGAGCGACACATTCCACCGGAAACATCCGCAGTTTACGGCAACGCATAGCCCGCCCTCTCACCTGCTTGGGCACATCGAGACTGACCACATGATTGGGGACATCCAGTTGCTCAAACCACCAGGCCGATAGCTGCGTCAGAACTTTCCCCTTATCGGGAATCCTCGTATCGAGTACATGGTCAAAGGCGCTCAGGCGATCGGATGCAACAATGAGGAGCTCATCACCGCCCTCAGACTCATATAAATCCCTCACCTTGCCCGACGACAGGTGCGTCCATCCTGGAATCGCTGCAACCATGGTAACTCCTTTACTAGCCCCCTACGAGGAATGGCGAATCAGACGATCGTGGGCATCCTGCGCAACTAACGACCACAGTGCAGTTGATGCCGGAGCTCCGTCAATAAGAACGACAGGCACACCCGTTTGCAACACATTGCCTGGTTGGCGGGCCTCCCAGGCGTGGTTAGCGGCCACATGAGTGGCAATAGCTTCACCGGGAAGGTCAGTAACCGTACGGGTGATTTGGCCGGCATCCGCCCGCGCATCTACGCATACCCACACCTGATTAAAATCATGATTCTCCACCAGTCGATTCGCATTGCGCTGATGGGAAGGAACCCGCGAATTTACCAGGCAGACGATGAGTACATCAGCGGGAAATTCACCGCGCAGTTCGGTTAGTTCCTCGGCTGAACGCACCCGGGTATGCGACCCGGGATTAACCGTCCGGGCACCTGCTAGCACAATTCGGCTAGGCGTATCCAAGCGCGCGTCAATACGGGTAGCGACGCTCACTCCATCCTCAGCTCGCCCATTTTCCGACACCACCAGTAGCATGTCACCGGGATTTGCTGACATGGTGGGCGGTTCAACCACCGGCATTCCCTTGGTGAATCCCAAATCAGCCAGGCCCGGTACATTCAGCGACTGTTGAAAGACTTCCGAGCGCATCTGTGCAGACACGGCATCGGTAGAATACTGAGACACCGTCGTCGGTTCGGGAGCAAAAAACTCTGTTGCCGCATCTGCAAACGGCAGCGGAGTATCTGCACTCATCAACCGTGCAACCGCGCGACGATGATCAAGTTCCGCATTACGCAACCCCCCGCGCAACCGGCGTTCCATAGCATCGATCTCAGAATCGGGAAGAGTTTGGACATCCGCCAGAATGTCACGATCCGAGGCTGCCGCAGCGGCATATAAGCGCCGGCGAGTCTCTCGCAGGAGTTTATCGAGGTTCTCCGACACGGGAGTTCCAGCCTGGTGATCATCGCCTGTTGTCGCGCGTTGCGCCACCATACTCACCTATCTTCTGTGTACACGAGACACGATTACTCTACACCGCGTACGGTAAGCCAAACCACGAGCGTTCACATTACTCATTCAAACACCGCCTCTTGGCGGCCACGCCTGCTCATAATGAACTATGAGCGACTTCATTTTAGCCGGAGACATCGGAGCTACCTCCTGCACCATCGCCCTCGTCAATGCCCGCGGAGAATTTATTGAACGTGAGCACGGCCCGGGCGCCAACATCCGATCGACCATGATTTTGCAGGGATTCGAACACGTTGTGACTTCGACCCTGGCAAAACTCCTCAAACGGTACGGAACGCGCACCCGCTTAACCCAATCGGAAATCCTCAGCCGAATTAATCGAGCGCACTTCGCAGTGGCGGGCGCGAATGGTCCGGTTTATCCGCGGGTACAGGCCGCCCTCGAAAAAGCGCTTCGTCATTTCCGCGCCCAGTTTCCGCTCACCCTGATTAACGAGATACTACCGGCCTTCTCTGCAAATGCTGCCCAAGCATCAACCGGTATTCTCGCCATGGCAGGTACCGGTGCCACCACTTGCGCAATAGTCAATGGGCGCGTTATCCGGCAACACGACGGCCTCGGGTGGGTTCTCGGCGATCGCGGTTCCGGCACATGGATGGGGCTGGAGATACTGCGAGCATGCGCCGCTGACCTCGACGGCCTCGGACCGCGCACTGCGCTAACCAACCTGGTATTACAATCCTTATCCATCGCGACCGATGTCACGTCTGCGCCACGACCGGCAACCAATACTCTGGCGCAACTAATCGACGCAGTTTCAACCATGAAGCCAGCCGCCTGGACGCGATTTGCGCCCCTCCATGATCGCGCCATTAGGGAGGGCGATGCCGTAGCTCAGCAACTTCTCGATGCCACCACCGCGCAGTTCGTGCGCGCTATCGAATCATGTCGTCAAGCGCTTTTAACAGAGGAGATTCGTGGGGAAACGCTGCTCGTATGGGCGGGCGGTGTCGCCATGAATTCACCCGCGTTACGAGCTGCAGTCAATGCCTCAGTAGCGGAAGATCGTGGAGAGTTGGCGCTGATTCCAACACTCACACAAGATCCCATTATCGGCGTTGCACGTCATGCGCTTACCCAGCGCTGACAAGCGTGACAGTTCACTCATCCCGATGGGTAGTGCGTAGCCTTGCAGGGTTCCAGCACGTCCTCCAACGAATGAGACACACCCGTGGCCAGAAGATCAACGAGCTACTCAAATAGTTCTGGTGCGGCTTCGCGTATCGCCCCAACTATTTGAGGCGCAGTTGTGCGAGCGTATGTGGACGTAATGTGATCTTTGTTGCGCCAGACGGTGACATTACCAATCACCGGCGGACATTTTCCATCCGGACATATCAATGGCGCAGTATCAAAATACGTTGCCAACTCGGGTAGATCAGTGACACCATTTTCTGTGATTTCTTGGCTATACCTGCTGGTATCAGTCAATGTGCAATAGTCGATGTCTCCCTCAAGTTCTAGGCATTCCGTCAGCGAAACTCGAGGAACATAGGTATCACGAAGCAACAAAGTGGAAATACCCGCCTCATCTAGGCGTGACCAAAAATCCCGGGCTCCCGATGCAACTATCTCAGTTCGACCTGGTCCCCGCTGCGTGGTTGCCAAGGTAACAACTAGCGTCGGCTCCAAATCAAGTATGAACTCGAGAGCCTCCTTGTTCCACTGATAACAGACATCTTGAAGATCGGGCTCATTTCCTCCTGGATACGTGGAATCAGTAGTTGAAATACATGCGCCACGTTCAAGCACGATATAGCGCCAATCTAAAGCGTTAGCCATATCTTCAAAGGCAGGGGACCATTGTCCGACGTGTGAACCACCCGTCAAGACGACTGTTTTGTTCGAATCTGGATCCCCAATCTCACAATAGACTGGCTGAGTAATAGGTGACTCCCAATCAAGACGACACGACCCTAAATCAAGACCCTCTGCATTTTGGGGTAGTTCTTTATAGATTGTTTGCATATCGAGATGCGCGGCTTCTGGTGCTGGTATCCAGGGCATATCCGGGTATTCGGCATCGGTGAATAAGGCTTGAGCTCCCGGATAGTTTGGATCAGCCGCAGCCGCTAGAACCTTTTCCTCTTCACGCCGAATGTCCTCAAGCACCTTCATCTGAACACCCGTCGCCGCAAACGCAACCACACAAGCAGCCGCCACAATCGTGAAAAACGCTCGCTTATCCCCCGCAAACACACGAGCCTTCGATACACCTGACTCCAAATACCGATAACCAAAATAACCAAAAATAAGCGACAACGTCAGAACAACATACGCATCACGACGCCACAAACGCTCAAGCTGATAATGCGACAAATAGAAAACAATAAACGGCCAATGCCACAAATACAAAGAATAAGAAATATCACCAAGACGCTGAAAAGGATTCAACCCCAACACCCGATCAGCACCCCACCAGGCACGAGTCTCGCCACCGATCAGAACCAACAAAAGCCCACTAATCGGCCACAAAGCCTGCGGACCAGGAAACAAACTCGCACCATCAAATAAAAACCCGGATGAGCAAATCATGCCAAACCCCACCCAGGAAAACACACCCCGCACAAACGAAGGCAACCGGAAATAAGGAATAAGCAACCCAACAATACCCGGCAACGTCAACTGCCATGTGCGAGACAACGTCAGAAAATAATTCTCCGCCTGATTAACCCCCTGATACCACGACGCATACGCAAAAGACACCACAGTCAAAACCGACAAAATACCAATAACTAAACGCGTAGGATCCTTCCTCAAACGAAAAGCCGGCACAGTCACCAACATAAAAAGCAACGGCATAACCACATGGAACTGCACCTGAATACTCGTCGACCACAAATGCTGCAACGGACTCGTAGCCGGACCAGCCGCCTCATAGCTTAACTGAGACCACACCAACTCATAGTTTTCAAAAAACAACGCACTGGCACGCAACTCAGCAAAAAGCTGCGGCAAACGCGAAGTAGGCAGCAAAACAAAACCAGCGACACCCACAAAAACCAAAACAGGAATCAACGGCACCAACAAACGACGAGCTAACCCAGCAAACCTACTCATCAACGGAATACGCCCACCGCCAGCACGCGCTCTACGCATCAAAGACGGAACCGCTAAAAACCCAGTAATAGCAAGAAAAATATCAATACCACCAGAAACCCTGCCATTACCAACCACATGGAAAACAACAACCAGGAAAATCGCCAGCCCGCGAACACCATGCAACTCTTCACGAAACCGCCGCTGATCACGGAAAGCCACCGCAACCGGTTCACCAGAAGCAGCATGAGCCATCCAACGACCACCCATCACAACCCCCAAATCCCCAAATCACACCGGCACAAAGCACTCAAACCCAAAACAACAAAACTCTCAAAACACAAAACCCCTCACACAATCACCCACAGCATAAACCCACCAAACAAAACACACCCTAAAAACAAACCCCTTCCACACCATCAGCAATATCATCCCGATGATGCGACCTACGCAAAGAAACACGCTCAACAGCCTCATATACCCGACCCCGAGCCTGCTCCACCGAATCGCCAAGGGCGCAAACACATAGCACGCGCCCTCCGGATGATACGAGTTCGCCTGCCGCATTTTCACGCGCCCCAGCGACAATGACGTGGACGTTTTCAATCATCTCGGCCATAGCAATTCCGCTGATTTTCCCTCCGGTCGTCACAGCGCCGGGATATCCCTCAGCCGCAATAACGACACCGACAGCAGCCTGATCAGACCACTCGAGTGGAGGCACCTGCTGTAGCTGCCCAGTGGCAGCAGCAAGCAACACTTCGGCCAAGGCAGTTTTCAATCTCGGCAGAACAACCTGTGTTTCGGGATCACCGAAACGAGCATTGAACTCGATTACTTTAATACCGGCGGCTGTATGTGCCAAGCCACAGTAGAGCAACCCAACAAAAGGAGTTCCACGCTTCGCCATCGTGTCTATCACTGGTTGGGCAACATCGCGAACCACCTCTTCGGTGAAACCAGACGGTAGCCATGGCAACGGGGAATAGGCACCCATACCGCCCGTGTTGGGGCCTTCTCCGCCATTAAATGCTCGTTTGTAATCCTGTGCAGGTGCTAGCGGAATAACCTTCTTGCCATCACTAATACAAAACAAAGAAATCTCAGGGCCGTCCAAGTAATCCTCAATAACTACCGCACCGCCCTCCGCTTCCAAACACGCTCGCGCATGTTCACGCGCTAACGCCAGATCTTCTGTGACAACAACCCCTTTACCGGCGGCCAAACCATCATTCTTCACAACATACGGAGGTTGGAAGGCGGTAAGAGCTCGCTCGACCTCTGCCATGGTGTGACACGGGAAGCAATCAGCAGTTGCAACACCCGCCTCAGCCATGACGTTTTTGGCGAATGCCTTTGATCCCTCGAGTTGAGCAGCATCTGCATTCGGACCAAATACCGGGATCCCCACAGCACGCACCGCATCGGCCACGCCCGCAATCAGCGGCGCTTCGGGCCCAATAACCACTAGTTCGACACTATTCTCCCGGGCCCACTGTGCAATAGCCGCACCATCAGTCTGATCGAGGTCAATATTTTTACCCAACGCAGCCGTTCCAGCGTTACCCGGTGCGCAATACAGCTCATGCGTCGTGCCAGCAACAAGAGCTCGGGCGAGAGCATGTTCACGCCCTCCGGATCCAACGAGCAAAATCTTCATTACGCGCTCCTCATCGACGGTTCCTGCATCACTATTGTGCACCTTTAACACTACGTGGGGCAGGCATGTCGAATGCTGACATTATTTTTCCACTCAAGGTACAGGGTTATGAGGTTTCGGACGATAGAAACCACCTGTGAGGGCCTAACCCTGTACCTTGAGTTGGGAAAGAGACAAAACTTTGGGCCCGCACAGGTAGTGCGGGCCCAAAGTCTTAGGATACGTTACGCCTTCTTGGCGTCCTCAATACGAGCGCGGAACTTCGCCAGCTGGTTAGTGATCTCCTCAGGGAGGTGATCACCAAACTGCGCAAAGTACTTCTCGGTATCATCCATCTCGGCTGCCCAAGCATCCGGATCGATAGCGAAGAGCTTGTCCCAGGCCTCTTCGTCAAGATCGAGGCCCTCAAGGTTAAAGTCCTCGAACTTCGGGTACAGGCCGGTGACGCCCGGGATGGCCTCAACTTCGCCAGCCGCACGGCGGACGATCCAGTCGAGAACACGGGAGTTGTCACCGAAGCCGGGCCACATGAAGTTGCCCTCGTCGTCCTTGCGGAACCAGTTCACCTGGTAGACCTTCGGGAACTTGTCGC
>JAUNVE010000055.1 GCA_030537795.1 Actinomycetaceae bacterium
TCCTGATATATGTTCAAAATCCTTATAGGGTGAAAGAAGCTGCCGGCCGGCTGACGCCGCTGGTTTGGCCGGGAGAGCACCCGCTCTTCCAGACCTACCCTCGACGCGAAAGGACTGATCGTGAGCGATCAGCAACCGATTCCAGACAGCTCTGAAAAAGAACAACGGCGTAGATTCCGCCGGAAGCATCCCGAAGAACTGAAAGCCGATAAGGCCGCTCGGGCAGACCATTCCTTTATGGGGCACCCCAAAGGTTTGGCAACGCTTTTCGGCCTCGAACTGTGGGAGCGCTTTTCCTACCTCGGATTTCAAGCGATTCTCGCCCTCTATTTTGCGGATGCTATCGCCAATGGCGGCCTCGGCTATGAAAAATCGGTAGCTTCATCCGTGGTTGCCGCATACGGTGCCCTCGTCTACCTTTTAGCCATCGCGGGTGCGTGGATTGCGGACAGGATTTCCGGCACCTACCGGGCTGTGCTCTGGGGCGGTACCATCATCGCCGGCGGGCATATCTTTATGGGGATTCCCAAAGAATTCGCAACCTGGATTGGCCTCGCCCTCATTATCATCGGCACCGGGTTGCTCAAACCCAACGTCTCCACCATGGTCGGTGAGCTCTATGAGAAGGGCGACCACCGCCGCGACGCGGGATTTTCCATCTACTATTCCGGCATTAACATTGGCGCATTCCTCGGCCCCCTTGTAGCCGGGTGGCTAGGACAGAGAATCGACTGGCACTGGGGCTTCGCTGCCGCTGCCGTGGGTATGATCCTGGGGCTCATTCAATACGTGCTCGGTCGCAGTCACCTCGCTGGACGCATGCGCGCAGCCGCGGTACAAGAAGCATTCACCTTCGATAAATCCTTCTACCGCACGGTTGGTCTCGTCCTCGCGGGCGTTGCCGTCGCTGCATTCTTTGCTTTCAGCTCGCCCGATGGGCTCTCACGTTTGGTCAATATCGTCACCGGTATCACCGCGGTAGTACCCGCTGTGTTCCTCATTTACATGTACCGATCCAAGCGCGTGACAGATATTGAGCGGCGTAACCTCGCCCCTTATTCACTCCTCCTGGTTGCCCTCGTCGCCTATAACCTCATGTATTTCCAGACGGGGAACACCCTCAACTTCCTTGCTCTCGAGCAAACAAATAACGTGCTGTTCGGGTTTGAATACCCCTCCACGTGGTACATATCCCTCACCGCAATTGTCGAAATCATCATGGGGCCAGTACTCGCATGGCTGTGGGTCAGACTTGGCCGCCGCCAGCCCCATGTCGCCGCGAAGGTCGGCATCGGCACGGTGCTGGGAGGCACCGCTTTCCTCATTATTTCTCTTGGCGCTTGGACAACCGGAACCAGCGGACTGATACCCGCACTGTGGGTAGTCGCCTGTTATATCTTCCTCGGACTCGGCGACCTCGTCCTCCAAACCTCCGGAATGTCCGCCACCACCAAACTTGCCCCGCGCGCATTCGCGTCACAAACCATGGCACTGTGGTTTGCCGCAATGGCTCTCGCGCAGGGTATTCAGGCACAGGTCGTGAAATTCTCGACCGGCGACAACGCCGTACTTTTCTTCGGCATTCAAGGCCTCATCGTCGTGGCCTATGGCGTATTCCTCATCAGCCTGACACCGTGGCTGAGCAAACGCATGAAAGCTGTCGCCTAACGCTGCCTGCCCAAACGAAAGGATGATTTGATGCAGATCGTCAAGGACTTCCCCTATGACGTGACCATCGTAGAAGACTGGATTCCGCTGTCAGACGGAACCAAACTGTGGATGAAAGCCTGGCGTCCGGTCACAGATGAGCCGGTACCCGCCATCTTGGAGTACCTGCCTTACCGTGCTGGCGACTGGACTGCGCCGCGCGACCACGAACGTCACCCGTATTACGCGGGACACGGCTACGCTTCCATTCGCGTGGACATTCGCGGCCACGGAAACTCTGAGGGCGTCCCCGGAGATGAATATGACGCCCAAGAACACGCCGACGGCGTAGAGGTCATTAACTGGATTGCCAATCAGGACTGGTGCACCGGGAAACTGGGAATGTTCGGTATCAGTTGGGGCGGCTTCAACTCCCTTCAGCTCGCCGCCCTCCAGCCGGAACCACTCAAAGCAATCGTCACTACATGTTCAACCGATGATCGGTACGACAATGACGTACACTATCTCGGCGGATCCATGCTGGGAGTCGATATGCACGCGTGGGCGGCTACCATGATGGCTTTCGAGTCACGTCCACCGGACAAGCGGGTCTGGGGCGATAAGTGGCGCGACCAATGGCTGTACCGTCTCGAGCGTATGGAACCTTTCATCGACACATGGCTGAGCCACCAAACACGCGACGACTACTGGCGTCACGGCTCGGTATGTGAGGACTACACGAAATTAGATGCCGCCGTCATGGCTGTCGGCGGATGGTACGACCCCTACCGCGACACCGTATTACGTCTGGTCGAGAACCTCTCCGCACTGGGGAAGAACGTGCGCGGCCTGCTGGGACCCTGGTCACACCAATACCCCGACCGCGACCTGCGCCCGGGCCCACATATTGATTTCCTCGGTGAAACACTGCGGTGGTGGGACCGCTGGCTCAAGGACGAAGAAACGGGCGTCATGGACGAGCCGCTTTTGCGTACCTGGATTACCGATTCTGTTCCCCCTGCCTCGGTATACGAGGAAATGCCCGGACGTTGGGTGGCTGAAAATAGCTGGCCATCGCCCAATATTGAATCGCGGGCATTCGCTTTGAACGAGGGCGCCATCGCTCCCGCGTCCAGTGCAACCAAGGATGGTGTTGTCGTTGCGTCACCGCAGGATACGGGGATGGCTGCCGGTCGTTACTTCCCGTTCGGTAATGCGGCTGACCTGCCCATCGATCAGCGCGCTGACGACGGGCGGTCAACAGTTTTCGACTACGTCTTGGACGAGCCGATCGACATCCTCGGTAATGCTGCCCTCAAACTGCGGATGAAAATGGGAGCCGAAAAAGGGCAGGTGTACGTGCGTCTGACCGACGTTGCTCCTGACGGGTCATCGACACTCATTACCCGCGGTAACCTCAACCTGTCTTCGCGTGAAGGCCGCGATAAGGTTGTGCCTTTCCCGGTGGATCAGTGGGAGGACGTAACCGTTCCACTTGCCGGTATCGGCTACCACCTGCCTGCTGGTCATGCGCTACGTGTTGCGGTATCAACCGCATACTGGCCGTGGGTGTGGCCGCAGCCCGAAGCCACCGTCATTACCGTTGATGCCAATGCGTCACAGTTGGATTTACCTGTTCGCGCAACTGACGATGAGATTCGCGCAGCGGATGATGCGGTGTCATTCGACCCTGCGGTTCAGCCCGAACCGCTCGACGTGAAGTACCCCGAGTCGGGACGAGCTGGTTCGCAACGCCCCGAGCGACTCATCTCCACCGATGTGGTCAAGAAGGAAACGTTCCTACAGGTTGATCCTGCCTACGGTGGTACTCGCGTATACCCGGACGGCCTCCATTTCGACGAAGATTCTGTCGAAAGGTACTGGATCACGTGGGATGATCCGCTGTCGGCACGCACCGAATCTGAGTGGAAGATCGGCCTTGCCCGCCCGGATATGGACTGGGAGGCCAGCCTCGAGTCCACCACGCGAATCACCTGCGACGCCGAGAACTTTTACACCGAATCAACCGTGATTTGTTACGAGGGCGACAAAGAGCTCTTTAGCCGCGAGTGGACAAAGACCATTCCGCGCACGGCGTCATAACGCATCATCAAGAACACCGTCAGGGGGTGCCCACACCGGTGGGTGCCCCCGGTGTTTTTGGGGCGACGCTACTGCCGACGCTACTGCCCAAGCAGGTAGGCTTTGCCGTTATTATTGCGCAGGACCCAGGTAGCGCCATTAAAGCGCTCGATACACGGCACGGTGAAGTTGGGGCTGAACTGATCGAGTACCTCCGTTGACCCCGCTTCATACAGTTGGAGCACACCGTCGGAGCGATAGCACACCATCTGATTCCCGCCGTCAACGATGTCGAATCCGTCGTCGCATGCGTAGGTATTTCCTCGCCAGGTGACGTTTTTGTCAGCGTCAAAATCGGCTTCCACGATTCGACCTGCGCCGATGACACCATAGAACCCTGCATCCGGTGGTGCCGTTTCGAGCTTTTCTAAGCCGCGTTTCAAATCATTCAGTGTCACCACATCTGACAGGTAGGGGGTTCGGCCCGCCACGTCTTTTAGTCCCGCCGGCGAGAGGAGTTTATCCCGCGAAATATCGTAACCGGAGGAAATTACAGACATATCCGCATCATAAATTACCGCCCGGTTTTCTTCATATATGACTACGGCCTCAGGATATTGGCCGATGACGCGCCCGGTGTCACGCTCATATACAGATCCGGTCGTGGTATCGAGCATGGTTGTGCATTCTCGTTCACCGTGGATCCACCGCACTCCATTTTGAGCATTTGTTTGTGTACCCGCGGGGCAATCGAGATCAAAACCGAAGTTACTCTTTTCCCAGACGACATTTCCGCGACTATCAATAGCAACGATGGACGGTTGCGATGATTCCGCAACTTGCTCAAAAACGTAGATGTTGTCCTGAGAGATAACTCCGCGCACAATCCGCATGGCGTTTTCTGCCTCATACGTGGCGATTACATCTCCGTTCGACGCATCGATGATCGTCACACCATTTTGATCTTTATTCAAAGCTATAGCAGTAGCGTTATAAAGAGCGATGTAGCGCTCGATGTCTTTTGCCTCAGTCGCCAATTCGACTACTTCACCATCAACGTAGTGAAACAGCGTAGCCCCATCTGCAATGACGTTGGAACGTGGATCGAAAAGGGTTCCCGAATCCACTGATCGAGGGAACTCAACTGCTCCATCGAAGGTAAGGTCGGTGAAGCTAGGTATAGGGCCAACATAGGGATCGAAAGTATCACTCACCAGCGGAGGAGATTCGACTTCTTTATCCGTTTGCTCACTCGATGAAGGAGAAGGCGTTTGGTTCTGCGGCGAGATCGAGCCATCGTCACTTCGATCTGGCCATAAAAGGAAAACGGAAACGAGAATTACGATAATCACTAGAAGAATCGCCGCGAGCGCGATAATGCGGGTTTTCTTTGGACGTTGATCGGGCAACGTTCCGGGTGTGGTGGCCGGTTGCGCGGGTTGAGAATGGGACGGCGTAATCGGCGAATAGCCGTGTGATGGTGGCGTGGCACCCTGGGACTGCGCCGTGGGCTGCGAAGCCTCGGGTTGAGACGCCGCTAATGGATTCTGGATGCGTGCATTCGCAAGGTTTCTCGCCTGCGGATCAGGGCTGTATTGCGCTATCCACGACACAAGTTCCGGGTAGGCATTGACGTGAGTGGCAATATAGCTGTGTGCTGTCGGGTCGGCTTGTGCCAGCCGGTAGAGCGCAGCTCCCGACATATCTGAACCACGCGGCGAATCCTGTCCCATTGTCCATCCTCTATTCAGTGTTTCGGTTAAGTCTATCGGTCACATAGGCGTCTTTGATCCGCGTTTATCCGATAAGAATACGTAACTCGTGATCAGGGGGCGTCTGCATTGTGGACGTGGATAATTGCTTTGGCTCCGCGTTCGGCTTCAGACATGATGTGGTTAACGGCCGCGTAATGCCCTGCCTCAGGGAAACTCAGTTCGACAAAGCCGCCCTCCGCGGGTAGGAGGCCGAGAGCTTGCGATCCTCCGGATTCCGGGTTGTCCGCGCGCAATGTGTAGGCGCCCTCCTTAAACACGGTGTCGAACTGGCCACCAACAATATGGAAGGACAGCGGCAAGTTGGGTCCGGCGTCCAACACCCAGATCCGCACGCGCTCCCCTACGGCGACTTCGAGCGGGTACTGCTCGTACTGGTTGGGATAGCCGTTGAAATGCGCTGTATCATGGTGGCCGTCGGCTATCTTCTGCGCATCGGCAATTTCGCCATCCGCACCGAAGTATGACTCGCCCTGAATGAAAACAAATGAATGATCAACCGCAGCTAGGTCGGGCGGCTCGATCACGACGGCACCATACATGCCGTTGGCGATATGTAAACTCATCGGCGCGGTTGAACAGTGGTACATCCAGATGCCCGCGCGTTCGGCAGTGAAGGTGTAGGTCAGTTCTTCACCGGGGTCGATGGTGCGCATCGGTTCGTCGGGTGCAAGTGCACCAGCGTGAAAATCAATCGAATGTCCCATCGTCCCGTCGTTAATGAGGGTGACGACAAACGTGTCTCCTACCCGGCCGTGGAGGACGGGGCCTGGAGCAGTACCGTTAAATGTCCACAGTCTTTGAGTGAGTCCCGGCGCGGCCTCCATCTGCGATTCACTGACCCGCATGGTGACTTCCCGGGTCACTGGCCCTTCCGCCGACGCAAGTGGAGGAAGCTCGGCATCAAATCGCCTGGCAGGATCCATCGGCTGAGCAAGATCAAAAGCTGCCGCTGAAGAAGGCGCGTGGGATTCAGATCCGTGATGCTCAGCCATGTGAGAAGAGGTACCGGCAGTTGAGCCAGTGACACGAATATGAAACACCATCCCCATTTGCCGATGCCCGGCAATCGAACACCAGCCTTCGACGTCTTCTGTCACAACTCCAGCATCGAGGACGACACTTTCTCCGGGAGCAAGTCGCGGCGTGCGAACACCGTTTTCGAGCACGAGGTCGTGCGACTGATCGCCGTCATTGGTAATCGTAATTTCCAACGCGTTACCGCTGGGAACTTCAACCAGTTCAGGAAGGAAACGCATCCCTTTAGCCGTCACGGAGACACGGGTGACCTCACCGGTTCCACTACTTGCTGGCGCAACTCGAAGCGGCAGGCCCGTCCCTACAGGGTCGGCGATGACTGCTCCGGCTACTAAAATCACGACAGTTGCAACCGCAGCTAGGGCACCTCGCCGGTAGCGACGGTGGGCATTGAGGTTCGCACTCTTATCGGTGAGGGGTGGCGGAGCGTCCTCCTTCTCTTTGTCGCTGACAGGCAGAAGTGCGCGGATAATCATCACGACGCTCAGCACTCCCCCGACGAAAGCTGCCATCGAGGTGACCACCATAAGCAAGCTTCCCGAGGCGAACAGGTAAATCGGTAGGGAGAGGTTTATGAGTCCGATCCGCCACGTCGCCCAGGTATCGATGCGGGCGATGCGCACGCGCAGAGGGCGCGGACCACCACCCACCATGACGGGTAGCAGATAGCTGAGTGAGCCCAGCAGAATTTGCGCGATTCCGCCACCGAGCAAAGGGATGAGGAAATCGCCTAAGGTTGTCAGGGCATCGGCAGTTCCCTTAACCGCGACCCGCACTCCGGTAGCACCGATGGTCGCCAAGAGCCACGCCGCTCCTGCGGCGACTGACATGGCGGGGAATGACCCTTTCCCTAGCTCCCAAGTGGTGCGCGCCAAAGGCACGAGAATGATGACAGCGAATACGATGAACCCGGCGATAGCAGCCGCCAAAATAATCCGCGATGCATTCGCGCTGATTCCAAACAGTACCGCCCCAAGCGCTGCCATCGCAGGCATGGTCATGAGGATGGGTAGGAACCGCCGGGCGGTAGCCTCCGCGGTGGGTGGTAGTGATGCTCGCAGGATAGTTGGCCACAGTGTTAGTAGCGTTGCCACGATGGGGAGGGCCACCCAGCCAAGGA
>JAUNVE010000056.1:0-5737 GCA_030537795.1 Actinomycetaceae bacterium
TGCGGTGCGCACGGGTATGGGCGGCTGCGCAGGGTCGCGCCTATGTTCTCCCCGATGATGTGAAGGCTCTGGCTGTGCCCGTGTGGGGGCATCGCATCATCATGGATCCCGATGCCCAGTTTGCCGGAATAACGGCTGAACGGGTGATTGACGAGGCGCTGAATGCGGTGGTTCCGCCGACGTCGGGGGCCGCTTAATGCGCGTCAAACGCGGCAATGATACGCATAGTCGCCTGACGATTTCTGCCGCGGGGTGGGTGCTGATCGCGTTCATTGTGTGTGCGGGAGCACTGACCTGGTTCAGCGGGTGGCAGGGTCTTGCGTCGATGGTGGTGGTGGCGGTATGCGCCCTTCTCATCGGATTTGTCACGGTTTTGCGGCCGGTTACTTTTCACGTCGATATTGACGTGCCCGCGGACCGCGTGGTGGTGGGGAAAGTGTGCGTCGCGCAGATTGTGGTGCGTGCCGGAGGGCGTGAAAGCGCGCCGACGGTCATTGACTTGCCGGTGGGGGACGCGACTGCGACGTTCCTTGTTCCGCGTTTGAAGAAGGGGCAGGAGTGGCGGGAATCTTTTCTTATCCCCACGTCGAGACGACAGGTGTTGGTAGTGGGTCCGGCGATCGGTGTTCGCTCAGACGGGCTGTCTTTGGTGAGTCGCGATACCGTGCTGTCTGGTGAACGGGAGGTTTTTGTCCACCCGGCGACTGTGCTACCAGATTATGATGCCGTGGGTTTGCTCCGCGATATTGAGGGCGTGACGACGGAGAAGCTGTCGCCTTCCGATGCGTCTTTCCATGCGTTGCGGGACTACGTATCGGGTGATGATCGCCGTTTTGTTCACTGGCCGACTACTGCGCGGTTGGGGCGTTTAGTTGTGCGGCAGTTTGAGGAAACTCGGCGTTCCCATCATGTTGTGATTGTCGATACGCGGGCGCAGTCGTACGGAGGGCGAGTGGAGGATACGGGCGAGTTGGCGCTCAGCCTCGCCGCGTCTTTCGGAGTGGAAGCGATTATTGCGGACCGGGCGGTGACGGTGTGGAGTCATGCCGGTCGTTTTCGCTGTGCGGTGCCGAGCGCCCTGTTGGATGATTTCACGCGCACCCAGTTTGAATCGGAGGGTGCGCGCTTGGCCACGGTCGTTCATGAGGCAGTGACAGCGGTTCCGCAGGCATCTGCGGTGACTATTGTGACGGGCAAAGCTGTGCCACAGGGGGAAGTACTGCGTGCCGTGCGGGAGATTCCGCTGTCGACGCACGGCCTCGTCATCCGCACGAACCATCGGGGTCGCCCGAAACGGTCAACGGTGGGTGGAGTTGATCAGTTTATTCTGTCGTCCCTTGATGACATTCGTCGTGTGTCGAGGGTCGCGTCGCCATGAATGATTACGCGGTGAAACCAAAGCGCCACCTGCTGCGCACGAGTTTTTCTGTGCTCGTAGTCGCCTTGCTCATGGTTCCTGGCGTGGTTGCTCATGAGCCTGTCTTTGGTGCAGGAGTGGGGTTGCGCGCCGCGGCCGTTGGCACGCTGATTGGGATAACTGTGGGACTTGTCGCGTCCTGGGTTCGGTTGCCGTGGTGGGCAACGGCCGGAGTTGGAGTGCTCGCCTATTTTGCGGGTGGGGGGTTCGCGGCCCTGCCGGAGACGGCTATTGGGGGAGTGTTCCCGTCGGCGGCGACGTGGCAGTATCTTGTGGTTCAGGTTGTCAACGTGTGGAAGGATCTGTTGACGGTTATTCCCCCTGCGCACGTGTTTACCGGCCCTGCGGTGCTTCCGTATTTATCGGGTGTTGTAGCAGGTCTTGCGGCCACGATGCTCGCGTTGCGCAGACGGTGGTTGTGGGCCTCATTACCTCCTCTCGTCTTTTATGCCGTGGGAATGGCGTGGTCGATTCCGATTCAGATAGCAGAGCTCCCACTGGCACTTTTCTTCGCCGTGACGATGCTGGCCTGGTGGGCGGTCAATGCCCAGTGGGATCGAATCGAACGAGGCGAGTCCATTGTCATTGGACGCAAAGCGCACAGCGCGGCCAGTGAGGCCGATAGTGGATCCTACGGTTCGATGGTGTCGATGACGGGCACGGAAACGGGGCGTCGTCGCCGAATGGCTGTTGTGCATTGGATTCCTTTGACGGTTTCGGCGCTCGTAAGTGTCACCGTCGGTATCGTCATTGCAGCGTTGATTGTGCCCAGTTGGGGATCGGGGCGCCCCCATTATTCACTTCGCGATCTGGTGTCGCCTCCGTTAAACGTTCATGATCTCCCGACACCGCTGGAACAGTACCGCCATCTCAACGCGGATCTGGAAGATGAGGAGGTACTGCGTGTCAGCGGTCTGGAACAGGGGATGCGCGTGCGGTTTGCCGCAATGGATACGTATGACGGTGTGAGTTGGGGGATTGCGGCCCCCGAGACGGACAATCACGGGTTCTACCAGGTCGGTCATGTTGTGGCCCCAGCGACATCGGATGTCGATGAGGCCGCCCGCCACAGCTACGATGCGACAGTAACGCTGTCGCGCGAGGTGGCTCGTTGGATCCCCACCGTTGGCCACCTGACCGAAATTGATGCACCGGATGAGGTTGCGCCGCACGTGTTTTACGACGTGGAACTGATGACGGCTATCTCGAATGTTCCGGTACCCGGTCAGGCGTCCTACCGGATTGCGGGGTGGTCTGAACCGGTATGGAGTGAAGGACAGTTATCGGGCCGCGCATTCGTCGGGCGGAAAATGCCGGATATGAGCGGTGTGCCCGAAGGCTTACCGGAGCTGGCTAATGAAGTGGTTGCGCGTGCGGCTTCTCCTATCGACCGGGCCCGGGCGTTGGAGCGATACTTCCGCGAAACAGGTTTTTATGCCAATGGCGTTGAGTCTCCCTCGCGTCCCGGCCACAACGCCGACCGTTTGTCGCGCCTGTTGGGCGCTGAACAGATGGTTGGTGATGATGAACAGTACGCCTCGGCGATGGCGCTCGCGGCGCGCGCGTTAGGGATGCCGGCCCGCGTGGTGATGGGGGCGTATCCCGAACAGTACAGTGACGGTGAGATACGGCTTTTGGGGCGAGACGTTCACGCGTGGGTTGAAATTGAGTTCGAGGGCGCGGGGTGGGTGCCATTTGATCCGACTCCTCCGCGGGATCAAACACCGCAGACGGAGGTTCCCAAGCCGAAGTCGGTGCCGAAACCCCAGGTATTGCAGCCACCGGAGCCACCGGAAGAACCTCCGGAGTTGCCCCCTGCGTCACGTGATAGTTCGAAAGGTGACCCGCTATCTCCGCCGTTGAGAATCCCGTGGATGCTCATTGGTGGGGTGGGGATACTGTCA
Organism: Actinomycetaceae bacterium; assembly: GCA_030537795.1. Taxonomy (GTDB): domain Bacteria; phylum Actinomycetota; class Actinomycetes; order Actinomycetales; family Actinomycetaceae; genus Gleimia. The sequence continues at coordinate 3,322 of JAUNVE010000056.1, forward strand.
CTCGTGGTGCTCGTGCCGCTACTGGGAATTCCGCTGTTTAAGCTGTGGCGACGGCGTCGTCGCCGGTCGAAGGTGGGACGTTCCGGGGTGCGTAACGCGTGGTGGGAAACTACTGATCACGCGTTAGATTCAGGTGTTTCCCTTCCCGTTATGGCCACGCGGTTGGAGACCGCAGTGGTGATTGACCGAGCCTTGTCCAGCGAGGGGACGGTGCGCGCTCTCGCGCAGGTTGTCGATGCAGCGGAGTTTTCGGGGCTTGAAACGACGGAGGCCGCCGTGGCGAGTGCGTGGGAACACGAGGCGAGTGCGCGCCAGGCTATGCGCCCTGATTCTTGGTGGGAGCGGTATCGGCGGAGCATATCGTGGAAGGCACTGCGTGCACGGCGTGACAGGCGTCGCCAGCAGAAGCGGGAGTTGAGGAGGGAAGCCGACGAACACCAAAAGCGGCGAATGACGCGGGGGCGGCGGGGCATTAAAATTGAACGAACGAAGAAGGAGCGTTCATGGTTGCGTCGTCGCGGTCGGTAGCGGGCCCGTCAATTGACGGGTTTTCGTGGGTTGAGTTTGTGGGCCGCGGTGGTCATGCTGATGTTCACCGCTACGTTCAGCAGGTTCCCGAACGTGAGGTCGCTATCAAAGTGGTTTCTCATGACGGTTCGGCTAAGCACAAGCGGATTTTGCGGCGCGAATCGAATGTCCTCGCGCAGGTGTCATCTCACCCGGGCATCGTGTCACTGTACCTCACTGGCCGTACGCGTGCCGGTGATGAGTGGATGGCGTTGGAGTACTGTCCTCGCCGTCCGTGGCGCCGTGGTATTGCTCCGCTGTCGGTTGTGGAGGTTGTGCGAACGGGGGTGATTGTGGCCGGTGCTGTTGCTTCTTTGCACGCTGCCGGTATTGCGCATCGCGATATTAAACCGTCGAATATTTTGGTGACGAAGTTTAATCAGCCGGTACTGACCGATTTTGGTTTGTCGGGACGTATCGGTGTGCCGGTGCGTCATGAGGATGCGGGAATGTCGATTCCGTGGGCGGCTCCGGAAGCTCATGCTCCGGATTGTATTGTGACACCCGCACTGGATGTCTATTCACTGGCGGCGACGTTGTGGACGTGGCTAGTTGGTTGCGCGCCGTGCGAGGCACCGGGGGAGGATAATTCGCAGGCCGCGTTAATTTCGCGCGTATTGAGCGGCCGGATTCGCCGAACCGGGCGCAGGGATGTTCCGGAGTCTTTGGAGTTGCTGTTGGCGCGGGGGATGGCATTGTCTGCCGAGGAGCGTCCGTCGGCTTCTGATTTTGGTCGCCTCTTGCAGCAAGTACAAAAGGAATTGGGACTACCGCTGACGACTCTTGATGTGTTGCAGTCGACCGAAGCGGATGACGACACCGATGAGGGGGAAGATCCGGATGCAACTCGACCTCGGGCACGGATTATCTCGACCGGAAGCCCTACTCATCACGCAGGGGTGTCTGATCTCGCCCTCCCCGATTCTGCGACCGGAGGGGTGCTTACGCCGGGGCCGCTTGCGGGGGAGCTTGCCGGGGCGGGTGCACCAGTAGGTACCCAAAACTCGGAGAATGCGGGCGGTGTGGCTCACGCCTGGGCATCGACGGGAAGTACGCGGTCACGCTCAATGTCTGCTCTACCGCCACGAAGCGGTATGCGTTGGTGGCACGTACTCGCGGTTGTTGTTGCCGTGGCATGTGTCATGGGAGGCATCGTGTTGGCGGTACTACAGGGGGACGGGTGGACGCGCGGAGGAGACATTCCCGTGACACCGCAAGAACCAACGCGGGCAGTGGATGTGGTGGAGGCCCCGGTGCCTGCCGTAACCAACCTGAAGATGTCGGTTGAAGACGAGACCGTGTCGGTGACCTGGCGTGCGCCCGACGAGCTACCCGATGTTGCTGGCGCACCTTTTGGCTACGTGGTGAGCCGCGCGGGGGAAGAGCCAATTGATGCGACGACCTCCCAAACAACGGTGACGTTTCCGGTGGTTGACGGGCGCAACTGTATCGAAGTCTGGGTGCGCGGCCTCAATGGGCGAGTATCTGAATCCCAGCATGAGTGCATTGTGCACTGATGAAGACGAAAACAGTGTTTACATCGAGAAACACTGTTGCATGTTTCCTTATCATGCAGATATTTTTAGAGTACTATCCATCTCACCGTGGAGGTTGATAACCCATGGCGCTCACGATTGGCAGTTCGGCACGTGAAGGTACAGTGCCACCCGGCTCCGGTGGAATTCACACCGAGCCTGAAGAAATAGTAACGCAGATTGAGAAGGTACAGAGAACTATCCCGGACGTTGAGGATGCAATTGCAGAGTCGCAGTCGGTGGCCAAAAGCCAGACATCTGATAAATGGGCGGACCTGCAGGAAACTGAGAGGTGCCGTTACAGCCTTGCAGAT
>JAUNVE010000056.1:5756-7527 GCA_030537795.1 Actinomycetaceae bacterium
GCCTTTGAAGCGCAGGATGAAGCGTCGATGGATACTTTCCGCCAAAAATGGGCGGCTATGGAGGCGCCGACACCGAATACCGATCCCGCAGACGTTACACCAACAGAACCCGTAACAAACTTTGACTTGCTGGGCGCCGAGGTGTGCTATGTCGACGGTTATGGGCCTGACGATTCGTTAGATCCCGCAATAGATGCCAGTGTATTTGAGGAGGGGAATCGTGGGAGTTAATGCAGACAGACTCGCAAAAATCACCACGGCAGATCTCGCTCAGTTTGGGTCAGATTCTTCCGCGCTGCGAGCCATTAAAAAAAGTTTAGACGAGTGTCGATCACTCCTGCCGTCCTCGACTCATCTTGGTTTCGGCGACCAGACCAACACGCAGATTAAAGCGGTTCACGCCCATTTGACCCGTCGCTTTCGGGCGCTGTCTGACGTGAGCGAGACAATTGCGAAGAATAATGATGCGGCAAAAGATGCCGTCGAGCAGGCTCAAAATGCGTATCATAACCTTACCCCAGCAGAATTGAACTGGTGGGAAACTGCCCTGTGTTACACCTTTGGAGCGTATTCAGCGCCATCGCTTTACGTACCGGATACGGAAGCGGTAGTCACCGGGCCAGAACTCGCGGACATGATCCGAGCGGAGCGCGAACAAGCTCGCGAAGAGGAAGCGGCAAGAGCCCTTAATAATTTGGAATCGGAACTAGGGATTATCGAAGACAGACTAAATGATGGGCATGTATATGGCACTCGTTTACCTCTAGATGATATGAGCTCAGGTTCGTCGGAGCATGAAAAGACAGACTCGGATGCTGGTTTATTGGGGTTTGGTGGCAGATATGGCTCTCGAAGTGACTATCTCGCCCATCGCACACAGGAAAAGAGTTCCGGCGCAGTTCCATTGTCGCAATCAGGCTCCGTGAACTTTGACTCGCATGCGGCTTCCCATTCGATGGCGCGAACGAATTCGAGTGAGTTCACGACCGGACATGGTAACTACCCGGGCGGAAATGACGCTCCGAGTGGAAGTCACAATTCCCACGCTACCTCCTCGATTCCATCGAGAGATCGGTGGCCGTTCGAGGTCCATGTGCAGGGGATTCCGCGTCCCGATGGAGAAATGGGGGGATACTTTGTTCCCGTCAACCCCACGGACGGCGTTGCCCCGAAGAATCCGTATCTCGCTTCTCTTTTGGAAAACGATATTAAGGCGCGCGCTGCGGGAGTGGGGGGCGCCGGAGCCCTCGGAGTCGTTGGAGCAGCCGGGCTGGCACGCATGATGGGAACAGGTGGGCTGTCGGGTGCGGGCGGATTAGCGTCGGCCGGTGGAATGGGAACCGCGGGGCTTGCGGGAAGTGGCCCCGGAATGGGGACTTCTGCACTCGGTACTGCCGGTGCCGCTGGAGGTAGCTCGGGTATGTCTGGTGCAACAGGTGTCGCCGCGGCAGGTGGTACGGGTACCACGGGAGCCGCATCTTCCGGTGGCTCGGGTGCCGGTGGGCGGGGTGTTATGGGCATGCCGATGAGCGGAGCCGCTGGCTCCGATAAAGACCGGTCGAATAAGCGGGAATACGGGCAATCGGGCATTACATTTTATGACTTTAATGGGGATCTGGTGCGGAGTGTCGCAGCCGATGAAGGAACCGTCTCTGAGATCAACGTTCTCGTACAACCAATCGATGAAGAAAGTGACGAATGGTAAAGCAAATCCGTCGTGTGTTGGTGTGTGTGGTTGTGGGGTTGGTTGGGTTTGGTGTGTTGCCGGTTG
>JAUNVE010000057.1 GCA_030537795.1 Actinomycetaceae bacterium
CCACCAACCCCGAGATTGTGTCCCACAACGCGCCAATACGGTGGCCGATTCGCCTGATCGAGGACGCTCCAGTGACAGTTATTCGGGCCGCGGAAACCATTCCACGCCGATGGGTCAAGACCAAGCAAGTGGGTAATCGCCTGCACAATGGCGGAACCGTGAGAAACGAATACGTAGGTACCTGATTCGTGTGATACACGATCGATGATGGCCGCAGCAAAGCGTTCGCCAACTGCCACGCGACTCTCTACCCCGGCTCGAGCGCACTCCCCCGTATCTTTCCACTCCCGATAATCATCTTCGAAATTGGCTACCAACTCATGGAAGCTCAATCCCTCAAACTTTCCAAAAGCACGCTCGCGCAAACGTTTATCGATCACTAAATCACACGGTGCGTGTTTGTGAATTTCTCGAGCTGTATCACGCGCCCGCGACAGATCTGATGTCACAATGAGTTTCGGTTCGTATTCAGCTACGTAGGGCCCCATAGCGCGTGCCTGCTGGCGACCGACATTATTGAGGGGAATATCAATCTGACCTTGCACCCGTCCCCCGACGTTGTAATCGGTTTGACCATGCCGAACAAATACGATGCGAGAACCAGGTTTCGCAGAAGCCACTAAGAATCCCCTACCGAAAGTTCGATACGTGGACAGTCCGCCCACAAGCGTTCAAGCGCATAATATTCTCTCTGCTCGTCTAACATGACGTGCACAACAAGATCTCCGAAATCCATGAGGATCCACTGCGCATCCTCGCGCCCCTCCACTCGCGGGCGAGAAAAACCTGACTCGACGATGCGGTCAACGATCTCATCTGCCACGGCGTTCAACTGCCGCTGGGTGGACGCTGACACAATCAAAAACACATCCGCGTAAACCAGGCGCTCCCCTACCGCAATCGCCACCGGATCGATACCGAGCTTGGATACAGCAGCCTCGGTAGCCACATCCAGCATATGTCGAGCTTGCTCGCTCATAGTCACGAAATAACCATCTCCCTATTCATCTGTGCTTTCCTCCATTGTGCCATTTAACATCGCTTCAACCCTGGCAAGACGCTCGTTCATTGAGTCGATCGACTGTCGAATTTGGGGATCTAACTCAACTGGTATTTCGTCCCGTGCAACATATTTGAACGTGAGCGGTTTCAACACCCTCGGATACGATACGAAGGGAAGCACATCGGGATCCAGTTCCCAGTCACTCACTGTAGAGTCCGTACTTGTCGATGTACTGAACGACGCCGTCGGGTACCAAATACCACACGGGCTTTCCGGCCGCCACGCGAGCACGACAGTCTGTCGACGAAATCGCCATCGCCGGCACTTCCAGCAACGACACCGCAGACTTGGGTATTCCCGTCGCTTTAAGCTCGTGTCCCGGCCTCGTTACGCCAATGAAGTGGGCGAGGTCGAAAAGCTGGTCCGCATCCTTCCAGGTCAGAATCTGCTCTAACGCATCCGCCCCGGTAATAAAGAATAAATCCGCATCGGGACGCTGAGCATGCAAGTCATTCAGAGTGTCAATCGTGTAGGTTGTTCCACCACGATCAATATCCACCCGCGATACAGCAAACCGATTATTCGAAGCCGTGGCAATCACAGTCATGAGATAGCGATGCTCCGCCGAAGTCACTCGCCTGCCGGCCTTAAAGGGTTGCATCTGGGCGGGCACAAAAACCACCTGATCGAGTGCGAACACATCCATTACTTCAGATGCAGCAACGAGGTGTCCGTGGTGAATGGGGTCGAATGTTCCACCCATCACTCCGATCGAAGGACGGGTATTCGATTCACCAGCGACAAAAGCCACGGCTATTCAACCTCCTAAGCGCGGATATGGCCATCGCCCTCGATAATCCACGTCCACGTTGTTAACTCCGTCAGCCCCATAGGGCCGCGAGCGTGCAATTTCTGAGTGGAAATTCCCAGCTCTGCTCCCAAGCCTAGCTGACCGCCGTCAGTAAACCGGGTCGATGCGTTGATGGCTACTGCCGCACTATCTACTCCGGCGACGAAAGTGTTCACGATTCTCGTATCGTTTGCCAGCACGGCTTCGGTATGCCCCGATGAATAAGTGCGAATGTGCTCGACCGCTTCATCGACGCCGCTCACGATGCGAACAGCCAGATCGTAAGAGAGGTATTCTGTTTCCCAATCGCTCTCCGTCGCCTCCACTACCTGCTCGAAGCCCTCGAGAATCTGTCGCGCGGTTTCATCGGCGTGCAAAGTCACTCCGGCTTCGATCAGTTGTTTGGCGACGACCGGTAGGAATGTGTCTGCAATGGTGTAATCGATAAGGAGCGTTTCCACCGCATTGCATACTCCGACTCGCTGAGTTTTCGCATTCATCACAATGGGAGTCGCCTGTTCGAGATCAGCGGAAGCATCGACATAGATATGGCAGTTGCCAACCCCGGTTTCGATAACGGGAACTATTGAGTTATCTACCACCGAGCGGATCAGGCCGGCTCCGCCGCGAGGTACCAAGGCATCAATCAGCCCGCGCGCTCGCATCAGCTCAGTGGCACCTTCACGCCCCCATTGATCAACCGAGGCAACGAGGTCGGCGCTGCCGCCCTCGGATGCAATCGCATCACGGATAATGTCAACGAGTATGCGATTGGAGTTCAATGCCGCACTGCCACCGCGCACGATTGCCGCATTCCCTGATTTAATACACAAACATGCCGCATCAACGGTCACGTTGGGGCGAGCTTCATAAATCATGCCGACTACGCCGAGCGGGACGCGAACCCGACGCACTCGTAGTCCGGTGGGCATCGTGGAACCGGAGACGATCTCTCCCACCGGGTCGGGTAGAGAGATGAGGTCAATCACTGACTGAGCCAGATCTTCAACCCTTTTGGGACTGAGTGCTAAACGATCAAGTAGGCCTTCTGCCATTCCGGCCTCACGTCCCGCCTGGCAGTCCTTACCGTTTTCAATAAGGATTTCTTCTGTTCGGTCGATAAGACCTCGCGCCACCGCGGCAAGAATGTCATTGCGTTTTTGCGACGTTGACGTCGCCAGCCATCCGCGGGCTACTCGAGCGCGTTCGCACACCTCACGAACACCTGCACGGGCATTATGTGTTGATTCTGTATTCATGCGTTTACCCTACTAGGGCTGACGCGTCTCGGCCATGTCGTCTCGATGGATAACCGGGCGAGCATCGTCTATCCCCTGCGAACGCAAATCACCCATCGACAATCCTTTGAGTCTGTCAATCTCATCGGAGTCGTAGGAGGCGATTCCCCGCGCTACCACGCCGGAACTACCGATCAACTCCACCACGTCGCCAGAGGCAAAATCGCCTCGCACCGCCACCACGCCGGCCAGCAGAAGCGACTTCTTTCGTTTGGTAATGGCTTCCATGGCACCATCATCAAGAATCAGTTGCCCGCGCGAGCGTGCCGCATGGGCTATCCACAGGGTGCGCGATGGGCGACGTCGCCCGGTCGTGTGAAACAGTGTCCCCACCGACTTGCCAGCGGCTGCTAAAGCTAAATCATCGGCGTGACACATCACTACGGGAATGCCAGAAGCAGACGCCATAGCGGCAGCATCAACTTTGGTGGTCATACCGCCGGTTCCAATCCCGGTACCCGCACCTTCGGTTCGCACCGACCGTAAATCTTCGAAGGATGTGACATCTTCAATCAAGTGTGCGCCTTCGGTTCCTGGTGGAGCGGTGTACAGACCATTAACGTCAGTAAGCAAAATGAGAGCGTCTGCGCTGACCAGGTGAGAAACGTAGGCGGCGAGACGATCATTATCTCCAAACCGAACCTCGCGGGTCACAACTGTGTCGTTTTCATTGACTACCGGAACTACCCCGAAGTGCAGCAATCGATCAAGCGACTGGCGTGCATTCGCATAGTGGTCGCGGCGCATAACGTCCTCAACGGTAAGCAAAACCTGCGCCACGTGGCGAAAATGCGACTGGAATGCAGCCGCCCAGCGTGCGACGAGAAGTCCCTGTCCCATGGCGGCGCATGCTTGGATGGTGGGGAGGTCGCGCGGGCGGGCCGGTAGTCCGAGTGGATCAATGCCAGCGGCCACTGCACCAGAAGAAACGAGAACCACCTGTTTTCCCCGTTTCGTCATCCTGGCAACAGCGCCCGCGATTTCGTCCAGACGGTTAAGATTGAGCCGACCATCTGGCCTAGTTAGCGATGATGAACCGATTTTGACGACAACTCGTTGGGCGTCGGCAATCGTGTGTCGATCCTCCACGAATCACTCCTTGTCTGTTAGACACTAGACTACGCGCGGATCGATCATTCCTCCGGATCTGTCCAGATCCCCTTTTCGCGCTCTGTCCATAACTCATCGCGAGCTGCCTGCTTGGCATCCATAATCTCGTGGAACCGTGCTTTTCGTTCACGACGTGTGGGGCGAATCCTCTCCTCAAGCCGCGTATCGGATCCGCGAGGCCCTAACAGTTCAGCCCCCGTTTCGAGGGTCGGCTCCCAATCAAAGATAACGCCGTCAGTAACCGAGCCAATGACAACCGGAGATCCGGGAAGTGCTCCCGCTTCAGCCAACAAATCTTCCACGCCGGCACGCGCAAGTCGATCCGCCAGATACCCCACCGCTTCATCATTTGTGAAGTCAGTTTGACGCACCCACCGTTCAGGATTACGGCCCCGCACTTCATATACATCCTCACCGGAGTACGACACGAGTCGAACGGTGATCTCTTCTTTCCTACGGCGCCGACCAACCGGTGTCGGAGAAATTACCTGCACGGCTGGCTCAGGTTCGGGAAGTTGAGCACGATGGTCGTCAACGATCTTTCCCAGTGCAAAGGCGAGTTCTTTGAGTCCTTCATGACTCACCGCGGAAACGAAGAATAGCGGCCATCCCAGTGACTGAAGATCCGCACGCTGCATTTGCCCCATATCGCGCCCATCGGGAACGTCAATCTTATTGACCACAATGACACGCGGACGTTGACCTAAAGGTACATAGCCTTCCAGTTCACCCAAATCCGAGCGATATTGGTCAAGCTCTGTTTCAATCGCGTGGAGGTCCGATACAGGGTCTCGGTCGGTTTCAAAAGTTGCGGCATCGAGTACGTGCACAATAACGGCACAGCGTTCGATATGGCGCAAGAATTCTAAACCGAGGCCCTTACCTTGCGCGGCGCCTGGAATGAGACCTGGCACGTCCGCCATCGTATACCTGAAATCACCGGCCTGGACGACACCGAGATTCGGCACCAGCGTGGTGAACGGATAGTCAGCGATCTTTGGTCGCGCGGAAGACATGGCTGCAATGAGAGAAGATTTTCCTGCGGAGGGGTACCCCACCAGGGCTACATCGGCAACCGATTTAAGTTCAATAACGATATCGCGTTCTTCGCCCGGCTCTCCAAGTAAGGCAAACCCCGGGGCTTTGCGTCGTTTCGACGCCAATGCCGCATTACCGAGACCGCCACGACCTCCGGCAGCCACCGTGTACTGTTGACCGTGCTCCAGCAGATCCGCCAGCAGATTTCCATGGGAGTCTTTAATAATGGTTCCCACCGGCACCGGCAAAACAATGTCGGCTCCATTTTTACCCTCGCGGTTGTCACCCATTCCAGGAGTGCCGTTTTCCGCACGTTGGTGAGGAGCGCGGTGGTACGCCAACAAAGTTGTTACCTGATCGTCAACCTCGAAGACGACACTTCCGCCGTTGCCTCCATTACCGCCGTCAGGACCGCCAAGTGGCTTAAATTTCTCTCGGTGTACCGACACGCAACCGTGACCACCGTTACCTCCACTGACATGCATCGTCACACGATCTACAAATGATGTCATCGGTCACTCCTTCCGTGCTTCATTGTAAGGGGCTGTGCATACAGATTGAGGGTGGCCGGTTCCCCGTCCACCCTCAATAACGCTACTGGTGTGAGCTAGGCCGATACAGCCTCAATCACATTGACGACCCGACGATCGCGTTTGGTGGCAAACTCTACGTCGCCAGCAACCAATGCGAATAGCGTGTCATCTTTGCCTCGGCCAACGTTATTTCCCGCATGGTAGCGAGTTCCGCGCTGGCGCACGAGGATCTCTCCTGCTTTTACGAACTGGCCGCCAAAGCGCTTGACGCCGAGGCGCTGCGCATTTGAGTCGCGACCGTTCTTGGAAGAACCGAGTCCCTTCTTGCTTGCCATCTCAAAGCTTCTTTCTGTCGATTCCGATACCGCTACGGACTACTTAATGCCCGTAACCTTGATCTGTGTCAGAGGCTGACGGTGACCTTGGCGCTTGCGGTAGCCAGTCTTGTTCTTGTACTTGATAATCGAAATCTTCGGGCCCTTGGCGG